>JBGAJB010000036.1:0-2330 GCA_044225155.1 Phycisphaerae bacterium | reverse complement strand
CGGGATGAGCTGCTTCACGCCGTCCTTCAGCTTGTCCGGCAGCACGTCCGTCATGTCGGTCTCGATGAAGCCCGGAGCGACGGCATTGCAAGTGATGCCGCGCTTCGCGACTTCCTTCGCGACTGACTTGGTCAGTCCGATCAGACCGGCTTTCGCGGCCGCATAGTTGGCCTGCCCCGCGTTGCCCATCACGCCGCTAACGCTGGCAATATTAATGATGCGCCCTCGCCGGGCACGCACCATGGCGCGCGTCGCGGCGCGGATCGTCCAGAACGCGCCGCGCAGATTTGTATCGATCACGGAGTCGAACTGATCGTCTTCCATGCTCATCACGAGGCCGTCCTTCGTGATGCCGGCGTTATTCACGAGAATGTCGAGCCGTTCGTGTTTCTCGAGGATGTCGTCGATCGTCTTCTGGCATGCCGTCTTGTCGGTGATCTCCAGCGCGACCGGAATCACCCGCTGTTGCCAGGTCGCGTTCTCGGCCGTCCAGGCGCTCACGGACGACGTGCTGCGGCCCGTGGCGTAGACCGTCGCACCTTCACCGGCGAGAGCCTGGCAGATGGCCTTGCCGATCCCGCGCGATCCGCCCGTGACGAGGGCGATTTGTCCTTCGAGCGTCATGCCGCACCTCCGCTGCTGGGCGGCGCCAGATCGGCCGCGGTGCTGATGTTCGTGATCTTGGCCTTGCGATCGATTCTACGCATGTGGCCGGTGAGAACGCGATTCGGACCGATCTCCCAGAATTCCGCGACGCCCTCGGACATCAGCCGCCGCACGCAGGCTTCCCAGCGCACCGGATTGCAGACCTGGTGGTAGAGCGATTCGCGAATCGCGGCCGGCTCGGCGTGCACACCCGCATCAACATTGGCCAGCACGCGAACGCGCGGCTTCGCAAATTTCGCCGCGGCCAGCGTTTCGCGAAAAGCGTCGGCGGCCGGTCTCATCAATTCACTGTGGAAGGCGCCGGCCACTTTTAGCACGGTCGCCTTCCCGCCGAATTCCTCGGCGCGCGTGGCCGCCGCTTCGCAGGCCGCCTTGTCGCCCGAAATGACGATCTGTCCTGGACAGTTGTAATTCGCAGGACTGACACGGCCGGACGCCCCCACCGATTCACAAAGCGCGAGGGCCTTTTCCTCGTCCATCCCGATCAGCGCAACCATGCCGCCGGCCGATTTGCGGGCCGCTTCCTGCATGAGCTGCCCGCGGCGATAGACGAGTCGCAAGGCGTCTTCAAACGGCAGCGCTTCCGCGAGGTGCAGCGCCGTGTATTCACCCAGGCTCAGCCCCGCCATCGCCACGAACTGCGTCGGACGAATGCGGCCGCCGTCAATCGCGGCGTGATAGAGCGCCACGCTGGTGACGAAGATCGCGGGTTGTTGAATGTCGGTTTCTTCGAGCTTTTCCGCCGGCCCGGTGAAGCAGTACTGCGAAAGCGGCAGGCCGAGCAAGGCATCGGCGGCGGAAAAGATTTCGCGGGCCCGGGGCGACTGCTGGACCACGTCGGCTCCCATGCCGACGAGTTGGGCGCCCTGCCCGGGGAAGAGTGCGGCGTGTGACATCACTTAGTATCTCAGCAGGACGGAAGCCCAGGTCAGTCCCGCGCCAAACGCGATCAGCAGCACCAGATCGCCACGCTTCAGCCGCCCGTCCATCACGGCTTCGTGCAGCGCCATCGGCACCGAGGCGGCCGACGTGTTGCCATATCGATCGATGTTAATCACGACGCGCTCGGCCGGCAGATTCAGTTTCTCGCAGGCCGATTCGATGATGCGCTGGTTGGATTGATGCGGCACGATCAGCTTGAGGTCGTTGGCGGTAACTCCCGCCTCGGCCAGCGTCTGATCCAGCAGCTCCTGCATCTGCGTCACTGCGAATTTGTAGACCTCGCGGCCTTTCATTCGCATGCAGTGCAGACGCTCGTTGATCGTGCGCTGGCTGGCCGGTTCGGCCGCGCCGCCGGCCGGCACCCAGATCAGCTTCGCGCGCCCGCCATCGGCGCCCATGTTGGCGGCGAGAATGCCGCGATTCGGATCAGTGCTCGGCCGCAGGACCGCCGCACCCGCGCCGTCCCCGAAGAGAATCGCGGTCGTGCGATCCTCCATGTCGGTAATCCGCGTCAGGCATTCCGCGCCGACGACCAGCGCGTTTTTCGCCATGCCGGAAACAATGTGCTGCGCGGCTGAAACCAGGCCGTACACAAAGCCCGAGCACGCCGCCACGAGATCAAACGCCGGTACCCAGCGGCAACCCAGCTCGCTCTGCAAGAGGCAGGCCGTGCTCGGCAGCAGATAGTCGGGCGTAATCGTGGCGGTGACGATCAGATCCAC
>JBGAJB010000035.1:0-20366 GCA_044225155.1 Phycisphaerae bacterium | reverse complement strand
ATGCGGGCGGGTTGGGAGTGCTGGCCGGCGATCATCTGAAGGCTGCGTCGGACCTCGGCATTCCGCTGGTCGCCATCGGTTTGATCTATCGCCACGGCTACTACCGCCAATCGCTCGCCACGGACGGCAGCACGCGGGTCGAATTCCCCAAGCACACCTTTGAGCGCTGGCCGATCGTGGACACCGGCCGGCACATTTACCTGCCGCTCGCGAATCGCACGCTGCACGCGCGCGTCTGGCAGGCCACGGTCGGACGCACACGTCTGCTGCTACTGGATAGCGACGTGCCCGAGAACACGCCCGCCGATCGCAAGATCACCGACAAGCTCTACCAGGGTGATCCCGAACATCGACTCGAACAACAGATTCTGCTCGCGGTCGGCGGCCTGCGCGCGCTGGATGCGCTCGAAGTGCGGCCGACGGTCTATCACCTGAACGAAGGGCACGCGGCATTCTGCGGGCTGGAGCGCCTCCGCCGCATTCGCGCCACCGGCCAATCGCACGATCATGCGGTCGACTTAGTCAGGCGTTCCACGGTCTTTACGACCCACACGCCTGTCTCCGCCGGTCACGATCGCTACGCGCCCAAGCTCGTGCTGAAGTACTTCCGCGCCTTGGCGGATGATGTGGGTCTGACGCCGCATGATCTGCTCGGACTCGGGCGTGAAAATCCGGCCGACGAGCATGAACCGCTCTGCATGACCGTGCTCGCGCTGAATTTGGCCGATCGCTCGAATGGTGTCGCCAAGCTGCACGGCGAGACATCGCGCAAGATGTGGCAGAAGCTCTATGGCGCACCCAGCCCCGACGAAGTTCCGATCGGGCACATCACGAACGGCGTGCACTCGCAGACGTGGCTCGCCGCGGAAATGCAGCCGCTTTACAACCGCTACCTCAAGCCGCGCTGGGTCGGGGCCGGAGCGGATGACGATTGGTGGAAGAACGCGGATCGCATTCCTCCGGACGAGTTTTGGGCGGCGCGGAACATGCTGCGCGCCCGACTGATTACGTTTATCCGGGCACGGCTGGCGGAACAGATTCAGCGCCGCGTCGGCCCGGTCGATGATTTGATCGTCGCGCACCAGACGTTCAGCGATCAGGCGTTGACGATCGGTTTCGCGCGTCGCTTTGCTACCTACAAACGCGCTCCGCTCGTATTCCTCGACCCCAAGCGACTGGCGCGCATCGTCGGCGACGTGCGGCGGCCCGTGCAATTCGTCTTTTCCGGCAAAGCGCACCCCGCCGACAAGGGCGGGCAGGAATTCGCGCAACGCGTTTATCAGGCCGCGCGGCTCGCGGGCCTCCGCGGCCGCATCGTCCTGATCGAAAACTACGACATGCATGTCGGGCGCATGCTGACGAGCGGCGTCGACGTCTGGCTGAACAATCCCATCCGGCCGATGGAAGCCTCGGGCACGAGCGGCATGAAGCCCCCCCTGCACGGCGGGATCAATTGCTCAATTCTCGATGGCTGGTGGCCGGAGTCTTTCGACGGCAAGAACGGCTGGGCGATCGGCGACGGGCGCGAGCTGAAAAGTCCGACCGCCCAGGATCGCTACGACGCGGGCGCGATCTACGAGCTTCTGGAGCGAAAAATCGTGCCGGAGTTCTACGAACGAGGACGAGACGGCGTGCCGCGTACCTGGGTACGTCGCATGACGGCGTCGATGAAGTCGGTTTGCGGCCCATTCAGCGCGCACCGCATGCTCGGCGAATACGCCCGCAACTATTACTGGCCGGCGAACGGCTGAATCTGACGGGTCTTCGCGGCGCTGTCCGTCCAGTTTCTTGGGAGCATCAGCGGTTCACAGCGCTTACGCGATTGACGCGCGGGGCGGCGAACGTTTAGGGTGATCCCCTCGACCTGACTCAGTCGATTCAGAGGCGGACGACATTGCATAACGCGACGCCGCGCACGGCGAATTCCGGCAACGCATGGAGCGCTCGATCTGTCATTCCCCTTGGCCTGGCCTGGTTGATTGCGAGCCTGGCGCCGCCGGTCGCGAGCGCCGGAGAGTCCATCTTCATCGAGAATGCGACTGTACTCGTCGGAGATGGTACGAAGCTCGAAAGAGTGTCGATCAAGATCGACAACGGAAAAATTACGGCCATCGGCGCGCTCGTACCGCCCAGCGAAGGCGAGCAAATCGACGCCGAGGGAAAATTTGTTACGCCCGGCCTGATTGACGTCTGGAGTTCGCTTGCGGCCCGGATTGGCGCCGCCGGCGGCGTGTCGGCGCAGGCTCACGCGGCCGACGCCTTTGATCCCTACGCGATCCATGAAATGCGCGACGCGCTCCGGCAAGGGGTTACCGCCGTCTACATTCCAGGGCGCAGTCCGGATGGCTTGGGCGGACAAGGCGCGGTCGTTCGACTCATCCCTGAGGGCACGCCGGAGGACTGGATACTGCGCGACGATGCGTCGTTGTGCGCGAGCTACGGCGTGGCGGGCCGCATCAATGCGCTTGGCCGGCTGCGGGCGCTGCGCGATTTCCAGAATATCTGGCAGCAGGCCCGTGAGTATCGTCGTGTGCAGGAAGACTACGCGGTCGATCTGAAGGAATACGAGGAAAAGGTCCGCAAGCGCGGGCCGAACGTGCCGCGCGCGAAAGACGAAGAGAAAAAGCCCGAGTCGGGCGGCGGGGGGCCTGAGGCCGAGCCGGATCGGCCGCGCCGCGGTCCCGGCGACCGGCCGCGCCGTCGTCCGCGTCCGCAGCCACAACCTCAGCCGCGCGAGTCCGTCGAACAAACGCAGGCGGCCGAAAACTCCGAACAATTCAACACAGACCCGACCTTCTACGACGATCCACCCAAACCCGAGGCTCCCGGCGAAAAGAAGGACGAGAAAAAGGAAGAAATCAAAAAGCCGGAGGAGCCGCGCAAGGATCGCAATCTCGAACTGGCGCTCGACGTCATCGATGGAAAGATTCCGCTGCGTGTTGAAACCGAGCGGCCCGAAGACATCCTGAACGTGGCCAACGTCGCGCGTTACAACCATCTGCCGCTGATTCTCGAAGGGGCCAGCGGCGCGGTCCGTGTGGCCGAAAAGCTGGCGGAGTGGGATATCCCAGTCGTCGTCGGTGCGGCGCAGCCCACCTTGCAATTCGACGGCGGACCAAGGCGCTACCAGGAGGCGGACGAAGTTCAAAAACTCGCCAGCGCCGGCGTAAAGGTCTATCTCGGATCAGGTCCGGGTGCCGAAGGCGCGACCTCCAACTTGGCGCTGCGAGCGGCTGCGACGGTCGGTCCGGGCCACGATTCCGATACAGCGCTGAAAATGATCACATCGGACGCCGCCGAGCTGCTGGGCGTCTCTGAACACGTCGGGCGCGTCCACGAAGGGCTCGCGGGCGATCTCGTGATCTGGAGCGCGCATCCGTTCGCGCCCGGCGCGGTCGCGGAACACGTCATCGTCGATGGTCGCGAAGTGTTCGATCGCAAAAAAGCGGCCAAGAGCGGGGAATAGCCTTGAATTGCGAAGGGCATATGGCAGACGGCAAATCCATGCGGCGTGAGCGAAACGCGGCTTGGCGCTTCGGACGGCTCGGCGGGAACCTCGCCCTCCCGGGTTTGATCCTGGCACTGGTGTTGGCCGACTTCGGGCAAGCCTCGGCACAGACGCAAGGCGATTCACGCATTCTCAAGTGCCGCGCCTGGGTGAATCCCAAAGGTGAGATCGAAAACGGCGGGCTGGTTGTCATCAATAACGGCCGCATCTCGCAAGTCGGCGGCAGCGTTCCTTCCGGCGTCACAGTCGAAGAGTTCCCGGATGGGGTTCTTTCGCCGGGCTTTGTCGACTCTTACTCGGCGATCACCGCCGCCGATCAACTGATCGAATCGGCGAGCGCGATGCAGCCGGACGCCTCGGCTGCGACGTCGCTCAACGAATATGATCACACCCTGCGCGAGGCGGTTCGAGCCGGTGTAACAGCGTTTGTGCTTTCCCCGAATGACGGCAATCTCGTCGGCGGACAAGCGGCGTTCGTCGTCGCGGGCGCGGGCGAAAACGATGCCCGGTGCCTGAGCATCCCCGGACCGATTGCGATTTCGCTGTCGCCGAGCGTTTTTCGACCGGAACGCGATCCGACCTCGCGCAGCGGAGCGCTCGGAATGCTGCGCGCGGCGCTCACTGGGGCGCGCGGCAAGCCGGCGGAAAACCCGCTGAGCGGCATGCTGTCCGGCAAGCGCGGCGCGCTGGTCGTCGCGCCCGGAGCGGCCGATGTGCTCTCGACGATCGAATTGTCTACGACTTTCGGCTTCAAGCCGGTGGTCATTAATACTGATGGAGCCCGCGATACGGCTTCCGAAGTAGCGAGCGCAGGCTTGCCCGTGGTCGTCGGCCCGCTGGATTACAACTCGAGCCGCCGCGCGTTGGCGGCGCCGGGCCTGTACGAGGCTGCCGGAGTGCGCGTCGCGATCGCCGGCGGACTGCCCTATCGCGGCGCGGAGTCGCTGCGGATCGGCGCGGCGCTGGCCGCACGGAACGGCTTGAGCGCGAAAACCGCCCGCCTTGCGATTACCGGCACGCCGGCCGCCATCTACGGCATCGACAAAGAACTCGGCGCCATCGCCACCGGCACGCGGGCCAACCTGGTCGTGCTATCGGGCGACCCGCTGGACCTGCGCTCGCGCCCGATCGCGGTTTTCTGCGACGGGCGGCGCGTGGCGCGATAGAAAACTGGTGTACCCGATCGGCCGGGCAGGCACGTGTCTCATGCCTGCTCCCGGGGTGAACGCCGATCCGGAGGTGTGCGTAATGCGGAACTTCCCGCGCATTTTGAGCGTCGTCTCCATCCTGTTTGTCGGCAGTTTCACCGCGCTCTCGACGGCCCCGGCCGCGGCCGGCGTAACGGTCATCAAGGCAGCGCACATCTGGCCCGTTTCCGGCGATCCGATCGAAAACGGCGTCATCATCATCCGCGATGGCGCGATCGATGCGCTGGGCGCCGGTCTGGCGATTCCGGAGGGAGCGGAAGTGATCGACGCCGGAGACGGCGTGGTCACCCCCGGTCTGATCGACGCCATGTGCTCGGTCGGCGCGCGGATGCCGCGCTCCGCGTCGGAGTGGTACTTCCAGACCGGGCGCATTCACGAACCGGGCATGTGGGATCGCCTCGGCGACGAGGCGGCCGAGGCCAAACACGCGGCCGCCGAGGAAGAGGTCTGCGGCCCGGCCTGTGCCGGCCCGCGTACGCCGCTCCAGATGGAAGAGCGGCTCGCCGCCGGTGTGTCGGCCTCTTCGACCTGGGCCGAACAGTCCTCCGAAGTGATTCCCGAACTGCGCGTGCTCGACGCTGTCGATCTTCAAAGTCCCGATTTCGCCCGCCTGGCGCGCGAAGGCGTTACGACCGTGTTCGTCTCGCCGGATTCCGCCAGTGTGATCGGCGCGCGAGGCGCGATCGTGAAGACGGCCGGCAAGCTCGGAAAACGCGTCGTGCGTGCCGAGGATGCGGTGAAGGCGAGCATGGGCGAAGACCCCTCCGCGCGTGGGGCGTCGAATCGCCTGCCGTACGGCGGCTGGGCGACGATGTACACGCGACGCCCCACGACGCGCATGGGCGTCGACTGGGTCATGCACAAAGCGCTCTATGACGCCCAGCGCGCGGCCGAAGGCTTGCCGCTTAAAGGCGTGGACGTCCCGGATGCGGCGGCGATCCCGGTGCTTCAGGGCGTGCTCAAAGGCGAAATTCCGCTGCGCGTGCAGGCGCGCATGCAGCTCGACATCCTGGAGATGATTCGCACTGCCAAGCAGTTCAATCTGCGCTTCATCCTCGAAGAGGCCACGGAGGCATATCAGTGTCTCGACGAGTTGAAGGCGGCCAATGTGCCCGTGATCTATGGGCCGCTGTACGACGTTCCGCAAGGGTTCCGGGCCTTCGCGGGCGAGAGCGAAGACGCGCGGTTGAATACGCCGGCGCGGCTGGCCGAGCGCGGCATTCCATTCGCCCTGACCGCGCAAGAACTCCGCGATGAAGAAGGTCTGGTGCGTCAGGGTATGTACGCGGTGCGCTACGGCCTTTCGAAGAAGGCGGCATTGGCCGCGATGACGAGCATTCCGGCCGAGATGATGGGGCTCAAAGGCAAAGCCGGCGTACTCGCGCCGGGCGCGGCCGGCGATCTCGTGGTCTGGTCGGGCGATCCGTTTGACGCCACCAGCCGGGCGAAGCTGGTGGTGATCGATGGTGCGGTGGTAAGCCGCAATTAGTGTTGGCGAATCAAGCCGGCGGACGAACGGCCGGGAAGTCTGACTGTCCTCAGTCGGGCGCTGCCAATCGGGAGCGAGATGTGCAAGCATTGCGGTTGATCGCGTTACTGACGTGTGCGTGTCTCGCGGGTGCGGCGTCGGCCGGCGATCCGCCGGCGAAAGTCGCGCTCACCGGCGCGCGGATTCTGCCGATCAGCGGCCCGCCGATCGACAAGGGCACCGTGCTGATCGAACAGGGACGCATCACCGCGATCGGCGCGGACGTGAAGCCCCCTTACGACGCGCGCGTCTTCGACCTGACTGGCAAGACGATCATGCCGGGCACCGTGATCGCCAGCGTGACACGCGGCATGGACGTGCCGAACGAATCGCGGCCGATTACGCCGCAACTCGACATCGGCGATTCGCTCGACCCGTCGCAGCTTTTCTTCGAGGAGTGCCTGCGGCTGGGCGAAACCGTCGTCCATGTCGTTCCCGGCGACAACACAGTCATTGCCGGTCTCGGACGCGTCGTGCGCCCGATCGGCCTGTCGGCGACCGAGATGACGCTGGCCGAAGGGCAGTTCATGAAGCTCGCGGTCGCGCCGCGGGCCGGCTCCGACCGCATGGTGCAGATGGAAATGCTGCGCGAGGCGTTTGCCGAACTCGACGACTACCTCGATCACCTCGCCGAAAAACGCTACGAAGAACAGGTCAAGAAAGACGGCAAGGAAATCGGCGTCGGCGTGGCCGAAGCGCGCAAGCAAGGCAAGGACCTGATCCGCGCCGAGGACATCGACGAGCCGCACGCGAATCTGCTGCGACTGCGGGGCGGACAGGTGCACGTCCTCGGCGAACCCGGTCCCACGGTGTTCAAGCCGCTCGGCGCGATCATCGCCTGCGACGCGGCGATGGATGTCGGCGCGGCCGTCCGACTTGCAAAGGAATTCGGTTTTCTCGATCGCACAGTGCTCGTGCTCGGCGGTGATTGCTACAAGGCGGTGAAAGAGATCAAGGCGGCCGCCCGGCCGATCGTCCTGCCGGAAAACATGACGTGGCGCGAGACGCACCCCTTCACGGGCGAAGTGAAGGAAACTTTCCTGCCGAAGGTCTTTTTCGACGCCGGCGTACCGTTTTCGCTGGTGCCCGGCCCGGACCAGTCCCTGCCCGAGCGCATGATGACCTATCAGGCGGCTCGGTGCGTCCGCGCCGGCATTCCGCGCGACGAAGCATTGCGATCAATCACGATCAACCCCGCCAAGGCGCTTGGACTTGAATCACGCTTCGGCACGCTGGAAGCGGGCAAGGACGCACACATCGTCGTGTTCAGCGGCGATCCGCTCGATTTCAACAGCGTCGTCGAGAAGGTCTTCGTCGAAGGCATCCTCGCTTATGAGCGCGAGAAGGATGCGCGAATCCAGCGTCTGCTCCAGAGCGCGCCCGCGGGCAAGCAGGAAGACTAGCCCGTGTCGAGCACGAAACGACGAATGCGAAGGAGCGGGCGCGAAATGCTGAAGGCCGAATCTCAAATGTCCAGCGTGACCGGGAATCGTGGCCGTCGCCGAGTGTATTGGTGCGCGGCGTTCTGTCTGGCGGCGCTGTGCGCGCCGCTCATTCGCGCCGATGAATCGATCACCGGCCGGAAAAACGCCAAATCCAAAGCCGCGGCGGCCGAGGACGCCCCGCGCTCGTACGTGATCCGCGCGAAGACGATCTACCCGGTGACGACCGACCAGCCCGGTCCGATCGAGGGCGGCGTGATGATCGTGCGTGACGGCAAGATTGCGGCCGTCGGCACGGCCGGCCTCGCGATTCCCGGCGATCTTCCGATCATCGATCTCCCCGACGGTGTGATTTGTCCGGCGTTCGTGGATGCCGGCGGCACGGTCACCGGCTGGCACAACGGCCCCGAGACCGCGAGTGGCGCGTATCGCGCGGTCGACAGCTTCGATTCGTACGGCGATTACCGCGATTGGCTCGCCCGCGGCACCGGCACGTCGCACGTCAGCTCCGGCGGACATCGCCTGATCAGCGGGCGCGGCGCGGTCGCAAAGCTCGGCGGCGATCCTCAGCGCCGCGTGCTAAGGGAGGAGGCCGACCTGAGCGTCAATCTGGGTGTGTTTCGGCCGCCACCGCTCATGAAGCCGCCCTTCTATGCGTCGTCCGATACGCCGATTGAACCGGCCCAATATCAACGGCCGGAAACGCGGCTGGGCGAAGCGCTCGAACTGGAGACGGAACTCGCGGCTGCCAAGGCGCTCATCAAGGGCGAGCGCCCGGCTGGTTCCAAGTTCAGCGTACACACGCGTGGACTTGCGGATGCGCTACGCGCGCACGCGCTGCTCCGGGTGCAGGCGCGACAGGCCGTGGACATCGCGGCCGCGATCAACTGGCTCAAACGCGAAAACGTGCCCGCCTACCTCGTCGCGCTCAGCGAGGGCGAGGAAAACGCGGACGCCATCGTGAAATCGGGTCTGCCCGTTGTCGTGCGGGTTGAGGTGCCCTATCGCTCGACCGCCGACGGACTCGGCCCCGACCCCGAGGCGTTCGTTCCAAGGGTCGACGTTGCCGCCCGGCTGGCGCGCGCCGGAGCGAAGGTAGCGCTGACCGGCCCCGAGGGCGATTGGGGAAACGACCCGCAAATCATCGCAGCGCTGGCGGTGCGCGGCGGTCTGTCGCCCGAGGCGGCGCTGGCGGGCATCACGCGTGTGCCGGCCGAGATTCTCGGCGTGGCGGAGCGCGTCGGCTCGCTCGCACCCGGACGTGACGCCGACTTTGTCGTGCTCAGCGGCCGGCCGCTGGAAATTTCTTCGCGCGTGCAGCGCACCTACATCGACGGCCGCCCGGCGTTCGAAGTGCCGGAATCGCACACGGTCGTCGTCAAAGCCGGCACGATCTGGGTCGGAAACGGCACGATCCTGCGCGACGCGAGCGTCCTGATTGAAGATGGCAAAGTGCGCGCGATCGGTCAGCGCGTGCCGGTGCCGATGGGCGCGAAAGTCATCGACGCCGGATCGAACGGATTCGTCGCGCCCGGCTTCATCGACGCCCACAGCCATCTCGGCCTCGAAGGCGACCGCAACGTCGCCCAGCCCGATCTCTCGATCGCGTCGCTACTCAGCGTCGCCGGGCCGGAGTTTCAGCGCGTCGCCCGCGCCGGCATCACGACCGTGCTCGTCTCGGCCTACAACGGCGCGCCGAACGGCGCGCGCATCGCGGCGGCCAAGACTTGGGGCGCAGGCGGCGAATTGATCGTTCGGGACGTGGCGGCCGTGCTGTTCTCGCTGCGCGGCGCTGATCCCCTGCTGGGCGTGAACCCGCTGAAGGCGGCCCTCGAAGCCGCGAAGAAGTACGAGGAGCAGTGGAAAAAGTACAACGAAGAACTGGAGAAGTGGAAAAAGGATAAGGAAGCCGGCAAGACCGTCGAAAAGCCCAAAGAAGAGACGGCCGAGACCGTGACCGCCAGCGGCCCTGACCCGCTCACCGGCGTCTGGGAGGTAACGACTTCCAGGCGGGTGCCTGGATTCCCGAACCGGTGACAGCGACCATGACGCTCAAGCTCGCCGGCAACGCAATCGAAGGCTGCCAACGTGCCGGGCGAAGACGAGGAAGCGAAGCTGACCGGCACGCTGGAATGGGCAAGGACATCACGATCGAGGTCGAGCAGGACACGCCTGGGGCCGCCCCACCATTCACGCGGACTCTGGATGCCGAAGACCACATGAAAGGCACCGTGGCGCTCGGTGACCAGTTCAAGCTCGATATCGAAGCGCGGCGCACCGACAAATCGGCGGTCGAATTTTCGATCACACGCACCAAGAGGACCGGCAAGGACGGCCGGCCCCGCGCACCCAAGACGGACGAGAATCTTGAGCCGCTGCGCCCCCTGCTGGCCGGCAAAGCCGCAGCCGTCGTGCGGGCCTCGACTCCGGCCGAAATCCGCGCAGCGCTGAAGCTCTTCGTGGATGAGTACAAGATTCCGCTCGTGCTGCTCGACGCCGATCAGGCCGACGACATCCCCGACGAATTCAAGTCGCGCAAGGACAACGTCGGCATCATTGCGCCGACCGGCGTCCTGCGTCGACGCGACGGCAAGCTCGAATGCGTGGCCGGCGAATTGGAGCGGCTCGGTGTGGCGCTCGCGCTTCAGAGCAACGCCGAAGACGGTGCGCGGACGCTGCCGCTCGTGGCGCTCTTTGCCACGCAGCAGGGCATGGGCGGCGACGCGGCGCTGCGGGCCCTGACGAGTGACGCGGCCCACATGTATCGCATCGACGATCGCGTCGGTTCGCTCGAACCGGGTAAGGACGGCGATCTGGTGATTTTCAGCGGCCATCCATTCGACGCCGGCAGCCGGTTGGAGCGCGTGCTGGTGGGCGGAGAGGAGGTGCGGGGTGAATAGAGAATGGCGAAAGGCAAATGGCAAATTCGTCGCAGGTAATCGCGGGCACGCGCGCGTTCTGGCGGCGCTCCTAGTCGTAGTGAGTGTCGCGGCCCGACCGGCGATTGCACAGAGCGGCGACGCGTCACAGAAAACCACGCCGGTTGTTCAGCCCACCGCGGATTCGACCGGCCTGGCGTTCCGCGTGGCGAAGATCGTCGTGATGGATGACGCCGACCACGTGGTGAACGACGCGATCGTGCTCGTGAAGAACGGCAAGATTGAGGCGGCCGGCGGGGCTTCCGAGGTCAAGATTCCGGCCGGCTATCGGCAATACGACCTGCGCGATCAATGGCTCGTGCCCGGCATGGTTGATTGCCACGATCACGTGGCCGGCAATCTCGGCGATCTGAACGACATGGTCTACCAGACCAATCCCGGCCTCGACACGCGGGCGACGATCGATCCAAACAATTACCTCGTCGCGCGCGCCCGCAGCGGCGGCGTAACGACGGTCATGCTCATTCCCGGTAGCGGTACCAACATGAGCGGCTTCGGCACCGTCACCAAGACCGGCGGCGATTCGCCTCAGGAGGTGATTGTCCGGTCGCCCGGTTCCCTGAAAATCGCGCAAGCCGGCAACCCCGAGTGGTACATGGGGGGCAACACGCGCTCGTTCATGAACTGGAACACGCGACAAACCCTGCTCAAGGCCCTCGCCTATCACCAGAGATGGGAGGCCTACGAGAAAGGCCTGACGAAGGATAAGCCAGAATTTGACCCGACCTGGGATGGATTTCGCGGCTTGTTCCGCCGCGATTTTCCGGTCACGGTCCATACGCAGATCTATCAGGTCGTCATGACGACGGTCGAAATGCTGGCCAAGGGACTCAAGCTCTGGGTCGTCCTCGACCACTCTGAATTCGACGGCTGGAAGGTGGGGCCGCTGCTCCGCGACACTGACGCCTTCGTGATCTGCGGCCCCCGTGGATTTCACTTTGACCGCACGGCGAACCGCATGGTCGGCTTTGCGGCCGCTTGGCAGAAAAACGGCGTCGACCGCATTGGCTACAACACAGATGCTCCGGTCATCCCCCAAGAAGAACTGAGCTACCAAGCGACGATGAGTTGCTGGTACGGGTGGCTGCCCTACACGGCGCTGCGCGGCGTGACCGCGCTACCGGCGAAGGCACTGGGAATCTACAACCGGCTCGGCAGTATTGAACCCGGGAAGGATGCCGATTTCGCCGTCTGGACCGGCGACCCGCTCGACCCGCGTTCGCAGTGCCTGATGACCATCGTGAGCGGAAAGATCGTCTACGACGCGTCGAAGGGCGTGCGCCGATTCTGAGCCGTGCGGATTGCAGAGAGCCGATTGCGGAATGACAGAAGCAGGTGAGCGATGAGTGAGGTAAGTCCCATTTCGAGTTCCGCGCGGCCGGCGAGGCCTTGGCGGCTGGCCGCCCTGCTGGCGCTCGTTTCCATCGCGGGCGTCGCCGGCCCCGCGGTCGCGCAGACTCCGGACGATGACGAGCGTTTCACCGTCATCAAGGCCGGGAAGATCATCACGATCAGCGGCCAGGAAATTCGCGACGGTCTGATCGTGCTCGTAAACGGCAAGATTCGCAGCGTCGGTCGCGGTATCGAGTATCCGCTGAACGCGCGTGTGATCGATGCTCGCGATCGCGTCGTCATGCCGGGCCTGGTGGACGTCGGTACGCGCTTCGGCCTGCCGGGTTACGGGCGAAACGGCATCTTCTCGCAGCTCACGGCCGCGGACGAATTCGTCTGGCACGCGGGCATGTTCGACGACCTGCTCGATCACGGCTTCACGACGATCGCCCTTGTGCCCGCGGGCGGCGGCATTCCCGGCCGCGCCCTGGTTACGCACACGGGCGGTCCGGCCGAGACGCGCACGCTTACGTCGCCGGGTTTCATTCGCATCGCCGCCGAAAAGCGCGTGCTCCGCGACGCGCTCGAAAAGGCGAAGGCCGAGATCGAAAAGGTTGAAAAGGCCAAGAAGGACTTCGAAGAGAAACAGAAGCAGGAAGCCGCGAAGAAGGCCGCCGAAGCGAAGGCGGCGCCGCAAAGCGCTCCGGCGTCCGCGCCCGCCTCGCAGCCGCCGGCGTCGCAGCCGGCCAGCGCCCCGGCCTCGCAACCGGCATTTCAGCCGCCGCCGATCGACCCGGCCTATCAGCCGCTGGTCGATCTCATCCAGAAGAAAGACGGCGTATTTGCGATCATCGAACTGAACAGCCCGTCCGACGTGCTGCACACGTTGCAGGTGCTCGAATCGTTCGACATCGCGCACGTCTTCAGCCTGCGAAACATGCCGCAATCGGGCTTCTTCGAGGTCGCTTCGCAGCTTGGCGAAAAGAAGGCGCGGCTCGTCATGATGCCCTACGCCGATCGCATGCCGAGTTCCGTCGAGCGGATTCTGACCATCCGCGAAATGACCAAGGCCGGCTCGACCGTTGCCGTGACGCCGCCGGGTGACGGGCTTTACGAGCGGCAGATCTATTTGCAGCGCATCGCCGAACTGGTTAGCGAAGGCTGGGCGCGCGAGGACGCGCTGAAGGCCGTCACCATCGAACCGATGAAAGTGCTGGGGCTCGACAAGCGCTTCGGCACGATCGAAAAAGACAAAGAGGCCGACCTGATCTTCCTCGACGGGGATCCGCTCGCGGCCGGAGCGCGCGTGCGGGAAGTCATGATCGGCGGCGAGATCGTCCATCGCGTGGAGGGGCTGGAGTGATGCGCGAGAGTCGAGCATGGACGATGGCGAACGCGGCGGCCAACAACCGTGTTACCGGAGTTTGTAACTTGCGTCCTCGACTCGTCGCGCGGCGGCGTCTTGCCGTTTCGGCGGGCATTTTTCTCGTCGCATTCGCGTCGGTGGCGTTTGTGCGAAATTCCAGCGCCGCCGACGATCTCACGTATCAGGATTCGCAGCCGTCCACCCAGCCGCAATCGCAGCCGGCCTCCCAGCCGCAAACCCAGCCGGCTTCCCGGCCGCACGGCGAACCGGAGTCGCAACCGGGCGAACGGCGGCGGCGGCGCGGGGAAGGCCGAGGACCGGGCGGCGGACCGCCGGCTACGTCGAGCGCCCCGGGATCGCATCCCGCGAGCGCGTCGTCCACCACGACGACCTCGACCAGCACTTCCACCAGCACGACTTCCAAGCCGGCTGAAGAACCGGATCACTATTCAGCCGTCATCAATGGCCGCATCCACCCGGTCGTGGGTCCGGAGATCGCCCGCGGCACTGTGCTCGCCAAGAACGGCAAGATCATCGCCATGGGCGCGGACATTCAGCTTCCGATCGAGTGCGACGTCATCGATGCGAAAGGCATGTGGGTCTATCCCGGCCTCGTGGCGGCCGGCGCGGGCGGCCTGCATGGCGGCGGCGCCGTCGAGGATACGACCGATGTGTTCTCCTCCGCCCAGCTCATGGCCCTCGCCGGCGGGATCACCACCGCGATCGCCGGGAATGACGCCGCCAAGCTCACCTACGGCTCGGTCGACGACATCGTCATCCGCCGCAATCTCTTCGTGAATCTGAACCTCGACAATCGCGAGCGGCCGAAGGTCCGTTCCGACCTCGAGCGCGTGCGGAACTACATCCGCGAATTGAAGCAGTTCGAGCTCGAAAAGCCGCGTAAGAAGGACGCCAAGGCCCCCGACAAGGATTGGCTCAAGGGCCCCTACGAGCAATATCTGAAGCTGCTGCAGCATGAAGCGACGGCCGTAACGAACGCCAACCGGGCCGAGGACCTGCGGGCCGTCGCCGACATCGCCCGCCAGTTCGATTTCGACCTCGTGATCCGCGGCGCTTATGAGGGCTGGCTCTGCGCCGAGGAACTCGGCCGCGCGCCGGTCTCGGTCATCGTGACGCCCCGCCAGCAGGTAAACGACAACCTCCGCGTCCGCGACGAGCGTTCGATGTATCCCCACGGCGCGACCATCGAAAATGCGCACCGCCTCTCCGAGCACGGCGTGACCGTCGCGGTCGTCCCGCCCACCACCGCCATCACCGTCATGGGCCTTGCCGGACGCGATCTGCTCCACCTGAACATGGAAGCGGGCTTCGCCGTGCGCGGCGGCATGTCCAACGAAGAGGCCCTGCGCACAATCACGATCGACGCGGCCCGCGTGCTCGGCGTCGATGATCGCGTCGGCTCGCTCGAGGCAGGCAAAGACGCCGACATGATCGTCTGCGACGGCGACATCCTGCATTACATGACGCAGGTCCACTACTCCGTCGTGAACGGCCGCGTCGCCTACGACAAGACCAGGAGCACGCTCTTCGCCCACATTCGGCCGGAGGGCAAGCCCGAACTCCCGAAGTTCGACGACGTCTGGCCGCGACGGCTGGAGTGGCGAGAGTAACAGGTACTCGTTCGCGGCTCTGCTGCGCTCGGTAGCCCTCTTTCGGCGTCGCCCTCACTGTCGCAGGCCATGCGACTCGCGAAGAAATTTTGTAATCGGTCACTCTTTGCATTCCGTATGCGTCTAATGACACATGGAACTGTGCCGGCCGTGCGCAGTGGTTCGGGGGGCGGCGGGCGGTGCGGTTTGGGGGGCTGACCATGAGCGAACTGACTGGCGGAAACGTGGGGCTGCTGGAGTCCGAGGGAATGTCGCTGGAGTCGCTGGACTCGTATCGGCGCTTGATCGCGGCCGCATACTACGAGAGCGAGGCGACGCTGGACGTCCGGCACCTGTGGTCGCGCGGCGGAAATCACTTCTTCCGCGTGAACTGGCGGCACGTCGGCGGACGGCACGACGGCGGAATCTATCGCTCGGTCTTCGTGGCGATCGACGAGTCGTCGGGCGCGCCGGTGATCAGCGATCTGACGGCCGGACGAGCGGCGTAAGCGGCGGGTTGTTGGTCGTGGGAGAGGCGACTCGCTGATTTGCTCGAAAAAAGCCCTGGGCCGGAAAGGGGCCGGCGGGGCGGACTGAGCGCCGGGACAGCCGGAAGCATGTAGCGACAGGCGCCGTAGTCCTCGGAATCTTGATTGAGCGTGAGACTTGGGGAAATCTCTGCCGCCGAGACGAACGCGGCTCAGACCGTAAGGCCGGCCTTCCGCAAAACGATCGACAGTCCGGCGACGTCCGATTCGTCGAAGGCCCCTACCTCGAAGCTGTCGACATCCAGGACCCCCCAACACGCTTCATCCGCCGTGAACAGCGGCAGCACGACTTCGGCCTGATCGCGCGGATCACAGGCGATGTACCCCGCACCCAGATCCTTTACGTCGCGCACGACCAGCGGCCGGCGCGCGCGGAAGCATTGGCCGCAGGCCCCGTGCAACCCGATCGGCGAACACGCGGGCTTGTCCCGCCGCGGCCCGAGGATCAGTTCGTCTCCGCCTTCGTGCACATAAAAACCTACCCACGAGACGCCTTTGTCGGCCAGCGCGTCCCAGAGCGCGTCGACCACCGCCTGCATGCGCGCCGTTCGATCGCCGGCCGGCGGAAGCTTTCCGGCGATCGCCGCGTAGTCCCGCTGCTGTCGCACCATCAGTGTTCGTCCTTCCATCCTGTGAACGGCATTATCGTAGACTTACCCGGCGGCCGGGCAATTCTTGTCGGCGTCTCGCCGGCGCGCCGGTAACCGCGATTTTGCCCGTCCTTGAAACTTTGGCCGTCTAGGATCGTATCAATATAAGCAGAGGCACATTTTCTACCGTGGTCTCGCCGCGGAAAAAGTAGAATGCCGAGACTGTCCCGGCGAATACCGGGCAGCCGGACCGCATCGTCTTCGCGGCCGCGATCGTTCAGGAGTCCGCCGTGCCCCCGAGCATGCAGGAAACCGTCACGCTGGTCTTCGACCGCGCCGGCGGGAACGAGCGCGAATCGGTCGAGATTCCGCGCCGCGTCGGCTCGGTCAAGATTGGTGAACTCATCGGCGAGGGGGCGGGCGGCGTCGTACTGGGCGGTTACGACGAGACGCTGCACCGCCGCGTGGCCGTGAAGATTCTTCACCGTTATCACGGCGCGCTGAACGCGGCCGCCGCGGCCGAGATTGTCAGCGGCCTGCGCTCCGCGGCGCGCGTCAAGCACGCGAACATCGTCACGGTCCATACCGTCGATCAGATTTCCGGCATGCCTGTGATCGTGATGGAGTTGATCGAAGGCATATCGATGCGCGACCTGCGCGGCCGTCTGACCGAATTCGACGTGCCGCTCGCACTGCACATGCTGCGCGGCGTGGTCGAGCCGATTGCCGTGATGCACGACGCGAGCGTCGTCCACCGCGACCTGAAGCCCGCGAACATCCTGTTCGATCGCGACGGCGTGCCGCACGTTTGCGATTTTGGACTGGCGGTCGAAGTCGATCTGCTCAAGAGCCGGCATAGCGGCGGCGAAGCGGTGGCCGGCAGCCCGCTCTATATGTCGCCGGAAATGTACGACGGGCACGTCTCGCCGCAGAGCGACGTGTACGCTCTCGGCATCATGCTCTTCGAGCTATTGAGCGGCGCACCGCCTTTCAACGCCGATTCGATGAGCACCATGCGCGCGTGTCATCACGCCAGCGAGCCGCCCTACGAGCGGCTGAGCGGGCGGGCCGTCTCCGAAGAAGTGCTTGACCTGCTGCGCCGCTGCCTGAACAAGCAGAAATTCCTCCGCTTCAAGACGGCCGGCCACCTGCTGCGCGCCATCGAGCAGGTCGCGCCGAGCGGATCGCGCGACGATCTGCTGCGCCTGTAGCTCGCGGCGGCGGGCGCCGGTGCGAAGCCGGAGCCGGCGACGCACAACGCCGGTGAAGGCAGTTCGGGGGCGATGACGACGTTTGATCTGCTGCGCGAGCGAGCGCGCAAGAAGCGCGGGCAGGCCTGAGGCCCATCCTTCAAACGCATTCTCATGATTATTCGAAGAACGGCCGAACGACCGGGACAGCATACGCGCTAGATACCGGCGCCCTCGGCGAAGGCGAAGATCTTGTCCTCGAAGTCGTTGATCGACGAATCGGTCAGCGAGAAAACCTGCATGCGCAGCAGGGCCGGCGAATAGACGTGCAGCGTGATCAGGTCGCGGCCGCCGCCGGAGAGATTTGAGACCTGATGAATGTCATCATCCTGCGAGCCGCAGACCGCGCCTTCGCGCAGCACGCGCGAACCCGTCGCATAGATCAGGCCGTTGTCCGCGACGTCGAAGCCGGTTTCCGTTGCGTCGCCGGCGATCACTTTCACGCCGCACGACGAGCCGCGATGGTTGTGGATCGGGCTGCGCTGGCCATTCTTCCAGCAGAGCACAAGCGCCTGGTAGCCCGGACCCGCGTGCATGAGATTTCGCGTATAGCGTTCGGGATCGAAGTTCAGATAGGCGCGGACATCGTCGCGCGTAACGCGCAGCTCGGTCAGACGCTGGACGAGCAGATCGAGCGGCACACGGCCCTCGTATTCATCCAGCTCGGCAAACAACTCGCGACACGTGATCGGCATGGCCAACCCTCCGCATCTTCCGCCGGATCGGAAATCGCCTTTCCGGCCCCGCTGCATTCTTACCGCATCGTATCGGATCAGTGGCTGAATTTCCGCTGAAAAATTCGACTCCCTGGCCTGTGAAGCGGACGGGAATCCGGGCCAGAGTCACTGTCCGAATAACGGCAATTGGCAGGAGTTCCTTGGAGTCTTGGTGGGCATCTCGGTCGTTTTTTTCGGAGCGACCAGCAGATCCGGCCTTTGCTCCTCATCACTAACCCCAGTTCCAGACCGCTGCTGCGGCGTCGAGCGCGAGTGCAGGTGCAGCCCGACGCGGCGAGCGGCCACCTCGAAGAGCCGACGGATGCCGTCCCAGTGCACACCGTGGCCGTGCATCCGATGGCCGAAACGCGGATCGTTGAGCCGGCCGTCCCGCAACTGCCGCACGAGTGCTTCGACCCGCCCCGCCTGATCGGGACGGGCGGCCCGCACGCGGGAGAGGAATACTTCGCTGACGTTTCCGGGCAGGCGCAGCGCGGTGTAGGCGGCCGACGTCGCTCCGGCCTGGGCGGCCCGCTCCAGGATTTCCGGAATATCGCGATCGTTGAGCCCCGGAATGATGGGTGCGAGCATGAGGCCGGTCGGGACGCCCGCGTCCCGCAGCCGGGCCAGCGCCTCAAATCGCCGCGCGGGCGTCGGCGCGCCGCTCTCGATCGCGCGCGCGGCAACCTCGTCCGCAAAAGGAATGCTGACAAACACGCGCGCCGACGCCCGCCGCGCGATCTCCGCGATCAGCTCCGCGTCGCGCACCACCAAGAATGACTTCGTGACGATTCCGACCGGATTTGAGAAATCGCGGCAGACCTCCAGACAGCGGCGCGTGAGCTGATAAACGGCCTCCAGCGGCTGATAGCAATCCGTCACGCCGGAAAAAACGATCGTCTCCCCCTGCCAGCCCTTGCGCTTCAGGGCCGCCACAAGCAGTTCCGGTGCGTTGACCTTGGCCGTGATCTTGGAGTCGAAATCCGTTCCCGCGCCGAGGCCGAGATATTCGTGTGTTGGGCGCGCGTAGCAATATGCGCACGCGTGCTGGCACCCTCGATACGGATTAACGCTCCAGCGGAATGAAATGTCGGGGCTGTCGTTTTCCGACAAAATCGAGCGGCTCGTCTCTTCGTAGACTTCGAGTTCGACCGGCGGCGGCTCTTCGAGATATTCGCGCTGCGCGCTCAGGAATGGATTCGGCGGATTGGCGACCGGCCGGCGCATTTCATCATGATATTCGGTTTTTGTTCGTATCGCAAATCCGCGAGCGACCGGCTAATTGTGCTCATCCAGCCGCCGCAGCGCGTCCGTCATCACGGACGGGTTATTCGCGTTGCGCTCCGCGTCTTCGCGTGTGATTTTTCCCTGCTTTACGAGCACTGCCAGGGCGTGCTCGATCGTGCACATCCGCTGCTCGCTCACATCGCGCGTCTGCGTCTGCATCATCGAGGTGATCTGCTCAGGCTTCACCTGGCGGATCAGGTTGGCAATGGCGAACGTGTTGTTGAGGATTTCCATCGCCAGTACGCGGCCACGATCGTCGGCACGGGCGATCAGTTTCTGCGACAAGATGTAGCGCAGGCCGAGCGAAAGCTGGTTGGCCACCTCATCCGCCCTGCTCGACGGATACATGTCGAGCAGACGCAGAATCGTTCCGCCGGCGTTACGCGTGTGCAGGCCGGAGAAAACCAGGTGGCCGGTCTCCGCGGCCGTCAGGGTCCACGTGGCCGATTCCTGATCGGTCATTTCGCCGACGAAAATGACATCCGGATCCTCGCGCAGGCAGTCGCGCAGTCCGCGCTCGTAGGTCGGCACATCGCGGCCGATCGCCCGTTGCGAGATTACGGCCACATCGCTCTCGAATTCGTACTCGATCGGGTCTTCGAGCGTGATGATGTGCACCGGCCGCGTGCGGGCAATGCGATCGATCAGAGCGGCGATCGTGGTCGACTTTCCCGCGCCGGTCGCGCCCGTGACGAGCACGAGCCCTTGATTGAGCTTGACGATGTCTTCCCAGACGTTATTTGGAAAGCCGATGTTCTCGACCTGCGGCGTCGTCGTGTCGAGGCCGCGCAGCGCCATCGCCAATCCGTTGCGGTCGTAAAACGCATTGACGCGAAAACGCTTGCCGTCGATCAAGTGCGAATTATTGACCGACCGGATTTTGAGCAGCGTCTCCCATTCCGCGTCGGTGAGCAGTGAGCGCAGCAGCAGCTCCATCGTCTCGCGATCCAGCGGGCGCCCGCTGGTTTTCTTGAGCTGACCGTCCATGCGGTAAATCGGGGGCAGGCCGGTTTTCAGGTGCATGTCGGTAACGCGCGCCACG
>JBGAJB010000401.1:0-2567 GCA_044225155.1 Phycisphaerae bacterium | reverse complement strand
AAGCCGCCCACGCAGACGGTCAACCCCGTGCGACCCGTCACGCCCAACTCCGACCCGACGGCGGCTCCCTCGGATCAGCCGACCGCCACGCCGATGACGCCCGAGCACGTAAATGCCGGTGGAGATACGCGCGTCACCAAGCCGGCGGGCGAGAATCGGACGCCGGCCGTGAAGCCGTCCGGCCCCGTCCGCAATGCAGGACGGAATGCCAAGGCGGGCAGCGCCGATTTCGAGGGTGAATGGGACAAATACGTGCGCGAGTTCAACGAGACCTACGAACTCAACGACGAGCAGCGCCAGCAGTCGCAGACGATTCTTGACGACTGCAAAACGCAGGCGCAGAAATACGTGTCCGGCAACAAGGCGCAGATTGACGCGGTCGAGGCCAAGGAAGCCGAGGCGCGCAAGTCGACTGACAAGGACAAATCCAAGACGCTCGCCGACCTGACACAGCAGAAGCAAAAGCTCCTTGAACCGCTCACCACCATCTTCGAGAAGCAGCTCAAGCCGCGACTGGAAAAGATTCCGACGCGCGCTCAGCGCAAGGCCGCCGAGGAAGCCAAGGCCAAGCCCAAGCCGGGCGCAAAGGTGCCCGCGAAGCCGGACGCCAAGCCCGGAACCGCGAAGCCGGACAAGCCCGGCGAGCCGGCGGAACCCACGCCGGAGCCGCCCGCGTCGCAGCCGCAGCAGGGCGAGGGCGAAGATCAGTAACTGATCCAGCCGTCGCTAGACCTTTGAACGTACGCGGCGCGCCGAATCCGGCGCGCCGCAATTGTTTATGTGATATTCGCTTCGTTCTCGTTTCGGTCGCCCGCAAGCGGTTGCGCGATGACTTCATTCACCTTGTCCACCAGCGCTTTCAGCGTGAACGGCTTGCTGAGGAACGCGTCCGGCCGGCGCTGCTCGAAACGCTGCGCCAGGTTTTCCTCGCTGTAGCCGCTGGCGACGATCACGCGCGCGTCCGGCCGCAGCGCGATGATCTCACGGAAGACGTCGCCGCCGCTCATGCCCGGCATGGTTGCATCCAGCACGACGACGTCGATGTCGTCCACATTCTGCCGGAACAGGTCGAGGCCTCGCAATCCGTCTTCGGCCGCCAGCACGCGAATGCCGCGCGATTCGAGAATCTCCTGCGTGATGGCGCGCACTTCGTCGTCGTCATCGACGACCAGCACAACCCGCGCATCCTGGGCCGCACCGAGGTTCGAGACCGTGAGCCGCGGCTGGACTTGCGCCGGGACGGACTGCGGCAGGATGATCGAGAACGAAGTTCCGCGCCCCGCCTGGCTTTCAACGCGAATGCCGCCGCCATGCGCGCGGAGCACGCCGCGCGTCGCCGCTAGACCGAGACCGCGCCCGGGGCCCTTGCGCGAGAAGAACGGCTCGAAGATGCGATTCAGTGTTTCCGGCGTCATGCCGCAGCCGTCGTCCGTGACGGCCAGCCGCGCGAATCGTCCCGGTTCGAGCTGCTGGCCCGGGAAATCCCGCTGCAGGCGCGTGCTCGAGAACTCGACGGAATCGACGGCCACGCGAATCGTGCCCGCGCGATCGCCGATCGCTTCGGACGCATTGATGATTAGGTTGGTGAAAATCTGCTGCAACTGGCCGCTATCGGCCTCAACCGTGATCGCCTCTTCCGCATGATCGACGCGCAGCGTGATGTTTTTGGGCAGCGCGGCGCGGATGAAGTCGGTCATCTCGCGAATCGTTTCGCCGAGTTCCAGCGGAGCGGCATCGCAGGTCGCCTGCCCGGAGTATGCCAGGATCTGGCGTATGACCTTTGACGCGCGCTCACAGGCGGAAATGATGCGCTGCATGCGGTCGCGCACGCCGGCCGGCTCATCCACCTGATTCAGCGCGAGACACGCGTTACCCAGAATTCCGACGAGCGTGTTGTTGAGATCATGCGCAATGCCGCCGGCCAGCAGGCCGAGGCTTTCGAGCTTCTGGGCCTGAAGCATCTGGGCTTCGAGCGTCCGACGCTCCTCTTCCGCCCGCTTGCGGGCGCTGATGTCGCGGAAGAGGACGACGGCCCCGACCGCCTGATCTCGCTCAAACATCGGCGTGATCGAGAATTCGACCGCCGCCTCCACGCCGCCCGGACTGCGAAATACGCCCTCGCGCGGCGGGCAGTGCGCACCATCATGCAGCGCGCGGCACAGCGGACAATCGGTCGCGGGCGGGCAAGGTTTTCGCGCGTCCGCGCCCTCCACGAGCACCGGATGTAGCGGCTGCATCAGCAGCGTGCCGGCCGAAACGCCCAGCACGCGCGCGCCCGTCGGATTCAGGAAAGTGACGTCGCCGTCACGATCGACGCAACAGATGCCCTCGTCCGCCGATTCGAGAATCAGCTTGTGGCGACGACTTAGACGTGCGAACTCTTCCTCTGCGCGGCGGCGCTCCGTCACGTCGCGCGCGAAACCGACCAGAATCTTGTCACCCTGGTCGCGCAATACGTTGACGCTGATTTCGAGATAGATCAGCCGCCCGGATTTGTGACGATGGGCCGTGGGGAAATGGTGCAGGCCCGTCCGTAGATGCGATGCGACCGCCCCGCTCAACGGCTC
>JBGAJB010000400.1:0-2571 GCA_044225155.1 Phycisphaerae bacterium | reverse complement strand
GGTTGATTCGGCCCGGCGGCCGGCCACGTGCAGTGTTTCTGTTGCCGATTCTCGCCCTGGTCATTGCATGGCTGCCGGACCCCGTGACGGGGGCGCGACTCTACGGAATCTCGCGCTATCAATTGATCGCGCTGCCGTGTTTCGCGCTCATCGGGTCGTGGCTGTCGAAGCGCGGCGCCACGATCTTCGGCGTGCTGCTCGTCGCGCTGCTCGCGCTACAATGCGTATTCATGGCGGGATTCGTGGATTGGCAGCCGGTCGGTTGATGGACGATTCGGTGGCCGCGAGTTGCGCGATGAAGAGTGAACTGAGGTTTGCATGTTCATCGACTTGAGCGGAGATCAGCCGGATTGGCGGCGGGCTTACAAACTGTGCATCGGGTTCATCTCTCCGCGGCCGATCGCCTTGGTTTCCAGCGTCTCGCCCAGCGGCGCGCCCAATCTCGCGCCGTTTAGTTTTTACAACATGGTGTGTGCGAATCCGCCAACGGTCATATTCGCGGCCGGAATTCGGCGTGACGGGCGCGACAAGGACACCTACATCAATGTCGAAGCGACGCGCGAGTTCGTCGTGGCGACGGCGACGCCGGAGATCTGCCGCGCGATGGTCGATTGCGCCGCAGAGCTGCCGTACGGACAAAGCGAGTTTGCGTTCAGCGGTCTGACGCCAATTCCGGCGCGGTTCGTCAAAGCACCGCTGGTCAAGGAAGCACTGGTGAATATCGAGTGTCGCCTCGATCGGGTGGTGCGGATTGGCGACGGGGCGGGCGGCTCGCATGTCGTGTTCGGCCGAATCCTCGCGGTGCACGCGGCAGACGTTGTGACGACGCCGGAAGGGGAGATTGATCCGGCCAAGCTGATCACCGTCGGGCGCATGGGCGGGGTCAACTATGTCGATGCAGAGCGGCCCTATGCGATGAAGATTCCGGATGTGACAGCGGATGGTCAGCGGCGCTGAGGCGGCTGGACTGGGTCGCTGCTATGCGAAAAGAACCGTCCGAGACCGGTTCAGCGGCGCGCGAGCAATCTGAAGTGGCGACTTCCTCTGGCGCACAGTCTCTCCCGGCCGTCCGCCGCGCGAGATAATCCGTGCTATTCTGCGCTGCTCGATGGCCACTGGTTGGGAGCAGCCGCGTGACATTCGTTCTCCCCATGCATTCGGTTTCCGGGTCCGCGCGCGGGCGCACGGCGCGCCGCATTGCGTCGCGCGCCACGGTCGCGATCGGACTGGCGATTGCACTCTATGGCGCTGCGCCGTGGTTTCTGCCGCCGGTCATCGCCGAAGGGCCGATGATTCAGCAATCTGGCCCACATTCGGCGATTGTGGTGGCGTTTCTGACGCGCGGGGTGGACTGCACGATCGAATTCGCGCCGGAGGGTGAGCCGGGCAACAAACAGACTGCCAAAATGCGGCGGGAGGAGCGCGCCGTTCGGTTGAAGCTTTCCGAACTGAGCGAGGGCACGACGTACGTCTACCGCATCCTCGAAGGAGATCGGGAGCTGTTTGACGGGAAGTTCCGCACGAACAAGCCGCGCGGGGCCGCTTTTCGCTTCATTGCTTTCGGAGACAGCGGGCGGGCCACGCGCGATCAGTACGTGTTGGCGAAACGCATGACGCAGGCCCGGCCTGATTTCCTGCTGCACACCGGCGACGTGGTTTATCCCGAGGGGAAGCGGGCCGATTATTCCGCCAAATTCTTCGAGCCGTATCACGACATGCTGAGCGAAATCTCGATGTGGCCCTCGCTTGGCAATCATGATGTCTCGAAGGAGACGCAGGGCGATCCGTATCGCGAAGTGTTCGACCTGCCGGCCAACGGCCCGCGCGGGCTGACGTCGGAGAACAACTACTGGTTCGACTACGGCGCCGCTCGTTTCGTCGTGATCGACAGCAATATTTCTGACGAGCAGATTGCCCTACACCTCGCCCCGTGGGTGCGCGGCGTATTCAGCGAGAAGGGGCCGGAGTGGCGCGTCGCGGTTTTTCATCATCCGCCGTACACGGCCGGCCAGCACAAGCCGCACCTTGGCGTTCGCACGGCGCTTGTGCCGATCTTTGACGAGACCGGCGTCGATCTCGTGCTCTGCGGCCACGATCATCTGTACGAGCGGTCGCATCCGCTGCGGGGCGATGTGGCCGTCGATGTGCCTTTGCGCCGCCCGTCGAGCGCGCCGGCGACGAGCAGCGCTCCGGTGGAGCGCGGCGTCCTGTACGTCGTCAGCGGGGCGGGCGGGGCGAGTCTCTACAAGATCGAAGGCCCGGACGAGGAAAAAGCGCGGTTCGTCAAATTGGAAAATTCGCGCTACAGCTTTACCCAGGTTGATGTCAGCGAGGAAAAGATGTCCGGGCAGCAGATCACTGCGGACGGGACGGTGATCGACGAGTGGACGATTGCGGGGCACGGGAAGTAGCCCCACAGATTGTGACCGGCGCGCTGCCGCTACCATGCCCGCGATGAATCGCGTCCTCGGTTGGATTGTTGTGCCGATCGTGCTGGCAGGCGCGATCGCGCTCGCCACGCCGGTCACTTCGCATAATCTCGGCTTTGACGAGGATGGGCGCTATTACGGC
>JBGAJB010000399.1:0-2572 GCA_044225155.1 Phycisphaerae bacterium | reverse complement strand
GCTCTCGATGTACTCGCCCTGACTCTGCACGTCCACGACTTCCTGGCCAAAGCGGGCCGATCCGCCGGGCCGCAGCGTCCCGACGACGATGCCGATTTCGCCCAACTCGGCGATGCCGCGATAGGGATCGAGCGCCAGTGTCTGGGCCGCACGCGGATTCGCCAGCAGGAAATGCCGCGAAAAGCGCGTCCGCGGCAGATACTTCAACATGATCCCGATGCCCGCAAAACCGATGAACGTCCCGACGGTCAGCACCTTCACGCCGGTGATGAACGACTCAAACGTGCCGGGCATCTGCGGCCACGAGAAACGCGGCATTCCCGGCTCGGGCGGGACGAACGAACCCAGCAGCGACGCGATCACGAAAAGCAATCCAAGTATCCCGGCGATGCCGAACCCGGGCAGCACAAAAATCTCGACCGCCAGCAGTCCCAGGCCGATGACCAGCAGCACGATGGTCCAGATGTCCGCGAGACCGGCCGCGTATGGGGCGCCGAGGAAGATGCCGAGGCAAGTCACGGCGAGCACGCCCGGCAGGATCACACCCGGCTTCTGGAATTCCAGATAGCCGAAGATGATCATCAGCACGAAGAAGATGCCGCGGATCGACGGATCATTCAGCCAGAGCGCGAAATTCTCCCAGCCGGAAACCTCCAGCAGCAAAGTCGAACTGGAAGGAAGTTCGAGCACCTGGTGCAGGCCGGCTTCGTCGGTCGCGATGCCGCGCGCAAAGCCGAATGCGACCGCCTCGCTCTGCGAGAGCGTCAGCAATTCGTTCGACGCGTCGATGGGCTGTTTCACCGGAACTTCGCGCCCGGAAATCGGATCCCGATAGCCGGTCACGAGCTGCCACAGGCCCTCGCTGCTTTGACTCGCAGCGCTGGAATCGATTCGCTGCTGCTTGACGGCCGTCGTGACGAATTCGCGTTTCCCGGTCTGCGCATTTTCAAGCCACCAGACTTCTTCGCCGACCTGCACCATGGCGCGGCATAGCAGAACGTCGTAGCCGTTGCGCGTGGCCGAATCGCGAAAATCCTGGAGCACCGGACTTTCGGCCTTGGCACGCTCCGCTCCGCCGAGTTCCGCCATGCCGCCGGTCGGCGAGATCATGATCGGCGCGCAGTCACCGATGCGGCCGGCGGGACTCATGACGATCTGCTGGGCGGCAACCGAGATCAGCGCGCCGGCGCTGTAGGCCTGATCTTTCACCCACGCGACCGTGGCGATGTTCTCGCTCGGCAGCTTCTTGATCATGGCGGAGATGTCGAGTGCGCTGCTCACCAGCCCGCCCGGCGTGTTCATGCGGAAGACGATTCGCTTTGCGCCCTGTGAGCGCGCCTCCTCGATGCGCCGCTCGATGCTGCGCGCGAGGATGTCGTTGATCTCGCCTTCAATCGGGATCACGGCCGTCGGCGTCGCATCGCTCCCGCGTGCGGCCGGCGCGAACGTGAGCAGGGCAAGCCCGAAGCAGAAGAACGCCGACAGTCGACGCGATCCGAAGATCGGAGCAGTCGGGGCGAGTTGCTGGTTTACCATGGCAAGTCCCTTCATCAGCATTGTTTCGAAGCAACGCCATGTCGGCCAGTAGAAAAACGGCCCGAGATTAGAGACCTGCCCGCAAAACAGGCCGCGTTTCGGATGGCTGATGATGGATTGTAGCTCTCTGGCGTCCAAAAACGCCGGTAGCAGCCATCAAGCTGGACACGCCCGCTATTCGGGCTTTTGCGCCGGTGCACCTTGCGGAGCCGCGGATGGCGCCACCGGCTCTCCGCCGCGCAGCGCGGCCAGCAAACGCTCGATCTGCTCCGCAAGGCGCGATTGCTTTTCGGCCTTGCTGATCGCCAGGGCGGCCTCCGCCAGTTCGATCGCGCGATCACGCTGCAAATCTGATTGATAGGCGAGTGCGGCCGCGTAGAGCCCTAGGGCGCTCTTTGTGCCCTCCGGCGTCGCGAGAATCTGATCAGCCAGCCGAATCGCGGCCTTGGGATCGCGGAGCTTCGGATCCGTAGAGGTCGCGAGCATCTGCGTCAGCGGCACGATCACGCGCAAATCCTTCGGAGCGGCCTCCGCTCCGACGCGCAATACCGCGATCGCCTCGGCCGTGCGGTTTCCACGCGTGAGTGTTTTCACGGCTTCGAGCAGAATCTCAACTTGCCGCGGATCCCTCTGCAACACGTCGCGGAAAAGCTGCAATCCCTGTTCGAGTTGGCCGCCGATTGCACTGAGATGCGCGAGGTGAACCTTGGACGCGATGTCCTGCGGATTGACGGCAATGCCGGCCGAGAACGCCTGAGCCGCTTCGCGCGGCTTTTTGAGATTGACGAAGACAACGCCCAGATTGTTGTAGGCCGTCGGATGTTTCGGATCGAGCCGAATGACATTCGAAAATGCCTCGGCGGCCTTGTCGAGGTTTTTGACCTCGACCAGCGCGAGGCCCAGGCTGTTCCAGAGCTTGACCTGATGCTCGACCGGCAATCGATCCGCTCCACTGCGCAGAGATTGTTCGAGCAAGGGAATCGCGCCCGCGTAGTCACCCTTCTCCGCCAGCGCGACGCCGGCGAATAGGCTGCCC
>JBGAJB010000398.1:0-2576 GCA_044225155.1 Phycisphaerae bacterium | reverse complement strand
GCGTAATTGAACTGGAAAGCGATCCTCAGCTTCTGGCCGTCACGCCGCGAAATTTCGCCGCCCAGCTCGAAGTGCTGCGCGATTGGGGCGTGCCCGCGCACGCCGCCGATTTGACGCGCGCTGCCGCGCAGCGCCCGAACAGGCCGCTCATCGCCGTTACCTTCGACGATGGCTATGCCGACAATCTCGCTCACGCGCGGCCCCTGCTCGATCAGTTCGATATGCCCGCCACGATCTTCGTCTGCCGCGATGAACACGCGCCGCAGCGCGAATTCTGGTGGGATGCACTGGAAGCGATCATCCTGCGCCCTGCTCAGCTTCCCGCGGAACTCGAACTGGAAATTAACGGCCGGCCGCTGCTTTGGCGGAATGCTACGAATGCGAAGGATGCGGCGGCACCGGGCTCCTGGAACGTGCTCAGCGAATCAACTCCGACTGCTCGAACGAGCTTGTACATCGAGCTCGCTAAGCGCCTGAAACCGTCTCCGGCCAACGAGCGGAAGCGCGTGATCGCCGAGCTGTATCGCTGGGCCGGCGTCTCACCGCGGCCGCGCGCGACGCATCGCCGGCTGACCGATGAAGAGCTGCGCACGCTGGCGGGTGACGGCCTGATCGAAATTGGAGGTCATACCGCCACGCATTGCAGTCTCGCTCACCAACCGCTCGTCGATCAGCGTGACGAGATTGAGCGGAACAAGCGCGCGCTCGAACGCGTACTGAACCGCCAGATGCATAGCTTTTCCTACCCGTTCGGAACGCGCGAGGACTTTTCGGCCGAGACGGCGGAGGCGACTCGCACCGCGGGTTACACGACGGCATGCGCCAATTACGCCGGCGCGGTTTGCGCCGACACGGACGTCTTCGCGCTGCCGCGCATCATTGTCCGCGACTGGGACGGCGAGACGTTTGCCGCGCAGCTTCGCGAAGCGTGGCGGCGACATGGCTGAGCGACGCCGCATTTTGCTCGTCAACACTTCGGATCGCGGTGGCGGCGCGGAGCGCATGAGCGCGCTGCTTCAACAGGAGTATTCGAGCGCCGGGCACGACGTGTCGATGGCGGTGGGCTTTCGGCGCGGCGACGATCCGTGCGTCGTTCAACTGGATCACGCTGCGCACGCCGCCTCGCTGTCGCAGCGCGCAGGGTGGACTGTCCACCGCCGGCTTCAGCCGCTGCATGGCCGTTCGCGTTGGGCCGGTATCGCCCTTCGGCTGGCGCAATCGCTGGCCGCGCCGGAAGGAGCGCGCGACCGCCGAGCGGGGCGCGAAGATTTCGATTTCCCCGGCACGCGCGGAATCGCCGCAGCAACACCATCGCCCGAAATCATCCACCTGCAAAACCTGCACGGCGGTTACTTCGACTTGCGCGAGTTGCCGCGCATCTCGCGCACCTGCCCAACCGTCTGGACGCTCCACGACGCGTGGGCTCTCAGCGGACATTGCGCCCATTCGCTCGGCTGCCAGCGCTGGCAAACGGGCTGCGGGGCCTGCCCGGATCTGACGATCTATCCGCCCGTCCGGCGCGACGCCACGGCCGAGAACTGGGCGCGGAAACGTGACATCTTCGTTCGCTCGCGCCTGCATGTTGCGACGCCCTCGCGCTGGCTGATGAATCGCGTCGAGCAGTCACAGTTCGGCGTCGCGACTGAGTCGCTGCGTGTGATCCCCAACGGCGTGCCGCTCGACCTGTTCCACCCTGGCGAGCAACACGCAGCCCGCGCCGCGCTCGGTCTCCCCGCAGATGCCCGCATCCTGCTTTTCGCGGCAAATGGCGTGCGCGGCAATCCGTTCAAGGACTTTGAGACGCTGCGATCGGCCGTCGAAATGTTGGCCACGCGTTGGCCCGCCGGGAATCTCCTGCTGATCGCGCTCGGCGAAAAGACCAAGATCGAGGCCAATCGCTCCGTTCCCATTCGGTTTGAGCCGCCGGTAATCGATCCCGGGCGTATGGCCCTCTTCTATCAAGCCGCCGACCTCTATCTCCACGCCGCGAAGGCGGACACGTTTCCCAACACGATCCTCGAAGCGCTCGCCTGCGGCACGCCCGTCGTCGCGACCGCAGTCGGTGGCATTCCCGAGCAGTTACATTGCCTTCTGGGCCCTGCCCCCTTTCCGACCGGCATCCTCACTCCGCCCGGCGACGCGACTGCTCTCGCGGCCGGCGCGGAGCGAATTCTGCGCGACGACGTTCTCCGCCAACGCCTCGGCGTCAACGCCGCACGCGATGCACGCGAGCGATTCGACATCCGCACCTGCGCCAAGAGCTATCTGGATTGGTTTGAAGAGCTGCTGGGCGCGCAATAAGGCCGAGTTCCACACCGCCTGCCGCAGCTTCGCGCAATCCCTGCCGCTCAGCCCGCCCTGGCCGCGTCGCCGATAAGCGACGTGTAGCGCTCTCCGCAGCGCCATGGAACGAATCTCTATGCACGGTCCGCGACAGCCTGATTTCCTGGTCGTCGGCAGCGGCCTCACCGGCGCAACGCTGGCGCGCCTCCTGCACGACGCCGGCCAGCGCGTGCTGGTTGTCGAGCGCCGCGCCATCCCGGGCGGAAACGTCGCCGACGCCACCCATCCCAGCG
>JBGAJB010000397.1:0-2583 GCA_044225155.1 Phycisphaerae bacterium | reverse complement strand
AGGACGTTGAAATCCTCGACACCTACGGCATCCAATACGCGCCGCGCGATCATGCCCAGCACGCGCCCGACCGCAGCCGCGTCATCCGCGGGCAGTTGATCCAATCGCTCGACTTCGCGTTTCGGCACGACCAGCGCATGACCCTCGGCCAGCGGATTGATGTCGAGAAACGCGAGAACGTGCTCGTCCTCATAGATGCGATGACACGGAATCTCGCCGCGAATGATGCGTGTGAAGATCGAGGCCATGCGGAAACTCCGAGTTTGCGAGTCGCGAGTTCAGAGTAACGAACGAAGCGGCGGTCGGCCAATCAACCCCTACGAAGGACATCCCACGAGATGAGCGCCAAAATCCCATGCGCCGCGCGCCGCTTTTTTTTTCTTCCGCACGCTATCGCGTTTCATGACCGAGTCTCCTGCGCTGGGGGACCCGTCTCCAGACGGCTTTTTTCTTCGGCAGCCGCCAATTCAAAAAGACCGGTCAGGGGACCGATCGCTGGCGTGCGTGCGTCGCCAGCATTGCCAGCGTGACCCCGTGCCGTTTAGATATGCTCGCGAAGCATCCGCTCCCGCGTCGGGAGCTGCGTCCTCCCGCCCACGGGGTCATCGATGCCCGGCCGCATTCTGATCATCGACGACGAGCCGCTGAAACGCATCACGCTTCAGATCGAGCTCAGCGAGCAGGGCTACGAGGTCTACGAGGCCGCCGACGCGATGGCCGCCCGTCGCATTTTCGAGAGCCGGCCGGTTGACGTGGTCGTGACTGACATTCGCATGCCGGGCATGAACGGCCTGGACCTGCTGACCGAATTGAAGCAGAACCGCCCCGAGGTTGAGGTCATCCTGATGACCGCCTACGCCACGGTGGACACGGCCGTGCTAGCGATCAAGCGCGGTGCTTACGACTACATCACGAAGCCGTTCACTACCCCGGAACTGGCGGCCAAGCTGGATCGATTGCTGGCCGCGAAGACGCCGGTGCAGCTCGATCACACGGTCGAGAGCTTCGGAGCCGTGCTGGCCCGCAGCGTGGCGATGCGGCGCGTTATCACGCAATTGCGGGCGGCGGCCGAGTCGGATCGAAACATTCTCTTGTGCGGCGAAGCGGGTGTCGGAAAGGAACTCCTTGCGCAGGCGATTCATGCGGCCAGCCGCCGTGCGAACCAGCCGTTTGTGCAGTTCAGCGGCGCGGGCTTGCCGGCGCAACTGGTGGACAGCGAGTTGTTTGGGCTGGAGCGCAGCCCGGCAGTTGGCGGGCGGGCGAAGATCGGCCGAATTGAATCGTCCCACGGCGGCACGCTGCTGCTGGACGAACTCGACGCGTTGCCGAGCGAGACGCAATTTCGGCTGCTGCAGGTCGTCGAATTTCGCCAGATCGAGCGCAGCGGCGGTGACGAGTCGCAGCCGGCCGACGTGCGGATCATCGGCGCCTGCCGCAGCGACGTGCTGTCGCTCGTTAAGGCCGGCCGGCTGCGCGACGACCTGTACAACCGCATGAACCCCGTGACGGTTTGGGTGCCGCCGCTGCGCGAGCGGGTCGAGGACATTCCGCTGCTCGCCGCACACTTCGTCGCGAAGCACAGCCCCGCGGGCCAGGAGCCGGTCAAGATCGGTGCGGCGGCGCTCGACGAGCTGCTCCGCCACACCTGGCCGGGCAACGCGCGCGAGCTGGAGCACGTACTGGAGCGCGGCCTCGCGTTCTGCAACGGCCAGGAAATCCGCCCGGAACATGTGCTGCCGCTGGCCCGCGACCCATTGGCGGGCGAGCCCGCGCCGCTGGAGCTGAGCGAAATCGGCCGGCTGGACCTGAACGAGACCGTGGCGGACATCGAGCGGCGACTGATTCTGATGGCGCTGCGGCAGTGCAATCACAACCAGGCGCGCGCGGCGCAGAAGCTGGGGATTCCCCGTACGACGCTGCGCGACAAGATGTCGAAGTACAACATTCCGGTGAGTTGAAAAAACTCGGCGCTGGCCGCGGCGACGTATCTGCAATTCGCGCGTTATCATCCGATCTTCATGGGTAAGAAAGGCTGCGAATGTCGAACGTAACGATGCGTATCTGGCGCGGCGCGGATGGCGGCGGCGAATTTCGCGACTATCAGACGACGGTCGAGACGGGCATGGTCGTGCTCGACGTCGTGCACAAGGTGCAGGCCGAGCAGGCGAATGACCTGTCGTGCCGCTGGAACTGCAAGGCCGGCAAGTGCGGCTCGTGCAGCGCCGAGATCAACGGCTCGCCGAAGCTGATGTGCATGACGCGCATGGACACGCTGCCGACCGATCAGCCGATCACAGTCGAGCCGATGCGGAGCTTCCCGCACGTGAAGGACCTGGTGACCGACGTGTCGTGGAACTTTCGCGTGAAGAAGAAGATTCAGCCGTTCAAGCCGCGCAAGCCGGACGCGGCCGACGGCACCTGGCGCATGAAGCAGGAAGACGTCGAGCGCGTGCAGGAATTCCGCAAATGCATCGAGTGCTTCCTCTGCCAGGACGTCTGCCACGTGCTGCGCGACCACCACAAGCACGACGAATTCATCGGCCCGCGCTTCCTGGTCTATGCGGCCGCCCTCGAGATGCACCC
>JBGAJB010000396.1:0-2587 GCA_044225155.1 Phycisphaerae bacterium | reverse complement strand
TGTCAATCGGCGTCGAACTTTGACCCCGTATCGGCGTCCAATTTTGACCCCTTCGCGCGGCGTGATTTGAGGGTAGCGCTCGTCTCGTCGGAGCTGGCCGGGATTGCGGAGACGAGACGAGCGCGAGTGGCGTGATCGTCGTCGCGGCTTTTGAAGCGCCAACTGTCGTTACCGGTTTCGACGATGTCGCAGTGGTGGGTCAACCGGTCGAGCAGCGCGGTGGTCATCTTGGCGTCGCCGAACACGCTGGGCCATTCGCCGAAGGCGAGATTGGTCGTGACGATGACGGAAGCACGCTCGTAGAGCCGACTGACGAGATGGAACAGAAGCTGGCCGCCGGATTGGGCGAAGGGTAGATATCCGAGTTCGTCCAGCACGATGAAGTCCATCCGGGTCAGATGTTCGGCAAGCCGGCCCTGACGTCCGTTACGGGTCTCGATCTCGAGGCGGTTGACGAGGTCGACCACGTTGTAGAAGCGACCGCGGGCGCCGGATCGGATGCAGCTTCTGGCGATTGCGATGGCCAGGTGGGTTTTGCCCGTGCCGGTGCCGCCGACGAGCACGACGTTGCGCTGCTGGGCGATGAAGCCGCCGCCGGCGAGATCGTTGACGAGCGTCTGATTGATCGGCGTGCCTTCGAACTGGAAGTCGTCGAGATCCTTGGCCAACGGCAGCTTGGCGATGGTGAGCTGGTACTTGATCGACCGCGCCTGCTTCTCGTTGATCTCGGCGCTGAGCAGGTCGCCGACGATATGCTGCGGTTCGTGCTGGCGCTTGACGGCCGTCGCCATGATCTCGTCGAAGGCAGCCCTCATGCCGTAGAGTTTGAGCTCGCCCATGAGGTCGAAGATTTGGGTTCGTTCCATCAGATGGTCCTCCGGAGGTTGTCGTAGCGGGCGCAATCGGCGATCGGCGCATGGCGGAGCGTCAGTGCCGCCGGCGTCATGATGTTGGCCGGTGCAGCGGGTTCGCGTTGGCGAGCCAGGATGTTGAGAACGACGTCAGCGGAATGGACGCCGTGACCAAGCGCCTCGGCGCAGGCGGCTTCGACCGCCGACAAACCGTCAGTCAGCACCGCATTGAGGATGTCGACCATCTGTCGATTGCCGTCGTCGGTGCTGGCGAGCCTGCGCCGGATCCGTTCGATCGCGGCCGGCAGCACCCAGTCCTTGAAGGGTGCGCCGTTACGCAAGGCCCCGGGTTTGCGCGCGAGCACCGGCACGTAGTGCCAGGGATCGTAGGTCGTCTCGCCGCGTCCGAACGACCGCGGATGCTCCGCAACGATCCGTCCATCCTGACGGATGACGATACGGTCGGCATAGGCTTGAACCTCGACCGGACGTCCGACGGCGCTGGCTGCGACCGAGTATTTGTTGTTGTCGAAGCGCACCAGGCAGGTTTTGGAGACCGATGCCGGCACCGCATGGAATCCGTCGAACCGACCGGCATAGGGAACGAGCTTCGGCCGTTCGGCTTCGAACACATCCCAGATCGTCTGATCGGACAGCTCCGGATGCCGATGCGCCTTGGCGTAGGCGATGCATTTGTCGAGCAGCCAGGCGTTGAGTTCGTCCAGCTTTTTGAACCGCAGCCGCGGCGTGAAGAAGCGTTCCCGGACCAACCCGACCTGGTTCTCCACCTGGCCCTTCTCCCAGCCCGACGCCGGCGTGCAGGCGACCGGATCGACCAGGTAGTGGCTGCACATCTGCAGGAAGCGGCGATTGTAGCGGCGATCCTTGCCGACGAAGATCGTCTCCACCGCCGTCTTCATGTTGTCGTAGATGCCGCGACTGCAGGTGCCCTTGAACAGTGCGAACGCCCGGTCGTGGGCGTCGAACACCATCTCCTGCGTCTCGCGCGGATAGGCGCGCACGAACAGCATGCGGCTATGACACAGCCGGACGTGGGCGACCTTCACGAGTACCGTCACGCCGTTGAGGAGAACGATCTCGTGGCTCCAGTCGAACTGATAGGCTTCTCCTGGCGCAAAACTCAGCGGGACATAGGCCGCCGCCGTCGATTGCCCGCGCTCCTTGCTCCAGCGCCTGGCGTAACGCCGCACGGCATCGTAGCCGCCGTCATAGCCGCGTCCGCGCAACTCTTCGAAGATCCGGATCAGCGTCAGTTGTTCGCGCGCGGATTTGGCTGCGTTCGCCGCCAGCAGTTCATCGAGTTCCGCCGCCCATCGTCCAAGCTTGGGCCGCGGCTGCACCTGACGCTCATACTCGAACGAAGTCTCTCCGGATCTCAGCACCTTCCGGACCGTGTTCCGCGACACCTTCAGGTCACGGGCGATCTCCTTGATCGTCTTGCCCTTGATGAAGTGCTCGCGCCGTATCCGCGCAATCGTCTCCACGATCAGCATCCCCGACCACCTGCTTCATGACAAAGCAGGCAGCGCAACAGCCAATCTGTAGGGGGTCAATTTTGGACGCCGATCCCCCGGCTCAGGGGGTCAATATTGCAGGCCGAATAACACTCTTCTTCCTCGCTGAATCTCACCCATCGGTTTTTGCCGATATTCGATCCATAGATTTCGATCTTGCCGAGTGCGGTCTTGGGATGGTCGCTGTGAGGCCTGACCACC
>JBGAJB010000034.1:0-21297 GCA_044225155.1 Phycisphaerae bacterium | reverse complement strand
TGGGCAAGTCGCCGGAGGAGATGATCGAGTCGATGATTGCGAACCTGGCCGAGAAAACCGGGAAATCGCTCGATCAATGGATCGTGATCGCTCGCAAATCGAAGCTCGGCAAGCATGGCGAAATCGTGGCCATGCTGAAGAGCGAGCACGGTTTGGGGCACGGCTATGCGAATCTTGTCGCTCAGCGCACGCTCGCGGCCGCGTCCGGCGCGGCGGCTCCGGAAGGAGACGCGCTGGTCGACGCGCAGTACGCCGGGGCCAAGGCCGCCCTGCGCCCGATCTACGACGCACTCCGCGCCGCCATCGCGAAGTTCGGGACGGACGTGGAATTCTCGCCCAAAAAGACTTATGTCAGTCTGCGCCGCAACAAGCAGTTCGGCCTGCTTCAGCCATCCACGGCCGCGCGGGTCGACGTCGGTATCAACTTGAAGGGCACGCCGCCGACAACACGACTCGAAGCGTCCGGCAGCTTCAATGCGATGGTGAGCCACCGCGTTCGCGTGGAGAAAGTGAAGGACATTGATCGCGAACTCATCGGCTGGCTGAGAGCGGCGTATGAGCAGGCGTGAGAATATCTACCGCCGACCCTCGCTTTTAATCGCTCGCACGAGCCGCTTGAATTCGCTGCGCACTGGGCGGGCAATCTTGGCGGCGAATGCGCCCGTCAGCTTGCAGACGCGAATGAGCGCGATGACATCCGCGATGTCCTGTGCGCGCAGCACCGATCCGATCCCGCTACGCAGCTTCATATTGATCAGGTCCGCGAGGCCCACGGTCTGAATGCGCTGAATCGTGCTGATCCGGGTCGGGGGGCCGCCGGTCTGCTCATCCGTGACCAGTTGAATGGGAATTCCCGCTCGGCGGAACTCCTTTCGCCGCCCGTCGAACGCGTAGCCGTTTTGTTTCAGAGCGTCTGCGAATTCTGTTGGCGGATCCGGAACGTATACATCGACATCCATCGTCGCGCGGACATGCCCGTGCAGGCCGACCGCGATACCGCCTACGATCGCTCCGCGAATCCCGCTTTCCTTCAGTATGCGCGAGACATCGCGCGCCGCATCCAGAATTGCGCTATCGCCTTCCAGCACGCGCCAGGCCTCCATTCGCAGTGCGGCTCCGGTCATGACGTGAATTCTACCGACCCGGGCTTCTAGGCCGGCAAGCCGTTCGCCAGCACGCCCTCGATCGCCCGGCAGAAATAGTCGATCTCTTCCGGCGTCGTGTAGACGTTGGCGGTCACGCGTAATCCTTTTACGTTCGCGTAATCGATCGCCACTGTAATGATCTTGTGCTTGGTGAACAGGTAGTCGGCAAGCCTGGGGTAATCGATTCCATCGATCGTGAGTGTCGCCACCGCTCCACCGTGTTCGGGTTCGAGGCGCGTCAGCAGGCCCACCCGCTTGTCCGCGGAGAGCCGCTTCACCCAGCGGTTGCGCAGGTGGCGCAGCCGTGCCTCGCGTCGCGCGGCTCCGATCGCGTTGTGAAAGGTCAGCGCTTCGCCCACGGCCAGCTTCATGGCCGCTGGATGCGTGCCGATTTCCTCAAACTTGCGGATGTCGCCCTTCTTCTCGATCGGAGCGGCCATCAGCGGCCACAGCGACTCGATCTTTTCCTTGCGCACATACAGGAACCCCGTGCCGTGCGGCGCGGTGAGCCACTTGTGCAGACTGTTGCCGTAGTAGTCGCATTCCAGATCGTCGCGCCGGAACGCCAGCTGAGCGAATGCGTGCGCCCCATCCACGATCACCGGAATATTCCGCTCGCGCGCCAGCCGGCAGATGTCGCGCACCGGGAAAATCTGCCCCGTGACGAAGACGACGTGCGAGACCAGGATGACTTTGGTCTTTTCGGTCAGGCCGCGCCGATACGCCTCGACCACGTCGGCATGATTCTGCACCGGTACTTCGATCGGCACCTGCTTGAGCACGATGCCCTCGCGCGCGGCGCGCTGCTTCCACGTATTGATCATGCGCGGATAGTCGAGTTCGGTCGCGAGCACCTCGTCGCCCGGCTTCAGGTCGAAGCCGTAGATGCAGATCTGCAGCGATTCGCTTGCGTTGCGTGTGATCGCCACTTCCTCGTTGCTGCATCCAAACACGTCCGAGAGCCGTGTTCGGACGCTTTCGATCTGCGGATCGAGCACGCTCCAGAGATTGCGCGTCGGCGCGTCGTTGGCGAATTCCAGATGCCGCCGCACGGCCTCCTGCACGAATTTGGGAGACGGGCTGACGCCGCCGTTGTTCAGATTGATCAGGCTGCGATCGACGGTATACGCCTGTTGAATCTGAACCCAGAAATCCTCGTCGCTTGCGAGTTCCTGCGGCGAGCGCTCTTCGCGCCCGCGCGTGGCGGCCTGCGCGCGGGCCACCGCATCCTCACGCAGGAAAGCGACCGAACCAAGCGCGCCGGCGGCCAGTGAGTGAGCAAGGAATTCGCGGCGCGATCGCTTGGCATCTCCTCGTTGAAGCGAACTGACGCGCAGCTTACTCGTCGGCCGGGGACGGGGGATAGAGATTTTCCCACCGGCGCGTCCCATTCGGCTCGTGCGGCTGCGTTATGCTGCCGCGCGGGAGGTGTCCATGCGACACGGATGGATTCTGGCGCTGCTGCTGCTGACGTTTACGGGCTGTCACGACCGCGACGACAAAGCCGGCCAGCGGCGCGAACGCACCGATTCATACGGCCAGTCGATCGAAATTCACGATTCCGACAAGCACGATCAACACGACAAGGACAAGAAGCACGACGACGATGACGATGACGACGACGATTGATTCGCCGCGTCTCGCTTGACGATCGCGAGTCGATCGATCCGGGAGGAATGGCCGTGCGACGCGCCACGCAGATCGCGACGTTCCTCACGATGGGCGCGGCCGCGTTTTCCTGGTTCGCTTTCAGCATTCTGCCGACGCTCAGCGTGGGCAACTCCTATCCCGACGTGCAGATGCCGATGGCCGTCGTGCTTTCGCTCGTGGGCTGCTACTTCTGGACGCTGCTCTGGATCGACGCACGGCGACGCGACAGCGAAACCCGCTGCCGTGCCTGCGGCCACATCCTGCGCGGCCTGAGCGAGCCGCGCTGCCCCGAGTGCGGCGAGCACATCTGAAGGACGAAATTGCTGGGGTGTGTGCCGTGAATCGGTCGTGGCTTATTCGGTCTCAGACTGGGCAGCGGGCTCAAGAGCCCTGGGATTCCGCTTCAACTCGGCCCGCACCCGGAAGAATTCGAACACGCCCGGCAGGATCGAGATGAAGATGATGACGAGCACGACCAGTTCGAAATGCTTCTTCACGAAATCGATCTGGCCGAAGAACACGCCCGCGTAGAGGCAGATCGCGACCCACGCGATGCCGCCGACAACGTTGTAGATGATGAACTTGGTGTAGTTCATGGCGCCCGCGCCGGCGACGAAGGGCGCGAATGTTCGCACGATCGGCACGAAGCGGGCCAGCACGATCGTCTTGCCGCCGTAGCGCTCAAAGAACGCGTGCGTGCGATCGAGATACTCGCGGCGGAAGATGCGGCTGTTCGGCTGATTCATCACGCGCGGGCCGAGAACCTTTCCGATCCAGTAGTTCACCGTGTCGCCGATGATTGCCGCGACGCTCAGCAAGACAAACAGATAGAGCGGGTTCAGTGTGCCGCGACTCGCAATCGCGCCGGCCGCGAAAAGCAGCGAATCACCCGGCAGAAAGGGCGTCACGACCAGCCCGGTTTCGGCGAAGATGACGATGAACAGGATCAGATAGACCCACGCGCCGTACGTTTGACAGGCCCAGTCCAGGTGGTCCTGTACGTGCAGCAGGAAATCCACGCCCTGTTTCAGCCACTCCATGCATGCTCTCACTTGGTCGGTTCGCTCAATCCGGGCGGAAGCGTAACCGACGCGGCGTGGCGTGGGAAACGACGGGCCGCCGGCCCCTCGCGCGTCGTTGCAACTTCATCGTGCGCGGATATCTTGGACAAAAGGTATTGGCGCCGCCGGTCGAATCCTGTTCCACCGGCGGCCAGTGGCAGCGACAAGAACGGATTGCGAGCGAGACATGTCAGATGCGGTAGTGCGGCTGAAGATGCGGGGCTTTGGCGAGACGCAGCGACGCGACGCGTGGTGGAGCCAGCCGCTCGTGGTCTTTCTGGCACTGGGCGCGTTTCTCGTTTACGCAAACCTGCGCGTCTTCGAGGGTACGAACTATTACAGCGGCCACGCGGCCGCCAACGCAGCCACGAATTATCTGACGCCGTTCTACTCGCCGCTGATGTTCGATACGCCCGGCCACACGCCCTCAGGCCACGCGTGGATGAGCACAAAGCCGGCGTGGATGCCGACCTGGCTGTCGGCGGCCGCGGCGATCCTCGTATTCCCGGCCGACTGTTTCGTACTACTACTACCGCGGGGCGTACTACAAAGCGTTCTGGGCGGACCCGCCGAACTGCGCGGTAGGGGAGCCGGGCTTTCGGGGTACGGCCTATCGCGGCGAAGCAAAGTGGCCGCTGCTCATTCAGAACATCACCGCTGCTTCGTTAACTTCGCGGTTGCGTTCCTGTTCATCCTCGCCTGGGACGCGTGGCACGACATGTGGTTCAACAAAGGCAAAGCCGCTCAGCCTGATTGGCATTTTGGTTTCGGCCTCGGCTCGCTCATGCTCTGGGGCAATCCGATCCTGCTCGGCGGATACACGCTCGGCTGTCACTCATTTCGCCACCTGATCGGCGGTCGAAAAGATTGCGTTTCTGATTCCCCCATGGGCGGCAAGCTGTATCAGTGCGTGTCATGCTGAACTCGCGGCACATGCTCTGGGCGTGGATGAGCCTGATCTGGGTGGCGTCGACCGACATCTATGTGCGGATGCTTACCAACGGAACGTGGACGGATCGTACTTCACGCTTTGATCAGAAGATCGTGGCGGCACGCACAGCCGCCAGTTCCATTTCGCTCAGTGGCGGGATCGGCGCGGTGGATAGCACTGCACGCCAAACGATATCGGCGAGTTTGTCCGAGTCGACATCCGGCCGATCGGCACCAGTTCCGCGTTCCGAGCGCGTATCAGAACCAGCTTATCGAGTGAAGAGCCCCGGATTTGGGCGCGCTTTCCCAATGGCTACGACGCGAGTTCCGACGGTGATCGGAAAGTCAACGATCTCCGGCGGATTCCGCCTGCTCTGTAGCGAATCGTCTGAATGATCCCGAGCGCGACTCGGAGATAGGTGGGACGGATGGCGGCGCGATAGCCGCGCGCAATCCAAAGAATAGCGCGAAGATAGGGATTACCGGGCGAGTGATCACGCACAGCGAGGTGCGATTCAGGATCAGCAGAATGTTTGAGGCGTGAAATTGGCCCCGAGCAGTAACAACGCATAGACGCCGAAACGCCAGTCATGGTTCAAAAACCGGGAAGGCGTGATCACCTCGGGCGCAAACCGCCAATCGGCGGAATCAGGCGGAACCAGCGGTCCGATGCAGATGATTCGCGCGCGATCCGCCGGGGGCGGAGGAAGCAGCCGCTCGTGTTTTCGAATCCGGGCGATGAGCTCCCATTCCGGCGCGCAGACTTCTCTGGCGAATGCAGTTGCGGCTTCGCACTGCGGCAGCGGGACCATTTTTCTGCGCCCGCGCCGATATCGCCGGGTCCAGTTCTTCGCGCATGCACGACTGCCGTGCGGATGAACATTGCCCCGAGCAGTGCAAGTCCGGCAGAGGCGCCGGTCGCGGCGGGACGCTTGCCGACAATCAGCGCGACCCCCGCCAGGAACAGAAGGAAAATGCCGAGGGTCAGAAGTATCCGGACATCATTCCGGCCAATGGCGACTGGGAGCGGCGCAAACAGGATCTCCGACGACGCGCGGGAGGATGCTCGACCCATCTCTGTCGCCATCGCGGGCAGCATAAACTCCCGCCGCTCGGTGGCTGATCGGTCGGGATTGCGATAACATTTTCAGGCTAGGCTGACCCCGGACGGGCGGAGGGTGTCCTCCGTCAGGGGGGTATTGTTCCGGCAGCGGGGCTCGGCGTGAAGTTCGTGCTCGTGGATCGCATTACGGAGCTCGAACCCGGCCAGCGGATCGTCGCGCAGAAGGCTCTCACGCTGGCAGAGGAGTACCTGGCCGACCATTTTCCGACTTTTCCGGTGCTGCCGGGCGTGCTGATGCTCGAAGCGATGGTGCAGGCGTCGGCGTGGCTTGTGCGGGCGACGCAGGATTTTGCCCCGGCGCTGATCGTCCTCAAGGACGCCCGGAACGTGACGTACAAGAGCTTTGTCTCGCCCGGCCAGACGCTGACGATCGAGTCGGTCGCCCGCGAAATCGGTCCGACGATGAGTGTTTTTCAGGCGTCCGGCCACGTGGACGGGCGCGAAACGGTCAAAGGGCGGCTGACGCTGCGGCACTTGAATCTGGCCGACAGCGATCCGGCCCAGGCGGATATCGACGAACGGCTGCGAGCCCGTCAGCGAGCGCTGTTCGGCTGCTGCGATTGCATCGTCCGGCGGCGGCGGCTCCCGCGATGGCGTGAGCGGGTCACGCGGCAACGAAAATCCGTTCGCGACGCCGACGGCGGTTTTCGTCGGCAGTTTGATGGTCACCAACGCGGTTGGGCCATCCGGAAAGAAATTGGCACGGCACAGCCGAGGACGGCGGTGCCCTGATTGCGCGGCTTTCGTGACGACGAAGTGGAGGATTACCAACATGGCAGTGATTTCGCTGGGGATGAGATTTTCGACAAGGGTGAAGACGACGCTCGTCGACCTTGCTGAGCGTGGATGAGTCCCGATGTGACGGATACGGCCACGCTGACCGGCGACCTTGCGGCCGAGTCGATCGATTCTCGACATCGTTTTCCGGTTCGAGAAAGCCTTCGGCATCAAGATTCCGCAGGAGGAACTGATGCCGCGCGAAATCCTCAGCAATCCGGAGTACGTGAGCGACAAGCGCGTGAACGCGTTAGGCCTCGCGGCGAAAAAAGGCCATGCCGCACGCCGATCTGGTTTCCAGTTCGAGAAGAACCCCGTCATCGACAAGATTTCCGACGTCGATGCGGTCGGCACGGTCGTGCGCTTTGTCGAGCAACTGGCCGCCCAGGGCTGATCGGAGGCGGACGCACCTTGCGCTGGATCTGGATCGATCGCTTCGAGGAGTTTGAGAGCGGCCGGCGCGCGGTGGCGTGCAAGTGCGTCTCGCTGGCCGAGGACCATCTCCACGACCATTTCCCGATTACCCGATCATGCCCGCCAGCCTGATGGTCGAAGGCATGGCCCAGACCGCGGGCATCCTCGTGGGCGAGGCGCGGCAGTTCGCCGAAAAAGTGATCCTCGCCAAAGTCAAACGCGCCGAGTTTCATACCATCGTGCGTCCCGGAGAGCGGATTCGCTACGAAGCGACCATTGAGCAGGTCTCCGAATCGGCGGCCGGCACGGTGGGGCGGATCACGCGGGACGACGAACTCGTAGGCGAAGTGGACATCGTGTTTTCGCACATTGATCAGAACATGAGCGGGCTCGATTTTCCGGTAGAGAATTTTGTCTTCACGGAGCAGTTCATGAGCCTGTTGCGGACGTATCGCCCCGCCAGCGGGCAGAAGGTGCGCCTGTGAGCAAACGGCGGGTGGTCGTGACGGGACTTGGCCCGGTGACGCCGATCGGCGTCGGCGCGACTGATTTCTGGAATGCGCTGCTCGAAGGGCGCAACGGGATTCGACGCGTGCGATCGTTTGACCCGTCGCGCTTCCGCTCGCAGGTCGGCGGCGAAATCGACGGCCTGAACATCGGCGACGCGGTACCCAAGGGTTACCGCAAGGCGTCGAAGATCATGGCCCGCGACATCGTGCTGGCCGTCATCGGCGCTTATCAAGCCACGCGCGACGCCGGCATTTTCACCAAGTGTCACGTGGAGCGCGGCGAAGCGCCGGCTCCGAACATCAATAGCACGCGCTTCGGAGCGAATATCGGCGCGGGCCTCATCTGCGCCGATCTGCCCGAATTGGCCGAGGCGCTCGCGTCTTCGGCGGTGGACGGCGTATTCAGCCACGCGAAATGGGGCAGCGAGGGGATGAACAACCTCACGCCGCTCTGGCTGCTGAAATTCCTGCCGAACATGCTCGCCTGCCACGCGACGATCGTGCACGACGCCCAAGGCCCGAGCAACACGATCACCTGTGCCGAGGCCAGCAGTCACCTCGCGATCGGCGAAGCCTTCCGCACGATCGAGCGCGGCACGGCCGACGTCTGCATGTGCGGCGGCGCGGAGAGCAAGATCAACCCCATGGCGCTGCTGCGGCAGTCTCTGGGCGAGCGCCTGACGCACCAGAACGAAACGCCCGAAGCTGCGTGTCGGCCCTTCGGCGCGAGCCGCGACGGCACGGCTGTCTCGGAAGGCGGCGGGCTCGTGATTCTCGAAGAACTCGAACACGCGCGAAATGCGGGGCCCGCATTTACGCCGAGTGGTTGGTCGCCGGTGCGAAAACAACGATGCGTGCAAGCGGTTCATCCGACGCAACCGTCGGCCGATGGGCGGTGTCGCCGTTGCGGCCGAAGAGTGCTGCGCGACGCCCGGCTGACGAAGGTCAGCCAGATCTCGTCCAGGCGTTGCGCCGGGGCTGAAGGCGACGATGCGGCGAGGCGGCGAGCATTCGCCGCGTGCTCGGCGCGATGGGCGACGCCGGTGCTGTCGATCAAGGCGGTCTCGGAAATAACGGAGCGAGGAGCGCGATTGACTTCATCGCCACCGGTGCTGGCGGCTCAGCACAACACCGTCCCCGCGATCAACAGCGATCCGCTCGACGCGACTCTGGTGGCCGCGCGTGAACAGCGGCAAAGCCGATCGATGCCGCATCGGCAGCGTTCTCGCTCGCTTACGCGCTCGGCGGCGGCCAGAATGCGGCGCTCGTCATCAAGAAGTACAAATAATGGCCAAGAGCAAATTAGAAGTCGTGGGCTGCGAACGGATTTGCCGTTTTCGAGCGCGCGCTCTTGCGCTCTCGCCCTGTAGACGAGGTCCCTATGAGTCGTCGCGTCGTCATCACCAGGTCGGGCTGGGTGCCCGCGCTCGGCGCGAGATCGAGTCGGTCTGGCGGCACTGCGCGGCGAAGCAGCGTCGCCTACGGTCTTCGACGCGCATACGTTCCCGACGCAGTTTTCGGCCGAGGTGAAGGGCTTCGAACTCAAGAACTATCTCGGCAGTCGCTACGAGGATCATCGCAGCGCCAGCCGGAATGTCACGTTTGCGCTGGCGGCGGCCGAGATGGCCTGGAAAAACGCCGGGCTGAACGGCTCGACCGGCGTTGATCCGACGATGGTCGGCGTCTACCTCGGCGGAGGCGAAGGGCCGATTGATTTCGACGCCTTCGCGGCGGCCGCCGTTGCCGGTTGGAATTCGGAAAAGCGCGAACTGGATGCGCAGCGCTGGGCCGAGGTGGCCTACGAGCGTTTCAACATCGTCCGCGAGTTCGAGCAGGATCCGAATAGCGCGGCCGGACATCTGGCCTACCGCTTTAACGCGCAGGGCCCGAACCTGAACACGCTCACGGCCTGTGCCGCCAGCACGCAGGCGATCGGCGAAGCCAGCGCGCTGATCCGCCGCGGCGACGTCGATGTCATGATCTCCGGCGGCGCGCACAGCATGATTCACCCGCTCGGCGTGACAGGCTTCAATCGCCTGACTGCGCTGAGCACGCGTAACGACACTTGCATTACCGCGTCGCGCCCGTTCGATCGCACGCGCGACGGCTTCGTCTTGGGCGAAGGCTCCGGCATCCTGATTCTCGAGGAGTACGAGACCGCCATGCGCCGCGGCGCGAAGCCGCTGGCTGAGATTCTGGGCTACGGCTCGACGGCCGATGCGTTTCGCGTCACGGATATTCACGAAGAGGTCATGGCCATCGCGGCGATGCGGGCAACTGCACGATTCAAAACTGGAGCCGCGCGATATCGACTATGTGTCCGCACGCACCAGCACGGCACCGAGGAAAATGAAGAAGCTCAAACGCTCGCCATCCGCACGGTCTTCGGCCCAACCGCGCTGAATGTCGCCGTCAGCAGTGTGAAGAGCATGTTTGGGCACCGTGGCCGCGAGCCGGGGCGGTCGAGTTGATCATGCGTGCTCGCGATCCGCGACGGTGTCATCCCGCCGACGATCAACTACGTGAATCCCGACCCCAACTGCGATCTCGACTACGTGCCAAACACGGCCCGCAAAGCGCCGGTCAAGACCTGCCTGTCGAACAGCTTCGGATTCGGCGGGCAGAACGACACGTTGATCGTTCAGAAGCTCAGCGATGCCCTGCGGCACGTGCTTTCCAGCGCGCGCCGGATCAAGCGACGGCCCCCAGCCTCATTTCCCTCGCTCGCTCTCCGATACTCGCTATTCTCTCCACGCGTCTGACGGTCCTCGGCTCCGGCACCTCCCACGGCATCCCGATGATCGCGTGCGATTGCCCGGTGTGTACTTCTGCCGATCCGCGCGATCGCCGCACGCGGCCCAGCGTGCTGTTTTCCTGGGGCGACTTTCATCTGCTGATCGACACCGCGCCTGAGCTGCGCTTGCAGTGTCTGGCGTGCGACGCGCGCGCGTCGACACGGTCGCTCATACGCACGCCCACGCGGACCATGTCACTGGCCTCGACGACCTACGCGGCTTCAACTGGCTGCAACCTCGCGCCGCCTGCGCTGGCCGCCCGCGACACGCTGGCTGACTACGCGCATGCCTGTCTGAATACGCCTTTGTTGACGACCCGACCTATCCGAGCCGCTGGCCGCGGTCGATTTTCGCGTGATCGACGACCGCCTGGAATTGGCGGGCGGACGATCACGCCGATCTCATTTTCACGGCGATCCGGTGTTGGGTTTCCGGGTCGGTTCGATCGCTCATTGTCCTGACGTGAATCGCATCCCCGACGAGTCGCGCCCGTTGGCCGCGGGACTGGATGCGCTCGCTCGACGCGCGACGTCGGCCCCATCCGACGCCCACTTCAACCTGGCAGGCGGCCGCTGAGGCGCAGCGGATCGGCGCGCAGCGAACGTTTTCACGCACATCGCGCAGTGACGCATGCGGAACGAATCGCAGCTACCCCGGCATGGAACTGGCGTACGACGGACTCGTGATCGAAGCGGACGGATAGCGAAGAATGGCGAAATCAAGACAATGTTGCCGATAACGCAGCGCGCTGTCTGGCTCCCGCCTGCGCATTTCTGCGGCGACTGAGTGCCAGCCCATCAGGTACGCAGGTACGGCGCGACCATCCCTGATCCGTTGGTTTACTCATCGCCTGGCTGGTCCTGTTGGCCCCACCGACGATGGGCGCGGTTGTTCGCAGTTTTCTCACGCCGCCCGTGGCCATGTTGTTGCTCTGGTTCTGGTGGCTGCTCAGCCCGGCCTCGCGCAAAGCAAAGTCTCTATCAATCGTCGCCATTTTGGCGGCGGGCTTGGCGCTCGGATTGGCGAGTGATCGTCTCTCGTGGGCGTTCGCGCTTCTTTGGGGATTGCCGACTTGCACGGCGTGCGCGCTGCTCGGATACGCGCTCCTTCGCCGCCCTCGCGCCGCTTGGGTCGGCGGTTTGGTGGGGGCGCTGCCTTGGCTGCTGATCCGCACCACCGGCCAGATTGGTGATGGAATGATGTCATTCGGCCCGCGCTGGCAGCGGCCGGATGCGCTCGTTGCAGCTAGCGCGCGCCCCGCGGCGATTCCCCACGCTCGAAGCGTTCCAGGCGTATTGCCGGCGTTATCGCGGGCCGGCAGATTTGGCCGGGCTTTCGCGGATCGGCGACGCGACAGCGTCGTTCGAACGCCAGGTGCATGTCAGCCGAGGCTGGCGCAGGCCACGCCTCGTCTGGCGGCATCCGATCGGCGCGGGCTGGTCCTCGTTCGCCGTGGTCGGCGATCTGGCGTTCACGCAGGAGCAGCGCGGCGCGAGCGAGTGCATCTCGGCGTATGACATCGCGACCGGCGCTGACCTTGGCTGCACAGCGGCCGCGACCGCGGCGACTGATGTTTTCCGGCGGGCTGGTGGGTACGCGCGTGCCCAGTTTCGCCGACGGCCGAATCGTCGCTTTCGGTCCGAGCGGATTGTTAACGTGTCTCGATGCCGCCACGGGACGAATGCTCTGGCAGCATCGCGGCTATCACGAATCGATCAAGCCGCCGAGTTGGGGTTTCGCCGCCTCGCCGCTGATCGTGAACGATCTCGTCGTGGCGGGCCTCTGCGGCAAGGGCGGCATTCGGCTCGCGGCCCACAAGCTTTCCGACGGCGCTCAGGTCTGGACGGCGCGCGGCGGCGACAGCGGCTTCAGCTCGCCGCAACTGGCGACACTCGACGGCGTGCCGCAAATTGTCTACCTCGACGGCGCGGGACTCACCGGACATGAAATCGAAACCGGCCGCGAGCTTTGGCGGCTTGAGTGGAAGACCGACCAGCCGAAGGTCGCGCAACCGGCGATTCTCGACGAACATTCGCTGGTCGTCGGCATGGCGTACGGTGTCGGCCTGCGGCGCATCGACGTGCGGCGCGACGCGGCCCGCACATGGCGGGTGCATGAAACGTGGAACAGCCTGCGCCTGAAGCCGAAGTTCAACGACTTCGCGGTCCTCGGTGATTACGCGTACGGCTTCGACGAGAGCCAGCTCGCGTGCGTCGATCTGCGGACGGGCGAGCGCGTCTGGAAGGGCGGCCGCTACGGATATGGACAGGTGCTGCTCGCTCCGCCGCTGCTGGTCGTACTGAGCGAGGCGGGTGAGTTGATCGCATTGCCCGCCAAGCCGGAACCGCTCGAGGAGCTGGCGAAATTCGAAGCGCTTCGCGGGAAGACCTGGACGCATCCCGTGGCGACACGCTGGCCTGCTGGTGCCGGAACGCGGAGAAGATGGCCATCGTGCGCCTGGAGAACGTGATGCAGATGCGTGATGCTCGCGGCGGGCAGGCGAAGATGTGCTGCAGGGCTACGTACGGCGAAAACCGCGTGGCAGCCGCGCTGCGGCCAGGGCGACGTGCTCCTCATGCCACTCTACACCTGCTCCCGCACCGATGAGGAAGACCTGCCGCCGGCTACTACGGCGGCATCAACGTCACCTCCTCCAGCGGCTCGCAGCTCGCTGGTTGCCGCGTGCACTGGATCGCATCCTCGATGCGCGACGCCTGTTGAACGGCGTGGGGCGATTCGCGGCGCGCGCGAACGGAGGATCTCGGCACGCTGACGATTTCCGTATCGACGGCAGGCGGCCGACAGCATGGGAGGAGCTGCGGCGATTGATTGACGCACTGCGACCCTTGCGGCCGGCCGTCGTTTGCCTGCGCGACGTGATGCTGCTGGGCCTCGCGCGCCACATTCGCGACGAACTTGGCGCGAAGATCGTTTGCACGCTGAGCGGTGAGGACATCTTTATCGACTCGTTGCCCGAACCCTGGCGTGGTCGCGCGCTCGAGCGCATTCGCGCGAAAGCGGCCGACGTGGACGCCTTCATCGGCGTGACGCTGGCTACTGCGAGCATGCGACCAAATACTTCGGACTGCCGCCGGAGAAAGTTCGCTATGTGCCGCTCGGAATCGCGCTGGATGCTCCGCCGGCCGTCACGCGTGAACAAACTGGCACGCCCACGATCGCCTATCTGGGCGCGCGTCTCGCCCGCCAAGGGTTTTGCCGAATCAGCCATGCGGGCGATGGTCTCCGCTACGCGAGTCGGGCGTTCCCTGTCGGGTGCGCGCGGCGGGATACCTCGGTGCGGCGGATCAGCCTTATCTCGATGCCACGCTGGATTACGTGCGGCAAGCGGGGCACGGCGACGCGTTCGAGTATCTGGGCGAGGTCGATCGCGCGCAGAAATGGTCGCTGCTGCATACGTCGCATCTGCTCTGCGTGCCGACGAGCTATCACGAGGCGAAAGGCTTGTTCGTGCTCGAGGCGCTCGCGGCCGGCTTGCCGGTCGTGCAGCCGCGGCACGGCTCGTTTCCGGAGTTGATCCAAACGACCGGCGGCGGCGTCCTCTACAATCCGGCCGATCCGACCGGCCTGACTTCCGCGCTCAAGGAAGTGATTGCCGATCCAATCCGGCGCGCGGCGCTCGGCGAATCAGGGCGGCTGGCCGTGGCGCAACATCACAGCGACGAAGTGATGGCGCGAGAGACGTGGAAAGTGTTTGAGGAAGTCGCTGGCCGGAAGGAGCGTTAGGCGTGAAAACGACGTCGGCGAGCGCGGCCCAGCTTTCACCCGGCGCCGCCCGCACGCGCCTCCGCGTCGAGAATCTCACGCGCTCGTTCGAGCTGCCCGATGGGCGATCGCTCGACGTTCTGCGCGACGTAAGTCTCGCCCTCGGCGCGGGTGAATCGCTGGCGATCACCGGCCCCTCCGGCTCCGGCAAGAGCACGCTGTTGAGCATCCTCGGGACGCTGGATCGCCCCACGTCTGGCATGGTTGAGATCGACGGGGTAGATCCGTTCACGCTCGATGCGAATCACCTGGCGGCCTTCCGCAATCGCCGCATCGGGTTCATCTTTCAGGACCATCACCTGCTCGCGCCGCTGAGCGCGCGCGAAAACGTGTTGCTGCCGACGCTACCGTATCCGCCGGACGCCGAGCAGCGCTCCGCCGATCGCGCGACCGATTTTGCGAAGCGCGCGGAGGAACTGCTGACGAGTGTCGGTCTCGCAGAGCGCATTCATCAGCGCCCGGCGCAGCTTTCCGGCGGTGAGCGGCAGCGCGTCGCCGTCGCCCGCGCGCTCATTCACCGCCCGGCCCTGCTGCTGGCAGACGAACCCACCGGCAGCCTGGATCGCACCACAGCCGACGCGGTCGGGGATTTGCTGCTCGCCTTGCCGAAGGAGCACGCGGCCGCGCTCATCGTCGTGACGCACAGCGAGCGCCTCGCCACGCGATTCCCGCGGCGCTGCCGATTGGACGATGGTCGCCTGATGCTGGAATCCGCCTAGACGAATTTGATGCGCCCGGCGGCGAACATCACCATGCGCAGCAGCATCATGCCGTGCTTCCAGCGCTGGATATTCGTCTCGCCGTAGGTGCGATCGCGATAGCGGATCGGTAGGTCGACGATCTTCAGATTGAGTTTGGCCGCCCCGAATATCAGGTCAAAATCGCCAAACGGATCGAAATCGCCAAAGTAGGCGCGATTGGCCGCCAATCGCTCATAATCGCGCCGCCAGAGCACTTTCGTTCCACAGAGCGTGTCCTTCAGCGGCTGACCGAGCAGCCACGAAAACGCCCAACTGAAGAACTTGTTCCCCAGCAGGTTGAAGAATCGCATCGCCTGTTTTTCCATCGGATACACGAGCCGCACGCCATTGACGAATTCGGCCTGACCGCTGCGGATGGCCTCGTAAAAACGCGGCAGGTCTTCGGGCGGAACGGTCAGGTCGGCATCGAGGATCATCAGGATGTCGCCGGTCGCCTCGGCAAAGCCCTTGCGCACCGCATCGCCCTTGCCTTTGCCGGTTTGGCGAAAGAGCTTGACGTTGCGCCCCGGCTGCTGGCGGATGGTGCGCTCGATCTCGCCATACGTGTCGTCGCTCGACCCGCCTTCGACGAAGATCAGTTCCGTGCCGCCGCCGATCTCGGGCACGCGCGCGAAGATATTCGCCACGTTTCCCTGCTCATTGCGCGCCGCGACCACGACGGAAACCTTCGGCGCGCTCGCGGCCGGAGCCGGCGCAGGGCGCGGCCGTGCGATGATGAAATTCGTGAGCGCCAGGTGCCGCAGCGGCCAGAGGCGTACGAGATAGCGATTGCAAAGCGGCGCGAGCAGGGGGATGGGCAACGGACAAAGCACTTCTTGCCAGGTCCGAATCGGCTCGAACCCCGCGAGATGCAGCAGGCTCTGCAGATCGTGCGGCGTCAGCCAGTTCTGATTCAGATTCGGCTTGGCGAGATTCAGGAACTCCGCCGCCCGCAGTGATCCTTCCCAAAGCCGGCTGTAACTATTGATGATGACGCGCGTGCGCGGCGTACTGACGCGCGCGACCTGCTCCAGCGCGGCCTGCACGTCCCAGAGGTCGTTGGCGAGGTCGGAGAGCAGGACGAAATCGAACTTTTCGTCGGCCACCGGCAATTGATGGGCATCGCCGAGCACGAAACGCAGGTGCGGGTAGGTCGTCCGGGCCCGTTCGATCATCTCGGGCGAAAAATCCACGCCGACGCCGACCTCCGGGTCCAGCGCGGCGAGCAGTGCTCCGCGCCCGCAGCCAACCTCGAGGATGCGCGCCCCCTTGGGAATCAAAAAGCGATAAACGTGCTCCAGCCGGCGGTGATAGGCGCCGCCCCAGCCGCTCCAGCGGTCGGTCTGGCGGGCCACCTCGTCCCAATGGGCGATTCGCTCGGCCAGGTAGGCGGCCCGGGCCGGGTCGGGCAGCGGTTCCTTCGTGGCGGCATCGACCACGGGGATGGTCATGTAGAGGTCGCGCGGATCACGCCCGCCGGCGAGGGTCGGTACTGGAAATTCCCCGAGGCCCGGCGGCGCGGGGGAGACATGCGGTTGCGTGGACACAGTGGAGGGAGGGTAGCGGCATTACGCTGGCCCGACAACGCAAGGCTCTTCGGATTGTTTGAAGCCGCGTACCGATGACGGGGATGTCCCCGGTTACGTGGGATTTTGCTTGACTTCCAGCAAACGGGGGGGGGCAAGATACATGCCAGCATCCGAAAAGGAAAAAACGCGAGAGAAAAATGGGAACAATTATCGACGAACGGAATGATGCCCTGCTAACATTCGTGGAGCGCACGAGCATCCCGACTGCGTTTCCCGTCACGACGCGCGAGACGCACAGCACAAACTGGTCGGCCCTGCACGCGGCACAGAGTCTTGACATCAGCGGCGGGGGCGCGGCGAATTTTGTGCATCTGACTTTCTGGGCCCAGACCAGCTCCACCTGGGCTGTCGAAAGGTACGTCGACGTGGCACTCTTTGCTCGACAGACCGCGTCCGGCGGCTCGAACCCGAGCGCCATGACGCCCATGGTGATCTTTCGCGTCAAGTTCGGTGCGACTCCGACTGATCTGCTTTCCGTGCCGGCGGGGAGCAAGCCGGTCTCGGACGCCTCGAGCGGCCTTTCCGGTCCCCAGCCCTGGTACATGGCCTCGGCGATCGACTTCTCTCTGCCGGACAGCACGGGCAGTAACGTCTGGACCGGGCAAAATCCGTTCGAGTCCACGGTCATTCAACAGTTGGCGTCCGGTGTCTGGTTGCAGATTCCGACACGCGGCTGGAACAACATTGGGATCATGATCCGAAATGCCGACGGCGGCACGACAGTTCCGGGGAATTTTCTGGCGGGTCTCAAGAAACGGTAGCCTTCCGTCTGGAGGAGCTGACATGATCCGGTCTCTGACATTGGCATTCACTGTTACGAGCGTATGGTTTGCCGGGGCGCAGACGATTTCGTTCGCGCCCGCGGCGCTCTACGACGCGGGCTATTGCCCATTTGGCCTGCATGTGGCGGATATGAACGGAGATGGATACCTGGATATTGTCGTAAGTGATGGCGTCGCGGCTCCACTGGGCCTCGGGCAGGTTGTCATGTTGTTCAACAAAGGTGATGGGACTTTTGGTACGCCCATCGGCAATGGTCCAACTACTGGCGCAATTCTCGCGGTTGGTGACCTGGATGGCGATGGCGATCAAGACGTGGCGGCATTCTCGCTGCGCAGCACTGACTGGTACGAGAACGATGGGCAGGGAAACTTGGTGCAGCGCGCGTTGCCCGACGCAAACGTCACGGGGCATTTTGGCATTGTTGGCGCCGCATTATTAGACATAGACGATAACGGTACCCTAGACATTGGACTACTGACGGGCGCCGCAACCTTTGAACTGTCCTCAAACTTTGGCGGTGGTGTGTTTGGGGGGTTTCAGAGTCGCAAGTTATTTGATGTCGGCGTTTTTGACTGGCCAACCGCAATTGACGCAGTAGATCTGGACGGAGACGGTCATCAAGAGTTCGTTGTTTCGTCGCACTCTCCGCGTTCGTTCATTCGACTTGACTGGAATGGCCATCGGCTTAATCCGGTTGTCCTGCACGATGTGGGCAGGATTCAAAAAGTCGCGTGGGGAGAACTCGATGGGCATCCGGGGACTGACGCATTGTTCACTCATCGCGCTGCTAATCCGGGAAGTCCGGGGCGTGGAGTTTGGATTGACTGCAACGACGGCATCGGAGGCCTTACAAACTGCCAGCAACTGCGGCAGACTCTGGACGTTGGAAGCGCCGAAGCCGTAGCAGTCGGCGATTTGGATCAAGACGGGTCAACGAGATTGTCGTCTCGGATGGAGCATTTTCGCAAACGGTTGTCATCGGCGCCAGAAACAACAATGGGGACTGGGAGCCCGTTGCGAGGTTCAGCAGCGTGATCGGCGCAGAGCAGCTTATCGCCGCCGATCTTAACGCGGACGGATTCCCGGACATAATTGCGCTTCCCCTTGGCGGACCGATATCGGTGCTTCTCAATACAACTCACTAGATATAGGGCGCGCGTGTGTCAAATTGGACTGAAACTTTCCCAAATAGCACCGGGCAAATCCAACCGATTAGCCTATTTCTCGGCAACATGCCGCTCGCCGACAATAACTGGACGATGTTTGGCGGGGGCACTCCGCCTCCGCAAAATACCGAGATTCCTGTGGGCGGAGGTGGTCTCAGCAGGGTCACTGCGGTCGCTGACAACGTACTGGCAAACTGGGGCCGTGCGCAATCTCGGTTCGATTCGGGCGTTTTGCGCTTTCGAGTCGGGCGAAGAAACAGCAGTGACGCGAGTTCCGCGCGCTACGGCGTCCACTTTCAGACAAATCAGGGCGACGGGCAGGTCGGCTCAAATTCCGGCTTCATCGTCGTAGTGCAGTCCAGCGACGGATCAGTCAAGCTCGGTACGGTCAGCGGCACCTCGATCACGTATCTCTTTGTGATGCCCACTCCGCCGACGGTGCCACGACGGTTCCGGGGAATTTTTTGGCGGGTATTGCTCCGATGATGTATCTTACTGGGAGTTTTCCATGTTCCGGATAGTCCTCGTCACAGCGTGTTTGTACATTCCTTGGATTGCAGCAGGACAGACGATTTCGTTTGCGCCGGCGGCGGAATACGATGCCGGTACAATTCCCTCCAGTTTGCATATCGCGGACATCAATGGCGATGGGTATCCCGACGTTGTTGTGAGTTCACCATTGCCGGCGCTCGGTCGAGTGGTCGTGCTGTTCGACGACGGGGCGGGTGGATTTGGTGAGCCGGTTCCCCATGGAGCCAGTGCGCGAGGAGCGCTCGCAGTCGGCGACCTCGATGGAGATGGTGACGAAGACATTATGGCGTGCTCCTTGGATGGGAATTTCTGGTACGAGAATGACGGTCATGGCGCCTTGACCGAACACCGACTGCCCGACGCATATGCCACCGGACGATTCGCAACCATCGGCGTCTCGTTACTAGACTATGACCGCGACGGTCGGACGGATATCGGGCTCGTAACTCAACTTGGTGATATCGAATACTCTCGGAGCCTTGGATTTGGCGTTTTCTCCGAGTTTCATCGGCGTCACCTGTTTGATACCGCGCCACAGAATATCTTCAATTGGGTGACGTCGATCGATGCTGTCGACCTGAATGGCGATGACTCGCCCGAATTTGTGGTCGCGTCCCATGCGCCACGAACTTTTGTTCGCCTGAATTGGACAAGGAATCGCCTGGAGCCAGAAGTTATGCACGATGTGGGGCGAGTCGACTCGATCGCCTGGGGCGAACTCGATGGGAATCCGGGGGTGGACGCCCTATTCGTTCATGATGCGCCGAATCCGAACTCCGTTGGCGTTGGAGTTTGGATCGACTGCAACGACGGAACGGGTAATCTCACGAATTGCCAACGTATCCGAGGCGTTCTTGGTATTGGCAGCCCGGAGGCCGTGGCAATCGGTGATTTTGACAGCGATGGAACGAATGAAATTGCGATAGCCGATACAGACCACTCGCTGACCGTGGTCATCGCGCGTCGCGTTAGTTCCGGGCAATGGGAGAGCATTTATCGCGCTGATTTAGGCGATGGCGCCAATACCCTCCTTGCCGCTGATTTGAATCAGGACGGCAAGCATGATCTTGTTGCGCTGGTTTCTACCGGGCGAGTTGCGGTGCTAATGAATGACTCCCCGTAATCGCGGGACAAAAAAAATGGCGAATTGGACAGAAACATTTCCAAACTCGACAGGCCAGATCAAGAACATTGACGGTTTCGATGGCAACCTGCCCGTTGCTGACAATAATTGGCGTCAGTTCGGCCATGTCCTCGGAACGGTTCCGAACACGCGCATCCCAATTGGGGGGACCGGGCTCGGCGATATTACTCCGGTCGTTGATAACCGCCTAGCAAACTGGGGTCGAGAGCAGTCTCGCTTCGATTCTGGCACACTGCGCTTTCGAGTCGGACGAAGAAACGGGAGCGACGCCACCACCCTGCGGTACGGCGTCCACTTTCAGACAGATCAGGGCGACGGGCAGGTCGGCTCAAATTCCGGCTTCATCGTCGTAGTGCAGTCCAGCGACGGATCAGTCAAGCTCGGTACGGTCAACGGCACCTCGATCACGTATCTCTTTGTGATGCCCACTCCGCCGACGGTGGCGAAGGATGAGTATGTCGAAGTCGTGTGGGGACCGCGCGGCATTACCGGCGAGTCGAAATCAACGTGTACAAGTATGACTCGAACTTGCAGAACCGCACCCTGCTCTTCGACAACACTCCCGGCACGATTCTGAATCCGGCCGGTGGGCGCATCGGCGTCTGCGCGGCCGGCGTGGCGGTCGTCGCGGGCGCCGGAACAGATCTCTGGATCACTGAGTTCTATTTCCAGGACACGCTGCGCAAGCTGGGTGACTACGGCAGTACCACGACGGGCAGCGGCGCGAACACGTATAGGAACCTGGCGGGCCGGTTGTATGAAAATCCATCCGGCACGCACACGAACACGACGCCGGACGTCATTCGCAATCGTGGGCTGAAGCAGGCGCCGATCGTGCAGCCGCTGCTCGTTACGATGCCGAGAGCCGACCCGGTGATGGTTGATCTCTATCGTGGCATGATCGGGTTGGTCAATATCGGTATTTCGAACAGCGGAGACTTCTTCGCGGCCCTGCTCGCCAAGGCAAACAAGACTTCGCGTAATGCCGCCGTCACGCTGGTCAATGCGGCCGAGCACTCGCGCCTGACGAGTGACCTGGCTGACGCGACGAACGTTGGCTGGAACAACATCGCGGCCAAGTGCATGGCAGCGGGGCTGGTGGTCGGGGCGGATACGGGCACCCCGAGCGGCACACCCTTGGGATCGCCGACGATCCC
>JBGAJB010000033.1:5914-22304 GCA_044225155.1 Phycisphaerae bacterium | reverse complement strand
ATCGCCTTCGCCCGCATCACGGCCGGCAGCGATCTGTCGCACATGGCCGAGCACGCCGAGGCGCTGCGCGCTTCGTAGCGAGAGGGAGTGACACGGAGAGCCGGCGGGAGATGGATGCGAAATCTCTGCGAGAAGGTGCCTACTTTTGTAGGCGAGCGAAGCGCTTCAGCCCGGCCGTGATCGTCGCAGGGGGCTGAGAAGTTTGAGCCGCATGCGGGCTCCAATCGCCGTTGGGAGCGCCTATTTTCGGCGCGGTGCGGCCGCGAGAAACTCGACCATCTTCGCGGCGAAGACCGGCAGATCACTCGGGCGGCGCGAGGAGATGATGTTGTCGCAGGCGACGACCGGTTCGTCCACCCAGTCCGCGCCGGCGTTGGCGACGTCATCGCGGATGCCGGGCGTGCTGGTCATTCTTACGCCGCGGCAGACTCCGGCCGAGATCAGAATCCACGGGCCGTGGCAGATCGTGGCGAGCAGCTTGCCGCTTTGGGAGAAGTGGCGCGTGAGTTCGAGCACGTGTGCGTCGCGCCGCAGCTTGTCGGGCATCCAGCCGCCGGGGACGAGCAGGCCCTCGAAATCGTCCCCGCGCACATCGGCGATCGCGGCCGCGCTCTCGCACGGATAGCCGTGCTTGCCGCGATAAACGTGGCCGGCCTTCTGCCCGGCGACAGTGCAGCGACAGCCCGCCTCCTCCAGGCGCAATTTCGGATACCAGAGTTCGAGGTCTTCGTAGTCGTCGCCGACGAAGATCAGCACGCGGGCGCTCAGGCTCGAAGACATCTGCGTTCTCCTCCCTGTCGCGGACAAAGTTCTCGACACGGAATTCGCGGCGAGCACCCGACGCACGCCGCGGAAATCGCCAGCGGTCCGTGGCGAGCAACTTATTCCGCCGCGCCGACCGTGTTCTGCAGCACGCCGATTCCGGCCACTTCGATCTCGATGCGATCGCCCGGCTTCATGAACACCGGCGGCGTGCGGGCCATGCCGACGCCCTCGGGCGTGCCGGTCAGGATGATCGTCCCCGGCAGCAGCGTGAACTGGTGCGAAACGTAGCTCACCAGCGTGCGGCACGAATGGATCATGTGACGCGTGTTGGAGTGCTGCATTACCTGGCCGTTCAGCCGGCTGATGACGTCGCAGTTGTCGGGATCGAGTTCGTCGCGCGTCACGATCCACGGCCCCAGCGGACAGAATGTGTCAAAACCCTTGGCGCGCGCCCACTGCTTGTCATTTCGCTGGCAGTCGCGGGCCGAGACGTCGTTCGCGCAGGTGAAGCCGAGCACGTAGTCCAGCGCTTCATCCTCGCTGACGTTCTTAGCCCGCCGGCCGATGACGATCGCGAGTTCCGCCTCGTAATCGATCTCGCTCGGCGCCGGGCGCGGAATGCGGATTACGCCGCCGGGATCGAGCAGGGAAGTCGTCGCCTTGATGAAGATCAGCGGCTTCTCCGGCGCCTGCGACCCCGTCTCGGCCGCGTGCGCTTTGTAGTTGCGGCCGATGGCAAAGATGTTCGGCGGCTCGACCGGCGCGAGCAGCGGACCGATGGTTGTGATTGGCTTGTCGAACTCATGGCGCCCGAATAGATCGCCGCGCAGCAGATGAGCGCTCTTCTCGTCGAGCAGGCGGCCGTGAGCGACTGACCCGCCGGGGAGGCGGAAACGTGCGATTCGCATGGGTGGGATAATAGCGACGGCGAAATCGGGCGGGTTCGTTTCGCGGGAATGGATGGCGGCGCGATGCGGTTCGGTCTCGACCGGCCGCTGCTTGAATCCGCCGAAAACAAGTGGGGTACGACCGGTGTCGCCACAACGGTTTCGGGGTACGTTTACCGTTATGACGAGCTCGGACGGCGCACCGGTGTGGTGCGCACCGCTTGGGCGTTTGCCGCGCTCGATCGCGCTTACACTTACGATCCGATCGGCGACCGCACGGAGTCGGTCGAAGGGACGGCGGCGGTGGAATATGGCGCCAACAGTCTGAATCAGTACCAGATCAAAAGTTCAATTTGCCGCTCCGTTTGTTCGGCGAAACCCCCGAAACGCATTTCTATACTGGGGTGGAGCCGAGGTGGCGTGGCGGCTCTTCGGGTAGCAGAGCTATTGAATCGTGAGGGCTGTTGCTGTGCCACTCGAAAAGAGCGTAAGCAAACAGGGTTTCTCGATGTCATCGGTGTTCCAGGAGGCGGCATTCGGCTCTTCGCCGACGTTGACGTTTGTTGCGATAAGCGCTATCCGAAGATTGATTTTCTTGGGCTCTTTGACCCCGTGGACCGGCGTCCTGGCGCCTGTCCAAAAGTCCCGCCGAATGTGGCGACTTGTGTCGTGGCGATTGCAGGACAAACTAGTGTGCTGTTTCCGACGGTCGACGTCTGCGCAGAGAGCTCGCAAACCAACGTCATCAAACGTTTGATGAAGATCACGGCGGAATCGGAATACGTTCAGCAAAAGTGCGCGACTTCATTCGCGCCTGCCAACAGTGACGGAGATCAAGTTGTCAGAGCAACTTGACTATGCGCGAACGGGCGTCGCGACTGCTGCGAGGCGCAGTCTGGCACAGTGGGTGTGCTACTGGTGTGCCTGCATAATTGGTTCCCTTGCGGGATTGGGCGCCTTGACGATGTTCGGATGGCTATTGTTCGATAGCCATCTTCGCGAGCCTGGAATCGAAGGCGCCTTTGGTGTCATACTAGCCATTGCTTTAGTCGTCGTGCAGACTGTGTCATTACTCTTACAAGTACTCGCCGGCCTTGTACTTGGTCGCCGACTAAGGCAGATGCCGCGACTCGTTGTATTGTATTGGTGTATTGGAGCATTTGGCCTCATCACGACGATTGCAGTTGGAATAGTGGCAGCGTATGTCTGCTCCTGAGCGGTTTTACCCAAATTTATTTCGGAGAACCAGGGACTGATGCAACGCGGCGATGAAAATCACGAGATCTACTGTGTTGACTCGCGAGTGGCGCACGCGGGATGCATGCTCTCTGAAGAGGTGATTCAATGAGAGCGATTCGGCTCGCGGTTTGGCGAATCGACACCGAGAACGTAAGAGCTGGCTTTACCGTGCTGGGCGACACTGTCCATGTCGGTGATCTGATAAACACGGCTTATTGTCTTGAAGAAACACCGGCCGGATGGAAAGAGCAGCTCGGCTCGAGATGTACTATGGCGCTAAAAATCAAAGCCATTCATTACTATGGCTATCCGCAGGACTCGCTCGATGCGGGCATGGATGGCGATTTCACATTGCTTGGTGATGGAATACATGCTCTGGTTGGTAAGCACATCGCCGAAGGAATGGCCGACACTGATGCGACAGAAACTTGACGATAGTCCTGCGGCGAGCTAGGCGACAGCCCGCAGCCGATTGAAGGCGCCTACGATGGGTACGGCCAGCGAACGACGCTCAAGACCTATCGCGATCCCACAATCGACTTTTCGTCGACGAGCTGGCCCAATCCGTCTTCGGGGCTCGCCGACGTGACGACTTGGGAATATGACGCGGCGACGGGATTGATGACGCGCAAGGCCTACGCAGACTCGAAGCACACCGACTATGACTACCCGCCCGATGGCCGGGTGGAGATGCGCACGTGGGCCCGGCTGAATGGCGGTTCCGCCCTGACTACCAGCTACTCTTACGCGACCGGAGGGTCGGCGACCGGCGCCTTTACGGGTGTCAGCTACTCAGACGGGACGCCCAGTATCACCGCCACCTACAACCGCAGCGGTCGATCGGCCACCGTCGCGGATGCCGTGGGAGCGCGCACGTTTACGTACGAAACTGACGGCAGCACAACTACCGAGACGTTTGATTCTTCAAGCCGATACGGCGCGAAGATTCTGACGACAAATTACAAGGACTCGATCACGCTTCCGACTCCAGTGCGCGGCCCGGTTCCACCGCCCGCGTTCATGCCACGGCTCAGCCAGATCCGCGTCGGCGTTTCCGGGTCGCTGGGCCCGGACTACAACACGACCTACGACTACGAACAGGAGACGGGGCGGATGGACCGCGTGACGGGCCCAGGGCTGCCTTCTTATGGTGCGGCGTACGAAGATGCGACCGACAGTCCGCTCGTGACCAAGGTAAGCTTCAAGAACGCGCAGACTGGAACTGCCTGGGGCACCATGACGCGCACCTACGACCCCGATCGACCGCTGCTCGAATCCGTCGAAAACAAATGGGGTACGACCAGCGGCGGGACGACGGTTTCAAAATACGTTTATCGCTATGACGAGCTCGGACGGCGCACCGACGTGGTGCGCACCGGGTCGGCGTTCGCAGCGACGAATGGCTCCGGCACGGCGGGGAGCGGCACGAGCGACAATCTGGATCTCTGGGGCTACAACCCGCGGCACGAGCTGACGGGGAGCGAGCGGTACGCGAGCACGCAGCCGAGCAGTCCGTCGAACCCGGTGCACGCGCTCGATCGCGCTTACACTTACGATCCGATCGGTAACCGCACGGAGTCGATCGAAGGGACGGCGGCGGCGGTGGAATACTGCGCCAACAATCTGAACCAGTTCCAGGCGCTGGACGCCGACGCGGGCTGTCCCACGCCGAGCGAGACTTTCAGCTATGACGACGACGGGAACCTGACCGAGTCGAACGCGACCGGCACGATCGCTCCGGGCACGGGCGGCGGCGGCGGTCCGCGTCAGCAGGACTACGTCTGGGATGCCGAGAATCGCCTGGCCGCGGTCCTGCCGGCCGGCACGCCGGTCAGCGGCGATCAGAAAGTCGAGTTCACCTACGACTTCCGCGGCCGGCGCGTGGAGAAGCGCGTCTACGCCTATGCGTCCGGCAGTTGGGGCTCGCCGCAGACGACCACGCGCTACATCTATTTCGGCTGGCATCTCCTGGCTGAATACACCGTCTCCGCCAGCACGTTGACGTTACAGCGGACAAACACATGGGGGCTCGACCTGTCGCAGACGGTCGGGGGCGCGGGCGGCATTGGCGGTCTGCTGGCCACGCTGGATACCCAGGGCACGACCAGTGTCGGCGACGACAAGAAATACGTCTACTTCTACGACGGTAACGGCAATGTCGGCCAAGTGATCGATACGTCCACTACATCCAGCACAACCATCGCCGCGCGCTACAAGTCATATGCAACGGGAAATATCGGTACAGGACTGTCGTTTCCGTTCGGCGGCGGCTATGCCCCTAGCCCGCAAAGAGTTTTTGTTGAAGGAGTGGGGTATGTTGTCGTGGTTGGCGGAGCCTGCTACGCCACCAATCAGGCGATGGTCGGAGGTCCGTAGCGATGTTGTGCCGGTTCCTGCGTCTATTGTTAGGCATTCGAGCTCCCCTGATCCCAGGCGACGGAGCACTCCGGATCGCCTTGCATGAGGCGCAACGTCGGGGCGTGAATCCCGGAGAAGTGAGGGTGTCGGAGGGCCTTCGTGTTTGGATCATTCACCTCAGATGGGGATATCGCCCTGGAGGAAGAGTAGTTGTCGACAGCCAAACCGGCAACATCATTGCCTTTAGCATGGGACTAAGATAGCCTCTGATCCCTAACACTATGGTATGTGTTCCGGGTAGCCCACGCATTATCGAAATCAATCCATCTGGGATGTGCAAACCGCGATGACTCTCAAGCTATAATAAATCAAATACGGGAGTATGTGGCAGATTACCTGACACTATTCGAGGCCTGGATTCCGCTGGGCAAGGATGAGTTTGTTCGTGATGCCGGTGTGTGCTTGCGGGGAACATTCTTAGATCGCAGCAGCAACGACGACTACCGACCTGCGATGTTTATCCGCATTCTATGCGACCCTCTCCCATCGCCACACGTGGCGCAGTTCACCGAACACGTGAGGACGCCGCGAAACGTGGCCTGCTCTGTCCACCGTCGCGCCCACGCTCAGGAATGGGGCCGAGTCGCGAACTGGATTCGGGCCCAGCTGGATCCAAGTCCGAGCGTTCCACTAACGACGGAAAGCGTGCTTGAGCGGCTGCGTGCGAAGAGTTTCATTCGGCAATGCAAAGCTAAGTCTCTCGCACAACTTGGGGCGTGCGTGGGCTTATTTGAGGAATGTTGCCATTGGACGTCGTTGTACCACCACATGCGACAGCAAACGCTTCTACCGGAGTCGTCTGTTTACGCAGTGGCATCGCAGCAACTCTCCGATCTCGGCACAGCGATTCGGGACGGCAAAGGACGTGAGTTCCTACTGGCGATCATCCGCCGCCAGAGGGGGGATCTAGGCTTGCCTGAACTATCTGAGAGGTGATTACGGTACCGAGCACGCAGCCGAGCAGTCCGTCGAACCCGGTGCACGCGCTCGATCACGCTTACACTTACGATCCGATCGGGAACCGCACGGAGTCGATGGCGGGACGACATAAGATGGCTTTGGCCCCGTACCCCCTGGAAAGTACAATTTCACAGAGGTGCAGAACTCGCTTGCGAAAAAAGCTGCAACAACCGGCAGGAGGTAAATGTGACAAGTTGATTGTTGATACACGAGGATTGCGCCCTGACGAAATCGCAAGGATAGACGAAGCCTTGAATGTCCTTTCGGCCGACCAGCGATGTCGATTCGTTCGGCAAGGACCGTGAGAACTACGATGGGACGTTCATTCATTGGGGTGGGGAAAGAGGTTTTCGGACGGCAGACGGTTTATTGGAAATCGTCGCTGCCATGTTAGTCAACGAGATTCGGATTGTCACAGACGCACCCGCGTGGCTGGTTACTCTGCAGGATTCACTTGCTGAGAAAATTGGCCGCATGGGACCAGGTATGATGACAATCGACTTCGCTCGCTCCCGTGGGCGACGATCGCGGCGATTGATGAGATTGTCGGAAATTGTCAGACAATGAGGGGGCGGGTACACGTGCGAGTGATGCTGGAGCCTGCGGAAATTCATTCTCTTTTGGGAGCGTTTGGGCAGCTTTCCGGAACTTGGACGCAACCCGTTTCCGTCAAACAGCTCGATCGTTTGTTGTCTGCTCTACTAGCGGTATTGCGCGGGGAGGACTTAGTGGGGATTCAGGACATGTACATCGTATGACGGACTTTCGCTAACGTAACCGCATAAGTTTCACCGTGCGCCCGCTGCTACCGCTCTGATTTCCCGTGACAAGTCTGCCGCCCTTCACGATGCTCGCCACGACCTCCTTATGCGCCAGCGCCTCCCGAGTCCGCTCCGAGACAAGGTCGCGCTCGCACCCGTGAAGGATGTGCCACTTTCGAAGAACAATCTTTCTTATGACTACGACCAGGAGACGAAGCGGATGGACCGCGTGACGGGCCCAAGGCTGCCTTCTTATGGTGCGGCGTACGAAGATGCGACCGACAGTCGGCTCGTGACCAAATGAGTTTATCGCGCCGACGAATATCGAGCACTTCGACGTGGTGCGCACCGGGTCGGCCTTCGCCGCGACGAATGGTTCCGGCACGGCTGAGAATCGCCGCGCGGATCAGTTCCCCGCCGCCATCTCGGCCTTCAGTTTCCTGAGCCGTAGCCGCATTTCCTCGGCGTCGCTGGCGTCGGGATTCATGTGCAGAAATGCCTCGACCCGTGCACACGCCCCGTGCAGGTCACCGGCCCTCGCGCGCAGGGCGGCGAGGTCGGCGACGTGGCGGCTGCGGTTTGGCTCAATCGCGACCAGGCGCTCGAGTACGTCGGCCAGCCGCGCCCATTGGCCTTGGCTGACATACACGCCGCGCAGGTTGTTGGGATGCCGTCGGATGCTTGCGTGTCGACCGGCGAGGTGATCCGGTTCGGCGGCGCGTCGTCGCCGAACTGGTGCTTGATGAGCTGCTCGCAATCGGAGAGATCGAGCGACTGCCCCTCGCGGAACGGGTCGATGAGCACGAAGTGTTCGGGGTCGTCGAACCGCACGAGGAAGTGGCCGGGAAAGCCGATGCCGACGGCCGGCCATTTCAGCCGGCGGGCGACTTCGAGCCAAACCACGGAAAGCGAAATCGGTATCCCCAGCTTGCGCTCGAGGACGCGATTCAGGTAGCTGTTGTCGGCGTCGTAATAGTCCGGATTGCCGCGCAGGGCGAATTCCTCGATCAGCGTTTTGCGCATCGCCAGGAAGCGCAGCGGCGCGCTCAGTCCCGGCCGCTTGTCGGCGACGCGCTCGGCCAATTCGTCGAGCACCGCGAGCGACGGCCCAAGCGTGAGATCGGGAAAGGCATCGCGGGCGAGATGCAGCGCAGCACAGTCGAGGCGGATGTCCGCGGTCGGCAAGTCGATCAACAAGTCGAACGGATGCGAGGACATCCCGGTTGCTCACACGGTGCCGGGTTCGCAGCGCGCCGGAACGCAGACGAAAACCTGGCACTGATTGATCGTACGCAGTCGATGGGCGTCGGGACAAGGCCGAGTTGCGGTTATCACGGGGTAATGTGAGTCCTTGGCACATGCATTTCGAAGCGAATAGCCGTCGGCATGGCGGCCGGTCTCAAAAACCTCATTCCTGGTGGCACCTGATGCAGCGCGGTCGGCGATTGTGACTCAGGACACGCGGGGCGGCGGAATGGCGGGCTTCGGGCGCGAGCGTCCCGCCTACTCGGCGGTCATCCAGAGCCGTTGCACGCGAGCGCGTACTCTCAGGCGAACGGTTTAGCTCCACCAGCGCTTGCCGCGTTTGTCCGGGCCTTTGGGGGCCTGCTGCTCTCGCTGGGCGAATTCCGCCAGCACCTGCGACAGCAGTTCGTCGTCGGGCTTGTCGCTGACGCGGCGCAGGACGCGCAGCCGTTCCTGCATCTGCGGCGTCAACTCCGTCATCGCGCCGCCGCCAAAGAGCGGCTCGGCCACGATCGGGGCGGGCATGACGCCCGGCGTCGGAGGAGCGATCGCCGCGGGCGGCACTCCCGGTGCCGCGGGCTGCGCGGCCGGCGGCGGCGCGGCGGGCGTCGCTCCCGGTCGAGCCGCTGCGCCCGATCGCGCGGCATCGATCGTAGAGAGCGCCTGGCTCGCTTCGCGCAGCGCCGCCTTGAAGTGCTCGATCTTCTTCGCGGCCTCGCTCTCGGCCTCAACGCGGGCCGAGTTGGCGGCTTCGCGCTCGGCCAGCGCCGCCTCGGCGGCGGCCAACGCCTGGGCGCGCTCTTCGAGCGCGACGCGCCGATCCTCGCAAGCCACTTCGCGCGTGCGAAGTGCCGCGTCGGCGACCTGCCAGGCGCGCTGCTGCTCCGCGAGAACGGAACGCTCCTGTGCGACTTCCGCGCGGGCACTCTCGACCTCACTCCGGGCACCCGCCAGATCGGCCTGCGACTGTTGCAGTTCCTGGCGGGCGACCTCCAACGCCTGCTGCGCGGCGCCGACCTCGTCGCCACGACGGCGTACGTCGGCCATCGCAGCGTCAAGTTCGGTCGAGCGCCGCGCCAACTGTTGTTCGGCGGCGTGCAGGGCGCGCTGCGCGGCACTGACGGTCGCTTCGCGCGCCTCGACTTCGGACAGTTTCTTCGCGAATTCCCGCTGCGCCAGGTCGAAAGCGGATTCGCGGGAGATCAGTTGCGCCTCGCGCTGCGTCACTTGCGTGTCGCGCGCATCGAGTTCGAGCGAGCGCTGATTCAGGCGATCACGGACGCCGGCCACCTGCGCATGGACGCCGGCCAGCATGCCCGCCAGATCGTCGTTGCCGTCGAACATCTTCGTGAGCGCGCTTGTGTCGATCTTCACGGGTTGTGAAGGCACGCCCGGCGGCGGGGTCGACGTAAGCGGCGCTGCCGCTGCCAAAGGCAGTAGAGGAGCCGGCTGTGGCGTTGGCGGCGGCGCGACGACAGAGACGGGCGCTGGCGCGGGGGCGGCCGCTTGATGGGCTGCGGGCAGCTCCGCGCCGTGCACGGGGCCATCCCAATGAAATACGAGTTCCTCTCCACCGATGTGCAGCACGTCGTCGTTTTTCAGCCAATGGGAATCCACCCGCTGGCCATTGACAAACGTGCCCGAGCGGCTGCCGAGGTCATAGAGCACCGGACAGCCGTTGAGTTCAAAGATCACGGCGTGCGCGAGCGATACGTCGGGCGTGTCGAGCACGACCTGACACTGGCTGCGGCGGCCGATGACGATCGGCAAGCGCTCGATCGCGCGTTCCCGTCCGCCCAGCAACAAGCCGCAAGGACGGTCTCCGAGTCGCGAATCGAGTTCCGGCGCGCCGTCGGCCGGCGCTTCGACGCGGATGGTGATCTGCCCGACGGCGAGCTGCTCGCCGTACTTCAGCGGCGCGACGATGGCGCGCTTTCCGCCGACGGACGTGCCGCTACGGCTGCACAGATCGATTGCGATCAGGCCGCGTCCGGTATTCAGGATGGCGCAGTGGAGTTTTGAGACGTCCGTGGCGTTGATCGGCAGGTCGCAGTCGGCGCGGCTACCAATCAATGTCAGCGGGCGCGTAGTCTCGCACGTCACCGGCGGCTTCAGATGCGGCGCAGTGAGGCGGCAGCGCGGCGCGGTCGCTGGTAATTGCGGCGCAGCGCGCCCGGTGGTTGAGGCGGCCATCAGCGTTCTCCGTCGTCCCCCGTTACTACTCCGACAGATCGCGTCGGCACCGAATTTGACTATCGGAAATGTTTACTTCGTCGTCAAAATAGGTAGTTATCGTGTGCCGGTTCCGATAGGGGATCGCGAATTTCCTCAGCACGCGGCCAAATCCGCGGATCGTTATCTTCAGATGGAATGGCTATCGGGCGTGGCAAGCGGCGTGACCCGGTTGGATCGGGCGCGCTGAGCCGTCGTCCGCGGTAAATGCGTCACTGGGGCGGAGGCGACGAAACGGCGGCAAGCGCGGCGAGGAATGAGATTTCGCGTAAAGACCTCGGTCAGGGCCGCTCGTTGACAAGTCGCGCGCGATCCATACGCTATGCACATGGCAGACCACCTCGGCTCATCCAAGATCCTGGGCGAAGCATTTACGTACGATGATGTGCTGCTCGTGCCGGCCCGCGCATCCGTGCATCCGCGCGACGTGGACGTAACGGCGCGCCTGACGCGCGCCATCCGCATCAATATTCCGCTCATCTCCGCCCCCATGGACACCGTGACCGAAGGCGCGCTGGCCATCGCGCTGGCGCAGGAAGGCGGGATCGGCGTCGTGCACCGCAACCTGAGCATCGAGACGCAGGTGCGCGAAGTGCGCAAAGTGAAGCGCTCCGAAAGCGGCGTCATTCTCGATCCGGTCACGCTGCGCCCCGAAGATCCGATCGAGCGGGCGCAGACGATCATGCGGCTGCACAACGTCAGCGGTATTCCCATCACGCGCGGCGACGGCACGCTGGTCGGCATCATCACGCGGCGCGATCTGAAATTCGCGGACGGATCCGTGCAGAACGTCGGCGCGGTGATGACCAGAGAAAACCTGATCACCGCCCCGCCGAACACGACCCTCGACCAGGCCGAATCGCGGCTTAAGAGTTCGCGGGTCGAAAAGCTCCTGCTCGTCGATGAGCGCGGCAAGCTCGCGGGATTGATCACGCTGCGCGACATCGAGCGCTCGCGCGAGTTCCCGCTGCGCTGCAAGGACGAGCGCGGCCGGCTGCGGGCGGGAGCCGCGATCGGCCCGCACGACTACGACCGCGCCGCGCAACTCATCGCGGCCGACGTCGACGTGCTCGTGATCGACACCGCGCATGGCCACAGCGACGCGGTGATCGAAACGGTGCGCGAGTTGCGAAAGCGCCACTCGATCCAGATCATCGCCGGCAATATCGCCACCTCGGACGCGGCCCGCGACCTGGTCGAAGCGGGCGCGGACGCGGTGAAGGTCGGCATCGGTCCCGGCGCGATCTGCACGACGCGCGTCGTTACCGGCGTCGGCATTCCGCAGGTGACGGCCATCCTCGACGTGGCCGGCGCATCCGACGTGCCGGTGATCGCGGACGGGGGCATTCGCTTCAGCGGCGACATCACCAAGGCGCTCGCGGCGGGCGCAAATTGCGTCATGCTCGGGTCGCTTTTTGCGGGCATGGATGAGTCGCCCGGCCAGCTCGTGATCTGGAAAGGCCGCCGCTACAAGGAATACCGCGGCATGGGCTCGCTGGGAGCGATGCAGGCCGGCTCCGCCGACCGCTATGGACAAGATGCCCGTCAGCCGAAGAAAATGGTGCCCGAGGGCGTCGAAGGGCGGGTACCCTATCGCGGTCCACTGGCCGAGTACGTCTTTCAGTTGGTGGGCGGACTGCGGCAGGGCATGGGTTACTGCGGCGTGCGGAATATCGACGAGCTGCGCCAGAACGGGCGGTTCGTCCGCACGACGTCAGCGGGCGTGGCGGAATCGCATCCGCACGACATTGCGATTACGAAGGAACCGAGCAACTATGCGGTCGATCAGGTGCGCGACGAATAAGCGACGCCTGGCGCAGGTGAAGGACGGAATCGTGACGACTAAGAACGTTTTCGCGGCAGACGGCGCTCGTCGAGTTCTCTCCCGGTTGTCCGTCGCGGCGCTGGCCGGCGGCGCGCTGCTGGGCGCGGCGGGTTGTTCGCAGAATCGCACGATCCTCCAGAACTATTGGAAAGAGACCAACCCGACTGTCGACGCTGATTATGACACGCCGACGGCGTCGGTCATTTACGCCACGAAGACTCCCGCGCCGCAGCGCGTCCGCGATTGGCAGAAGAGCTATGTCGCGTCGGACGATGCGCCCGCGAATCACTGGCCGCTCTACTTCGAGGATCCGTTCGAGGACAAGGGCACCGGCCGCGAAGGCCGCAATAAGTACTATGTGGGTTGGGAAGACTACGTCGCGATGGCGTATACGCCCGCGCGGTATCACCTGAACTACCTGCTGCTGCCGATCAGCGCGATCGTCACGCCGCCGTGGACCATCATGGAGAGCGACGGCGAACTGAGCAAACAATTGCTCGGCTACGACCACGACGCGATCCCCGAGGGCCAGGAAACGCACGGCCAGCCGGGATTGCCCACGACGCAGCCGTCGGCCGCGCAAAAGGAAATGCAGCACGACGCGATGCCGGGCGCGACGACGTCAAGCACTCCGTCCAACTAACGCAATCGCGACGAGAATCGTCGGCTGCGGTCTATTCGCCCTCCGGCCGGCCGAAGAGCAATTCGATCAGCGCGCGGTCCTGCGGGCGGCAAAACACCTGGACATGATCGCCCGGTTGCAGCACGACATGCCCGCGCGCGGCGAGCAATTCGTCGCCGCGCACGATCAGCACCGCCGCGGATTCCGGTGGGAAAGGGATGTCGGCCAGCGACGCGCCGCTGACGGCGAGCGGCTCGCGGATATAGAAGGAAAGCACTTCGCCGCGCAGCAGCCGCGTGGAACTGACCTCGAGCACGGCCTGCGGCGCGGGCGGCTGTTCGTCGGCCAGCGCGAGCCGGCGCGTCACCCAGCGAATCGTCGCGCCGGGGATCAGCGTGTTCACAACCGCGATAAAGAACACAATGTTGAACACGTTCATCGCGCCGGAGACGCCGGCGAGCACGGGGATCGTCGCCAGCACGATCGGCACCGCGCCGCGCAGACCCACCCAACCGGCGAGAATGATCTCGCGCCAGCCGAAACCCAGCGGTGCAAGGCAAAGCGCGACCGAGGCCGGGCGCGCGACTACCGCCAGGAACAGGGCGACCGCCAGCCCGGTCGGCGCGACGTGCCAGAGCTGCGAAGGAAAGGCGAGCAAGCCGAGCATGAGAAACATGCCCACCTGACTGAACCACGCGAGCGCGTCGTGGATGCGTGTGAGGCCGGCGCGGAACGGCAAGGGGCCATTGCCAAGCAACAACGCGGCGACGAATACCGCCAGGAATCCGCTGCCGTGCAGCAAAGTCGCTGCTCCGAATGCCAGCAATGCGGCGCCGGTGGTCAGCAGCGGATAGAGCCCGGCCGTAGAGAGCTGAACAACGCGCAGAACGGCGCGGGCCGCGAAACCGATGACCAGGCCGGCCGCACCACCCACGACCAACTGCACCGGGATGTCGAGCGCCGCGCTCGCAATCGTGATCGACGAGCCGGAAAGCCAGGTGGTCGCGGTGACGGTCAGAATCACGGCCATCGGATCGTTCAAGCCTGATTCAAGCTCGATGGTGCTCGCGACCGTTGGCCGCAGTGTCAGACCGCCGCCGCGCAGCACGGAAAAAACGGTCGCGGCGTCCGTCGACGAAACGACGGCGCCCAGCAGGAGCGCCTCGCCCCACGTGAGACCCAGCAGATGTCCGAACCCCGCCACGAGTCCGGCCGTCAGCGCAACGCCAACCGTCGCGAGTAGCGCGGCGGGCAGCAACGCGCGTGACGCCGTTCGCAGGGACGTATTCAGCCCGCCGTCGAGCAGAATCAGGATGAGCGCCACGGTGCCGAGTTGGAATGAGGTGCGGTAGTTTTCAAAGGCGATGCCGCCCAACCCCTCGGAACCCGCGAGCATTCCGAGCATCAGAAAGACCAGCGCTACGGGCACGCCGGCACGGGCGGCGGGTCTCCCCATCAGCGCGGCCGCCAGCAGTAGCACGCCGAACGTGCCGAGCAGCAGCGCGATCGAGGAAAATTCATGCATGCGAGGAGAATAGCCCGCTGGTCACGTTAGCTGCGGCTGAGGTGATCCGGGTATTCGCGGGCGTGAGCTTCGATGCCGCTGGCGTAGGCCTGCATGATCTCGGCGATCCGCGCGGCACGATCCGGCTCCGGCTCGTTGCCAGGAACATAGAGCGGCGGCGAGATCATGATGCGGAAGTAAAAGTTGGGCCGAGACACGACGAAGATCTGCGCCACCGTCGCGCGGCAGCGCAGCGCGATCTGCAACGTCCCCGTCAGAAACTCACGCCGCTCGCCGAAGATCGACACGGGGCAGGTTTTGAGCGTCGTGCCCCGGATGCGACCGACGTCGAGCGCGCTGGCCACGAGGCGGTTTTCCTGAAAGCAGCGATAGATGTCGCGCGGGAAGCTGTCCGCATAGAGCCAGCGCGCACCGCGGTATTCCGGAAAGGTCTCGAAGAAGCGATCCTGCATCAGGCGGCGCGTCGCGCTTTCATTGCGATCGCGGACGGCCGCCCCGGAATATCCGTGTAAGGCGAAGAGCAGCGTCCCCACATGCTGCGAGCCGAGGTGGCTGCCCATCAGATAGACGCCGTTGCCGCGCTTCAATGCCTCGTCGACGATCGCACGGCCGTGGAATTTGATGCGGCGAAGCAGCTTCTCGCGCGGCAGCTTGTCAAAGACGAGGTAGATGAGCTTGTCGCAGCGCGTGCGGCGAAAGTAGGAGCGCACGATCGTCCGCTCGCGCTTCCGCGAGAGTCCGTCACGAAAGATGCGGCGCAGCGCGGCGCGATAGCGGGCGCGACGCTTGAAGTTGATCAGGTATTCGATCGTGCCGAACCAGACGCCGAAGAGATAGAGACCCTTCAGGCTGAAAGCCGAGGCCCAGCCCCAAAGAAATGTGCGGGCCACCTTCAGCTTGAAGCGCGCGTACCACCCGGGCGGTCGTTCCGGCGCAATCTCACGACGTAAGAGTGCCGACCCCGCGTGAGCGCGCGGACTCATCCCCGAGGCCGCTGACTGCACGGGGCTCTCAGCGGCGGCAGTGTCGGAAAAGGGCTGGAGCATCCCGGCGGCCATTTTGACGAGCGCGCCATGCGGACGCAAGCCCGGCTCGCGCGTCACGCGCAGTTTGCGCCAAATTACACGCGTCAGAAACGTCCACATATCCCGCGCCGAACGCCGTGCGGGGCCGCCCGTTAGTCCGACGGCGGCATCCGCACGTGGACCATGTAATCCAGCTCGATTGAGCCCCCACCGACGTGCCGGATCATATTCGCCGCCTGAGCGCGATGATGGATCGAATGTACGCACGCTTGCAGCAGCATGTCGATCCGCGCCGCGCGATAAAGATTTCCGTAGGAATCGCGATAGCGGGCGATGGCGGCAAGGTCCGGCTCCGACAATGTGCCGAGATAGGCGTCGCGCTCGGCCCACATGCGTTCGAAACGCTCGCGCAGCGCGGCAATCGCCACAAGCTCGTCTTCGCCCGGCCACTTCGTGTCGAGGCGCTCCTGCCAGCGTTGCAGCCAGACGTACTCGCCGTTGTAAAGATGGATGAGAGTGCGCCGAAGGGTGCCGACGCCCATCTCGAACCGTCGATCGAGCGCGCCGTCGTCCAATCGCCGGGCCGCATCCAGGAGGCAGCCGTCCGCCCAATCCCCATAAGCCAAAAGTCGCCGAATTGGTTCCAGTCGGTTCATCTTTACCTCTCTTTTCTTAACAAGGCTCAACTGCCGCTATTCGCAAATTGGCAATTGAATTTGCAACTCAAAGTGTTCGAGCCCGTGGGCAAAGGGGCGGCCGATCCACGCCTCGAAACAGGGCTGATCCGCTGCCCCGTAGCCGCTGCGCGGCAGCCAAGTCCCGTATAGCCATTGCAGGGCGCGTAGTTCCAGGTCGATCCCGCCGCGAATTTCCACCTGGGCCACGG
>JBGAJB010000033.1:0-5904 GCA_044225155.1 Phycisphaerae bacterium | reverse complement strand
CGCGGTGAAACGCTCGGCTTCCACCGCCGCGTAATACTGGCAATCTCGCAGGGCTGTGATTTCCGGATTTTCGCGCTGATATCCCAGCCATTGTCCGTCGGCGAGGTTGTTGCGCTCCGCCCAGACTTGAAGCCGCTGCACTGCCCTGACGACGATTCCGGGGCGATACGGATTCGCCACTCGAATGTATGCGACGGTGCGCGGCGGCAGGTCGCGAATCTTCACGCGGAAGCCGTCCGGATTTCGCGCGGCCGGGAGACGCTTCAGCCGGTGGAAATCGGGCACGCCCGCTTCCAACTCGTCCCGATGCTCCGCCTGCCAGCGCTCCAGATCGAAGCCGCGCGGCGCTGCGCCGAAGCGTTTCCGAAAGCTGCGCGAGAAATCGGATGACGACGAGAATCCGCACGCGAGCGCGATCTGGGTCAGGGAGCGGCGTGATGCGCGCGTGGGCTGCGCCATAAGCGACAACGCCTTTTCCAGCCGCCGGCGATTCAGGTAGTCGGCCAGCGTTTCGCCCATCAGCGCCTGAAAGACGCGATGAAAATGAAACGGCGAAAAACAGGCGGCCTGCGCGACGTCCTTCAAGCGCAGCGGCAGGGAAAGCCGGTCCGCCACGTAGTCGAGCGCCAGATTGACGCGCTCCACGTACGTATCCGGTGCAGCACTTCGCTTGCGGATCAAAGTTCGCAAGATGTGTCAAGACCTCGCCGCGCCGAACTGTAGGATGCTCCGGATCGCCCTGAACCATGCGGGCGTGAAATTCAGTCATCTCAGGAGCAAGACAGTGGCACGATTCGTCACGAGCGTACTCGCGTCCATCCTGGTGGTCTGCGCAGCCGGGCCGGCGCAGGAAAACAGCACGCACAAAGCGGGAGAAAAAGGTATGAGCCTCGGCAATTTCTCGGTCAGCCTGACGGTAAGGGACCTGGCGGCATCGCGGGCCTTCTACGAGAAGCTCGGCTTCCACGCCGTCAGCGGCGACTCCAGGAGAATGGTCATCCTGCAGAACGACACAAGCACGATCGGCCTGTTTCAAGGCTTCTTTGAGAAGAACATCCTGACCTTTAACCCTGGTTGGGATCGATCGTGCGCGACGCTGCCGGAGTTCGATGACGTGCGCGAAATTCAGAAGACGCTGAAGTCGCGCGGGCTGACGCCCACAGTCGCGGCTGACGAATCCTCCACCGGGCCGGCCAGCCTCGTGTTGATGGACCCGGACGGCAATCAGATCCTGATCGATCAGCATGTGCCGAGGCCGCACAAATAGGCCGCGTCGCTCACCTGACGGCCGCTGGCGAGGCGCGATCGAGCGCCGGCTTCGTCTTCGCGGAGAGGACTGCACCTGCAATCGAGCTTAGTGCATCGCGATACACTGCGGCCATGTCCACCGAGAGCAATAAGCGGCTGATTCAGCGGTTTGTCGATGAAGTCATCAACGCTCACGATGCGGCTGCCGTCGACCGGATCGCCACGTCGGATTTCATTGAGCGCGTGCCGTTTCCGGGTCAGGGGCCGGGCCGCGAAGGGTTGAAGCAGGCTGTTGGCATGTTTCTCGCCGCGTTTCCCGATCTGACGTGGAAAACCGAGGAGCAGATTGCCGAGGGCGACAAAGTGGTCAGCCGATTCACCTGGACTGGGACGCATCGGGGTGAGTTTCTCGGCATCGCGGCGACTGGGCGGCGCGTGCAGGTTTGGGGCGTGGTGATCGACGTCGTTCGCGACGGGCTGTTTGCGGAGAGCCGGATCATCATGGATACGCTGGGCTTGGTGCAGCAGTTGACCGGTCCGCGTTGAACTGCCACGACATTTTTCGGCGTCCGCGGATCGAGAGTGTCTGCACAATCGCTCCCAGTCTGCGGACGCTGCCGCGCAGAAATCAGTGCGATTCAATGACGACATCGCGCTGTCGCTCCGGCGGATCGACCTTTAGCTCGACGATGCGGCCTTTTTCGACGCGCCCCTCAACGACCGTCTTGCGTGGGGCGTGAAGGCGAAAGTGCGCGCTCCAGGCCGCGGGCCAGGCCGGCAGAAGCCGAATTTCGCCGCTGACCGCGTCGCATTGCATGAGCATGGACTGCAACGCCGTTTGCAGATTCGCGCCGTGATCCTGGTCCGGCAGCCAATCGAAATTCGGTCCCCACATGGCTGGAAAGCGAAAGTGCGCGTGCGAATTTCCGGCGCGCTGCACGACGTTTTCGCGGGCCTCATCCGTAAGTCCCAGGAGCGCGGCGAAGATGCCGTCCTGCGTCCAGCCGACCAAACTCTTGTCGACGCGGGCGGCATACGCATTTCGGGCCAGATCCAGATTCGGTTTCCCGAGGCCGTACAGGCGAAATGGGAACAGCGGATACAACTCCGGCGTCTCGCAATTGCTCCGCTGATCCTTGAAACGCTCGGCCGGCGCGGCGGCGCGCTTGCCGTTGCGCTCCCACATGGGCAAAGGCGGAGCGCATTCCCTGATGCGTTTCCACAGGGCGCGATCCTCCGGCGTGCCGATTTCGGTCGGCAGCGCGAGGAGTGAATCGCAGACCGCGTGCAGTCCCGCAACGGTCGGCGCGTCATTTACCACGTCGTGCCAATACGTTTCGACGGCCTGCGCGGGCGAGATGGCGAGCTTGCCGGCTGCGTCACGTTGGAACCGCGTATCGAAGTAGGAGAGCGCCTCACGCGCCAGCGGCAATGCACGCTCGCGCAGGAATTTCTCGTCGCCGGTGTATGCGGCGTAGTCGAGCATGAGTTGTGCGAGTTCGAGCGACTGATTCCACGCCCACTGCCACCACGGGCAGGGGGAGATGTCGCCGGGTGCGAGGCCGTCGCGCTTCCAGCCATAGTCGCCGTTGGCGTAGGTGGCGAAGGTGGTCATCGTCTCGGGGAAGTAGACGCCGTCCGCGCCGTAATAGAGCTTCGTCCGCGCTTTGCAGCCGGGCAGTGCCGAGTCGTAATACGTGAAGAGCGGCTGCATCAGGTCGAAATCACCGGCCGCGAGCATGGGGTAATAGGGCAGGCGCGTGTTTTGCCACCAATAGCTGCCGCCCCACTTGCGCCAATCGGCGTTGAACGGCTGTCCCTCGGTGAAGCGCGGCTCGACCGTGAAGATCGAGCCGTTGAATTTCGGCGGAAACGCGCCGCGTGAGGCACAGGCGGTCATCCAGCGTTGCAGGACGTAGGCGCGCGTTACGCGGAAGGACGCAGGCGGGGCATCATTCGCCGGCCCGGGCGAATCACCGTCGATGAAAATCCAACTTCGATCCCAAAATGCGCGCCACCAGCGGGCCGTGGAGTCCTGCGCCGCTTTCAGGGGCCCGGCATTTGCGGCTGCGTCGTTGAGATGGCTCCGCCAGGCGGCGAGGGTCTCAGTCTGTTCTGAAGACGTGGTGATGCGGATTTCGGCCCGGGTCACATTTTCGGCCGCGAGCGTTGCGGGAGCAGCTCTGCGAAGCTGCGCGCTGTCGATCCGTCCGCCGAAGGTGCGATGCATGAGCGGGTCGGGGAATCGGTCGGCGATCTCCGTCAGTCCCTGCCGCCGGAGCGTGAACGGAACGATGGAGTGCTCGTTGCGATGATGCCAGACGATGGCCGATGCGTCATCGTCGAAAACGTCGGCCGCCTCCCACGCCTGGGCTTGCAGAATGTCTTCCGGCGCGTCGCGCATCGCCCACGACGATTGCAACTCGCCCCGGTCCGTGAGCACGCGTCGCTCGGAGCGCCAGTTTTCGAGCGTCGCGCTGATCTTTCGCGGCTCAGTTCCATCGATCGAGACGTAGATCACGGGCGCGTTCGCATCGACGAAGATCGAGAGTTCGACGGGCGGTTCGCCGGCCGTGATTGCGATTCGGCCCTCGCGCAGCTCCAGTTCTTGTCGAAACGGGCGGCCCTCCGCGAAGGGATTGGGGGAAAGCGCTACTCGCACGCGCCCGAGCTTGAGCAAACGTTCGCACTCGCTCCAGGCATCGACGCGCGAAATGTAGAACAGCAAGTCGCCGCTCGCCTCGACCCAGACATTGAGTCCGACCACGCCGTTGCCGATCGGCATCGAGCCCGAGGCGTCACGGCTGGGTGAACTCCAGAGCACGTTGTACGAGTCGAGGTTGTCCCAGGTGGGTGCGGATGACGGCTTGGTGGCGGACGATTCGCCTTGGCCCGCGAAGGCGGTAGCAAGGAATGCCAGCAGGAACGCGGCGTTCATGTGATCTCCGGACGAGGGCGCGACGGAAGCCGACAGGGCCGGCGAGTCCTCACGCCGGTCCGGGCTGGGGACAGCCAGACTCGATTTGCGGCGCAGCGGCGGCGGCATCCTGCTGCTTCGGCGATCGGGTGACGAGCTTCCACCGGGCGACTCCGTTTGCTCAAGCGAACAGTTCCGCGATCGGCACGCCCAGTCCGTCACGCGTCACGTAGAAAGGCCGGCGCTCCACCTCGTAGGCCAGCTTGGGCGAGATCCCCAGCGCGCGAAAGATGGTCGCGTGGAGATTCTCGATCGTGACCGGCTTTTCCAACGAGGTGCACGGGCGCTCATCGGCCGTCCGACCGTAAAGCTGGCCGCGCTTGATGCCACCGCCCCAGAGCAGCACGGAACCCGCGCCGGTGAAGTGGCGATGCAGGCCGTAGTGCTTCATCTCGGTGATGCGGTCGGGCACGTCGACCTGGTCCTGGACCTTCGCGCCGGGCTTGCCCTCGACCAGGGCGTCGCGGCTAAATTCGCTCGCGAGGACGATCAGCGTGCGATCGAGCAGCCCGCGCTGCTCAAGATCGAGGATGAGCTGCGCGATCGGCGCGTCGATCTGTCGCTTCAATTCGGCAATCCGCGTGTGGCCGTTGTCGTGCGTGTCCCAGTACAGGAACGGCACATACTCAGTTGTGACTTCCACGAAACGCGGCAGGCGATGGGCGTTGTCGAGCGAGCGCAGCAGGGAGTCGCGCTGAAAGTTGCTGCCGTGTTGCGCGATGGGGCTCGCCTCGACCAGCCGTTGATAAGCGGCATGCCGATTTTCAAAGCGCTCGGGGCTCATCCCCGCCGGCGGGCGGATCGCGTCCATCGCCTGGTCCGGGTAGGTAATGATGAACGGGCCGTGTTCGCTGCCGAGGAAGCCGGCCTGGTGGAACGCCCGCAACTCCTCGCCTTCGACGATGTCAAACCGCTGGCCGATGTCGATGAACGCCGGCATCACCGGATTGCGCGGCCCGAGCGTGCGCGAGATCGTCGCGCCGATGTGCGGTGCGGCCACGGTCTGCGGCGGGGCGTAGCCCGTGTGCCAGTGATATTGATGCCGCGAATGCAGGATGAAGCCGAGGTCAGCGGCCGTGTAGGTGCGGATGAGCGTGCCGCGGTCCATGACCGAGGCCATGCGTTCGAGGCCCTGCGAGAACTTGATCCCGTCGACGGCGGTGTCGATCGATGGAAACGTGCTCATCAGACTGGCGGGATTGAGGCCGCTCTCGAATGGCGAAAAACGTTTCGGGTCGAAAGTGTCGGTATGCGGCATGCCGCCCGCCATCCAAAGCACGATGACCGCGTCGGCGGTGGCGGACGGCAGCGGCGCATCCTGCGTATCCGCCCGGAGGCGTCGGGGAAACGAGCCTGCCAAGGCGGAGAGCGTCGCGGCGCTGGCAGTTTTCAGAAAGTCTCTGCGATTCACGCTGATTCCTCTCGCTACTGGCGGCTCGACGCGAGCCGCGCTTCGGCTATTCGATCAATTGAAACTCCGGCAGCATGAACACGGTCCAGAACAGATCAGAAATAGAGTCCGGCGTCGGCGCTTCGCCCAGCAGTGCGCCAGCCGTCCAGAGCTCAGCGTCATTTGGCAGGCGGCCCAGCGCGGATTTGAAGACCGCCCGGGTCAAATCCTTGGGCGTGCGCGCCGTCTGGTTGCTCCAGCGGCGCGCCCCTTCGGCAATGAGCGCGTC
>JBGAJB010000395.1:0-2618 GCA_044225155.1 Phycisphaerae bacterium | reverse complement strand
TGGAGCGCCTCCGCCGCCGCCCATTCCTGGCGATAGTAAGCGCGCTGCTGCTTCAGGTAGGTCGTCAGGCGCTGCGATTCGGCCGCCGACGGTAGTCGCCCCAAGACGAGGCGGAATACCAGCTCGATCCGAGCGGCGTCATCGAGATGATCGTCTTGCAGCACGCGCCGCGCGACGGCTGCCGCCGGCGCGAGAAACTCCGGATCGTTCAGCGTCGTCAACGCTTGAAGCGGCGTGTTGGTGCGTGGGCGGCGCGTGCAGGTGACTTCGTGATTCGGCGCATCGAACGTAATCATGCTCGGATAAGGCGAGGAACGCCGCCAGAATGTGTAAATACCGCGCCGATAACGATCTTCGCCGACGCTCGTCACCCAAAGGCCATTCTGCCCGCTGCTCGCGGCCGCCCAAATCCCTGGCGGCTGAAGCGGCATGACGCTCGGACCGCCCATTTTTTCGCTCAGCAGACCGCCGGCCGCGAGGGCTTGATCGCGAATCAGCTCGGCTTCGAGCCGGAGGCGCGGCATGCGCGCGAGCAATTTGTTGTAGGGATCGACCTGCAACAATTCCGGCGTGACGGCTGACGACTGCCGGTAAGTCGCCGAGGTAACAATCAATCGGTGGATCGCCTTCAAACTCCAACCCCGCTCCATGAACTCGCACGCCAGCCAGTCGAGCAGCTCCGGATGAGTCGGCGGCTCACCCTGCACGCCGAAATCTTCGCTCGTAGCGACGAGCCCACGGCCAAAGTGCTGCTCCCAGAGGCGATTGACTTGCACGCGGGCCGTAAGCGGGTTTTCGCGATCTGTCAGCCAGCGGGCCAGACCCAGTCGATTGCGCGGGGCGTCGGCGGAAAGCGGCGGCAGCACGCGCGGCACGTCCGGCTGCACAACTTCACCGGGCGTCATGAAGTTGCCGCGCAGCAATAAGTGCGTCTCGCGCGGCTGGGGTAGTTCCTGCATCACGAGCGTGGTCGGGGCCTGTTCCAGCTTGCGACTCAGTGCCACTAACTCGGATTGGAGCGGCTGATATTGGGGCGCGTGTTCGATGAACCAGTCGTGCAGCAGCGACCGGTGGGCCGGAGTTCGATCGCTCGCGGCCACAGCCAAAGCGGCGCGAAGATCGGCGGGCAGCGCCTCCCGGCGCGGATCGCCGTCATCATCCGTAACGGAGACGCGAAAGCGCCCGATCGTGTGCTGAGCGCCGAAGAGTTGGTCGAGCGTCAAACTGAGCTTGGCTCGTTCGCTCCTGCATTCAACCGGAGTGCGGAGCGGAAATACTGCAATATGTGCACGCCCGCCCTCCGGCATCACTGCCCAACCGGTGCGCGGATCGTCGTCCACCGCTCCGGCCACGGCCCAATACTCGCCGCCGGTGCGCTGCTCAAAGTCGGCAACCGGCGCAGCAAATACAATTTCCTCGGCCGATCCGGTCGCCGCAGCGGCAGAGACAACCTTCAAGCCGAAGTGCGACAGCACAAAGTTGCCGTGCGGCGTGCGTCCGGGGCCATGCGCCGGACCGAGCGAATCGTCGGGAAGCACTTCAAGCCGGACGGCCGTGATCTTCTCCAGCGGCGCAATCGCGGTGAGCTGATAAGTGGCGGTATCGGGATTCGCACCCGCGAGCAGGAGCGAGTGATCCGGCAGCGTCGTGGCCGTCACGCCGCCGGACGCTTCGAAAACGTCGGGGTCGAGCGTAAGCCAGGTCGTGGGCCGAGCGATGACCTTTTCCCAACGATCAAGCTCGGCGGCAAACGAGGGTGCATCCGGGCTGAGTTGTTGCTCCAGTGCCGCGACTCTGGCGCGCACCTGCTCCTCGTCCGGCAGCGGAATGCGTACCTTTGGACTGTTCTCGAACGTGTCGTTGATTTCGTCGTGCCGGGTTTCCAGCGGCGTGCTGTTGAAGAAAGCGTAAAACTGGTAGTAGTCCTTCTGCGAAATCGGATCGAACTTGTGGTTGTGGCATTGGGCGCACGCGAGCGTCGTGCCGAGCCAGGTCGTCGCGGTCGTATTAACGCGATCGACGATCGTGAGGTGGCGATATTCCTCGAGATCGACGCCCCCTTCCTCGTTCAACATGGAGTTCCGGTGAAAGCCGCTCGCAATCTGCTGCGACAGCGTCGCATCCGGCAGCATGTCGCCGGCGAGTTGTTCCAGCGTGAATTCGTCAAACGGCATGTCGCGGTTCAGCGCGTCGATCACCCAATCGCGATAGGGCCACATCGTGCGAAGCCGATCCTTCTCATAGCCATTCGAATCGGCGTAACGGGCGAGGTCGAGCCAGGGACGCGCCCAGCGTTCGCCGTAATGCGGCGAAGCGAGTAACTCGTCGACGAGCTTTTCGTAGGCGTCCGGGCCGCCGTTTTGAAATCGGTCCATCTGTTCGAGCGTCGGCGGTAGACCGACCAAGTCGAGACAGACACGGCGCAGGAGCGTGTAGCGATCCGACGGTGGCGAGGGCGCGAGTCCCTCCTTCTCCAGTTTGGCGAGGACGAAGCGATCAATCTCATTTCGCGGCCAATCGGCGTGCCGGACGGCCGAGGCGGGAGCACGCCGCGGCTCGACGTAAGACCAGTGCGGCGGCGCCGCCGCATTTGCCTCCAACTCCGCCGGCCAGTCGGC
>JBGAJB010000394.1:0-2620 GCA_044225155.1 Phycisphaerae bacterium | reverse complement strand
ATGATCAGGCACATCATCACGTCGACCATCGGCGCAAGATTCAGCGTCGGATGAACGGGGCGCGGCGGTCGAAAGCGTGCGGACGGCAAGGCTCTTCCTCGACGATACCCCTATGAAGTCTCGACTACTTTGCCACTGGTCCGACCGGTCGTGGCAGCGGTGGCGGGGAGGTACTTGTGGCGGCCGGACGTGGAACGCTCGTGCCCGCGCCGGCTGCGGGTCGGAAATACTCGAGCAAATCGAGGACCCGCACAGTGGCGAAAACGGTGAGACCGTCGACGCGATTGCGACAGAAGCCGTAGAAGCCGATGCCGATGATCGCCAGCGCCAGGCCCAGCAGCGTGTTCACCAGGGCCAGGCTGATGCCGCGCGCGAGCGCCCCCGCGTCCGCGCCCGCTTCGCCACCGGCGCTGCCCAGACCGGCGAACGAGATGATCATGCCCAGCACGGTCCCCAGCAGTCCCATGAGCGGGCCCAGATTGCCGAGAATGTTCATGTATTCGACCTTGCGGAACATCTGCCCGCTCAGCTCGCTCGATTTCTCGACGGCCGCTTCGTGCATCGCGTCGAACCCGTGCCGGGCATGATCGAGCGCCGCGGTCAACACGCTCGCGAAAAACGTGGAACTCTTCTTCATCGTCAGCAGGCAGCCGCTGAAGTCGCGGCGTTCGATCAGGTCCTTGGCCTTGCGCACCTGATCCAGCGGGGCGATGGTCGCGCGGCGGATCGTGATGAAGTGCTCGACGATCAGGGCGATGATCGTCACGGACCCGGCAATGATCAGCAGCGCCGGCCAATCCATGCCCTGCCACATCACGCTCCAAAGCGAGGTGGTCTTCACGACCGGCGCGGTCGTCTGGGCGAGGGCCGGAGTGCTGCCGGCCGCCAAGATCATCGGCAGGGCCAATTGCCGAATCTGCGCCGGCCGTCCGCACGCCGCTTCGTATGTCCGCGAACTGGAACCAGGATCGCGCATCACGCCTCCCGCTGAATGCTGCCAAGGATTATTACGGCAAATATGGGCTTCACCAACCGTCTCTTTCCACGCGCGTTTCCAAGCACCCACGACGCCGATACCCTCCGCTGATGCGCATGCGCTGGATTTGTGCCGGGACGCTCGCGCTAGTCCTGCTTGGCTCAACGGCGTATACGGCCGGCACGTCGCTCTATCTCCGCGGCCCGCTTTATCGCAATGAGTGTGCCCAGAAGCTCGCCGACCATCTGGGCCTTCCGGCCGACATCGGCGCCGTTCTTCCGCGCTCCCGCACAACTCGTTCCTTTCGGGATGTCGAAGTCTGGCTCCCCGAGCGTCGTGACCGCGCGCTCCATTGCGATCTGGCCACGTTGATTCTGCGTCCGACGCAGGCCGACCCCGACGGCTATGACATCGAGATCGAAGGCGGGGCGGCCGAGATTTCCACGCGAACCTGGCTGCGCTCCGACTATCGCAGCGTGATCGAATCCGGCTTGCGGCCGGGCTTCGCGCCGGACGGCCCGCGCGTCGTTCGCTTTTCGGAAATGCATTTGAAATTCGAGCGAGACAAGTTTCGAGCGACTCTCGACGAGGCCGGCGGAAGCGTGAGCTTTGAAGACTCGACGCACGGCGTCGTTCGCGTTCGATGCAATTCATTCAACGGATTCCGTCCGAGCGAGCCGGCCGTGCTGGACGCGACGTTTTCGCCGCATGAGTCGGGCTTTCGAGTGGATTCACTGACGCTCACCGTTCCGGCGATTCCTCTGCACGCCGTCGGCCTGGCGAGCTTGGCTGGGATCGACGCGCGCTCCGGCACATTTACCGGTAGCCTCGGTTACGCCGAGTCGGACGCCGGTCGCGCCGTACGCATTTCCGGCCGCTGCGCCGCGCTCGATCTGTCCGAGATGACCGGCGGCGCGATTCCGATTGCGATCGATGGCCGCTGCCCGGAGATCGAGTTGCAGGAGCTGACCGTTCTCAACCGCATCCCCCAGCGGCTCCGTTTTCGCGGCGTGTTGAAGGATGTGACGCTCGGTGAATTGCTCGGGCTGATCGGCGGCGGCGACATCGGCGGCCGCGCGGACCTCGACGTCGGAGCGGCTGACCTTTCGGCCGAGGGCGTCAATCATTTTGTGGCCTCAGGTGAGTGTCGCGACGTGTCATTGAAGGGGATTAGCGGCGCCGTCGGGATGGGTGTGATGACCGGCCGCCTGCACATACGGATCAATGACCTGACAATCGAACAGAATCGCATCCGCTCGCTCGATGCGACGCTGAAAGTCCTGCCGCCGCAGGAAGGCGAGAGCGACTACATCGAGGGCCGGCTGCTGCGCGAGGTCGTCGGCCGGCTGTTGAATATCACCCTACCGCCGCTGCTGCCGGAGCGGATCGAATACTCGCAACTCGGCCTCCGCGTGGAAGTGAAGGACGAAATCCTGGCCGTCTTCGGTTCGCACGGCGATCGCAATCAGACAATTCTCACGGTGAAGCTGATGGGGACCGAGCTGCCGCTGGTCACGCAACCGGCGTCGTCGTTCGATCTGCACGTCCCGCTCGACGAGTTCCGCGCGGCCGCGACGAAGACCCTCACGCAGCGTTGGCGCGAATGGGAAGCCCGCCTGCAGGCCGCGTCCAAACCTGCAGACG
>JBGAJB010000393.1:0-2623 GCA_044225155.1 Phycisphaerae bacterium | reverse complement strand
GTCCTGATGTCCAAACAAGAAAAAACCGGGCTGAGGACAGCCCGGCTCTGCTGGTTGGCGATTGCGGTTCGCGATTGCGGTTCGCGATTGCGGTTCGCGGCTGTGGTTCGCGATTCGTCATTCGCGCCCTAGATGCGACGGAAGATCAGGCTGGCGTTGTGACCGCCGAAGCCGAACGAATTGCTCATCACCGTCGTCAGCTTGCGATCGCGGGCCTGGTTCGGGCAGTAGTCCAGATCGCACTCCGCGTCGGGCTGATCGAGATTGATCGTCGGCGGGATCGTGTTGTGCCGCAGCGCCTCGATGGAGGCGATCGCCTCGATGCCGCCGCTCGCGCCGAGCGTGTGGCCCGTCGCGCTTTTGGTGCTGCTGACGACCAGCTTGCGGGCCGCGGGGCCGAAGACGAACTTGATCGCGCGCGTCTCGGCGATGTCGCCGAGCGGCGTGCTTGTGCCGTGGGCGTTGATGTAGTCGATCGCATCCGGCGCGAGCTTCGCATCCGCGAGCGCGCCGGCCATGGCTCGCGCCGCGCCGTTGCCCTGCGGATCGGGCTGCACCATGTCGCCCGCGTCGGCCGTCGCGCCGCAGCCGATGACTTCGCAGCGAATGTTCGCGCCGCGCGCCTTGGCGCGCTCGTATTCCTCGAAAACGAGGACGCCCGCGCCCTCGCTCAGCACGAAGCCGTCGCGATCCTTGTCAAAGGGCCGCGAAGCAGTCGTGGGGCTGTCGTTGCGCGTGCTCAGGGCTTTCATTGCGGCAAAGGCGGCCAGCCCCAGGGGCGTAAGCGCCGCCTCGGAGCCGCCGGTAACGACCATGTCCGCGAAGCCGTAGCGGATCGCGTTGAAAGCGTCGCCCATCGCACTGCCGGCCGACGCGCAGGCGGTCGCGACCGCGGTATTCACGCCGCGCAGGTTGAATTCGATCGAGATGTGACCGGAGCCGGCGTTGGCCATCAGCTTGGGAATCGTGAAAGCGGAGACGCGGCTCGGCCCTTTGTCGATCAGGCGCTTGTGTTGTTCCTCGATCTCTTCGAGCCCGCCGATACCCGTGCCGAGTATCACGCCGGAGCGCGTCGGATCGGGGCCGCTGTCTTTCAGGCCGGAATCCGCAAAAGCGAGCTTGGCGGCCGCGACGGCGAGCTGCGTGTAGCGATCCATGCGCTTGATCTGGCGATGATCCAGATGCTTGGCGGGATCAAAGTCGCGACATTCGCCGCCGAAGCGCACGTCGAACGCGGACGCGTCGAAGCGGCGGATCAGCGAAATGCCGGAGCGGGCGGACACCAACCCATCCCACAGCGTGCTGGTAGAGACACCCAGCGGGGTAATGGCCCCCATGCCCGTTACGACGACGCGCCGTCCTGCCATTTCTCTCCCTCAACTCCCACGGTCGCCGGAGACCGCGGCAAACTACACGGCCGGCGGCATCGCGCGCCGGCCGTGCGGGTCGTTTCAGTGCCTATTTTCCGGCGGCCACTTTTGAGATGTAATCGATGGCCTGTCCGACGGTTTGAATCTTTTCCGCTTCCTCGTCGGGGATGCTCATCTCGAAGTGCTCTTCAAACTCCATGACGAGTTCGACGGTGTCGAGCGAATCGGCGTTCAGATCGTTCACAAATGACGTGTCGCGCGAGATTTCCGACTCGGCGACGCCCATCTGCTCCGCCACGATTTTCTTGACCTTGCCTTCAATTTCCGCCAAATCTGGCACGTGCGAACCTCCAGCTTGCGAATACCACGGAAAACGCCAGGATGGCACGACCGCGTGTAAACCGCTCGTCGCACGCCGATACCGCGTTCACCCAGGAGCATCGCCGGCCGCTTATGCGCTGGCGGACGTGCCCGGACAAGCGGCAGTTGCTGCCGCAGGCGGGGGATAGTAGCCCGGAATAGTACGATTGCCAAGACAAAACGGAAGCGGCCCGATCGGCGGGAAGGCGCGCGAAATCACGTGAAATTGGTGGCGGTCGGACTCGAACCGACGACCTGCGGGTTATGAATCCGCCGCTCTGAACCAGCTGAGCTACGCCACCGCAAAGCTGCGAGCCGAGCATTCTACCAGCAGTCTTGGCGGCGCAACAGTGCTCTCCTGTGTCCGGCGCGTCGTCACTCGACCGGTAGCGCGGAGCGACGTACGCTGGCGCCATGCAGCAGCGCGGACACCTGATGACCGAGCAGTTCCTGGAGCGGGCCGAGCGGTTTGATGCGCTTTCGGTGGAAGAAGCTTTTGACGTGATGAATGGCGAGGATGCCCGGATCGCCGGCGCCGTTGCGGCCGCCAAGCCGCAAATCGTCGCCGCAGTCGAACTGGCTACTGCGGCGCTGCGTGGCGGGGGCCGGTTGATCTACGTCGGGGCGGGGACGAGTGGGCGACTGGGCGTGCTCGACGCGGCCGAATGCCCGCCGACGTTTCTTTCCGATCCGGCGCAGATCGTCGGCGTGATCGCCGGCGGGGAGACCGCGCTGCGCCAGGCCGTCGAAAACGCCGAGGACGATCCCGCGGCCGGCGCGGCGGAGATGGATCGGCTGGGCGTCGGGGCGGCCGACGCCGTTTGCGGCATCACGGCCGGCGGCACAACGCCCTTCGTACACGGTGCGCTGGGACGTGCGAAGGAGCGCGGGGC
>JBGAJB010000392.1:0-2625 GCA_044225155.1 Phycisphaerae bacterium | reverse complement strand
GGTGCCAATGGCCAAACGCTCGCCAGCACGGCCCAATTTGTCTCGCAGATCCAGCGCTGGGCGTCCGAGCAATCGCCGGCGCTCATCGGTGCGTACTACGTCTTTGAGGGCAGCAAGAACGGCGCGCGCTATATCGCGCGTGCCATCGGCCGCGCGCTGGGTCTGACGCCGGCGGCCGGCATGCGCTACCTCGATCCGCACGGCGAGGCGCAGCGCGGCCTGTGGACCGAGTTCCGCAGCGCCTGGAACGAGATCGAATTCACGCCGCAGGAGGCCGACGCGATCGTCGACGGCGCGCGCCGCACGTTCGACGCGGTCGCCGAGATCGACGCGGAATTGTGGAAGCAGTACGGGAACTGAGGACATACGAAGGGGAGAGAAGCAATATGCGTAAGTTCTGCATCACCTTGGGAAGCATGCTGGTCACCGCGGGCGCGCTCGCGACGACCGTGCCGTTCACCGAGTCCTTCTCGGCCGACGCGTCCAACTGGCGCGATTCCGCCGGCGTCTCGAACGCGAGTTGGGTTTCGACCGGCGGCGCCGACGGCGGCGGCTACATCACGCAGGCCCTGAATTTCTCGACGCAGACGATTGGCGCAACGCCGCTGCTCGTCAGGTCCGACAGCGCGTTCGGCTCGAGCGGCGGCGCATTTTACGGCAACTGGCTCACCGACGGCGTGACGGACTTCAGCTTCGCAGTGCGACACAATGCATCGGAACCGATCAATGTCTTCGCGCGCTTCGCGACGCCGAATCCGGGAGAGGGCGCGATCGGGCTCGAGTTCGCTCCGATCCTCCCCAACACCTGGACCACGGTCCACATCGCGATCGATCCGAGCAATCCCCAGTTTATTTCGTTCGAAGCGTCCGACTTCAACACGGTCTTTTCGAACGTGCAGCGTGTGCAACTCGGAATCTCAGTCCCGACCGATCTGGCCGGCGTCAACATCACCTACGACTTCAATTTCGATCAGGTCGGCATTGTTCCCGAACCGGCCGGCGCGGTGCTCATGGCGCTCGCGGCCGTGGCGCTCGGTCGGCGGCGCTGAGGAGATATGGTCATGCGTTTCCTGCGCAGTCCGACGGGCCGCTGGATGCGGCGCGGCCTCTGTGCGGCGGCTTTGTTCGTTGCCGCGCCGGTCGTCGCCCAGACGTTCGACTTCACGACCCCGAGCGACGATCGCTGGCAGTATCCGTTTAACTTTCTGCCCGGCGGCCGCCCGACGGCCTCGGTGTTCAGTTCACTCGGCACGGGCGATCCCACGTTCACGGGTTTCAACGATCGCGACGGCATCATCCTGGTCGCGTGGAACACGAGTGCGCTGATTCCGCCCGGGCAGGGCTCAAGCGCTTATCACATCGCCTCGATCCGCGTCACGTTGCGCAGCGAGCCCGGCGCGACATGGCCCATCGACACGACCGTCGATGAATGGTTCACTACCGACGTAAACAACGACACCCGCGTGAATGGCGACGGCATCCCGCGCGGCCAGCCCGGCGACACCGATGGCGAAAGCAGCGATCCCGATCCTGGTCGGCCGATCGAACTGTTCGGCATGGGCTTCGGCCCGTTCTATACTGCCGCGACTTGGACCGAGAGCAGCGGCTACGTCGGCGGCACGAATCTCGGCAACGGCCCGCGTGATCCTTATCCGCTCGTGTACCAGAGCGGCACCGGCGCGGCGCTGCACGTCGAAGATCACGTGAAAGGCCTGCACAACGAATCGCTTCCGAATCCGGTATTTCAATTCACGCCGGCCCCGTGGGCGGTCGGTGTTCCAGTCAGCTACACGCCCGGAGCGCAGACCGTGCCCTTCGACGTGGTCTTTGACATCGCGCTTCCTCAGACGGGCACTTACTTCGCGGATCAGTTGAACGCCGGAAAGGTCTTCGTCTCGATCGCATCCCTTACTGACACGGTCGTGGGCGGCACTCCGGGCGGCGTTCCCTCCTTCTACATGAAAGAGGGGCTCGGTCTGAATCCGGATGCGCGTGCGCCAAAACTCACAATCGTGCTGGAATCCGCGCAGCCCGGCGATACCAACGGCGACGGTTGCGTAAATCTTTCCGACCTGGGCGTGGTCCTTTCGAACTACGGTATGACTGTCAGCGGCGGCGCGGCCGACGGAGACTTCGACGGCGATCACGACGTCGATCTCTCCGATCTCGGGGTCGTGCTTTCCGCCTACGGAAATGGTTGTTAGATTCTGATTGGCATGGGAAGTGCCGATAAGGGCAACATGGCGCGTACTGCATTATTTCAGTTCGTGGCTGTTCGGCGGCGCGGCGCGTTCACGCTGATCGAGTTGCTGGTCGTCATCGCGATCATCTCCATCCTGCTCGCGATCCTGCTGCCGGCCTGCTCTTGGGCGCGCGAGCAGGCGAAAGCCACCTATTGCCGCAATAACCTGCGCGAAATGTGGACCGGCGTTCTCACGTACTCCTACGAGAATCGTGATCGCGTCCCGTTCATGGAAGATATCACCGTTCAAACCGCCGATCCGAACACCGGCCCCAATGCCGATCCCTTCAACGAGAACTACAAGACGACCGTCGGCGTCGTGATGATGCGCTACCTGAGTCCGAAGGTTTGGGTCTGCCCGTCCGCCGTCAACGGCTTCCCAC
>JBGAJB010000032.1:0-21042 GCA_044225155.1 Phycisphaerae bacterium | reverse complement strand
CGGGCCGTGCAGCACGACGCCGACGCGCGAAATGAGCTGGGTGCGACGACGGCTCTCAGCACCGGGTCGACGACCTCGGGCAACAGTACGACGCCGGTAGACTTCGCCGGCACGACACCGCATCCAGCGCGACGCGGAGGGCAGGCCGCCTGCCATAGCAGGCCGATCTGCACGAGATAAATGGATAACTCTGTAAGGCAAGTGCTCCTGCGAATGCAAACTCGCCCGGGAGCCACGGCGAATGAAATTGACGAGGTCGAGAAACGCCTCGGGATTGCACTCCCGGCGGACTATGTCGAACTTCTTAAATACACGAATGGCTGCGAGGGATTTATTGGCGAAAATTACATTATGCTATACGAAGCAAGCTATGTTCGTGATTTCGGAATACGGCAATTCCTGCCGTCGTTGCTGTACTTCGCTTCAGATGGCGCTGGCGAAGGTTTTGCATTTGTCTTGGACGAGGTCGGCATGCCGATTGTAAACGTCCCGTTTTTAATTGAACCGAGGAATCGTTGGAGGCCAGTTGGAACCGGCATCGCACAGTGGTTCGCTCGCTTAGCGAGAGGGCCGCTTTGGTGATGCCTTCGGAATTTTGACTGATCGAACCCCCGCAACCATGGCGGAGCGGCGCGTTTTTCAGTTCACGGTGCCGCAAGAAGTTACGGACGTTCACTTCTGGCGGGTGGTTCGGTCACAGTAGATTGGTGCGCTGCCGGCGGCGCGTGCCAGAGTCGCACGGTTTCATCCCCCGATGCAGAGGCCAGAGCGTAACCGCTCTGCGTGAACGCCAGGGCGTGGACGTAGCGCGAGTGGCCGCGGAGCTCGAGCAATTCCTCGTATGTCTCGGCATCCCACAGGCGGATTGAGTTGTCCCTCGATGCGGAGGCGATGCGCGTGCCGTCCGGCGTGAAGAGGGCGTCGTAGACGATGTCGGTGTGGCCGCGGAGCGTTGCCAGATTCCGGCCAGTCGCGGTGTCCCAGACGCCGACCGAGCCGTCAGCGAAGGTGCCGATTGTTTGCCCGCTGACGCTGTCGACGAGATGCGCGTGGTCGCCCTCAAATTCTGCCAGCCAGACGCCGTTTGGCCCGCTAAGAGCCAGAACTTCACACTCGAAATCCTGATCAGAGTTCATCTCGCCGGTGTCCGCGTCCCAGCGGCGAACGGTCGTTTTGCGCAGCCGCGATCCGCGAGAGGCGGTCGTCACGATCGTTCGGCCATCCGGTGAATACGCGATTGAGTGCGCGCGTCCCCCGAGGGCATTCAAGCGGCGCATGTCGCCGGTGGCCACGTCGAGAAGATTCAGATACCAGTTTCCAATCGCGATCTGCCGGCCGTCCGGGCTCCAGGCCATCACTTCGACATCGCCGACACTTGGCAACTTGCGCAGCAGTTCGCCGCTCCGCGCGTCCCAGAAGCACAGCGTTCGATCCATCCATCCGGCGGAGGCCAAGATTTCGTCGGTGGGATGTGCCACGACGTTGTATAGCGCTCCGGAATGGCCGCGCAGGATGCCAAAGCTCGCGCCGCTTCGGATGCGCGGCACGCTCCAGAGCCGGACGTCGCCGTCTTCGCCGCCCGAGGCGAGCCATTCTCCATCGTTGGAAAAAGTTACACAGCGCACGGCACCCGTGTGGCCATACAGCGTATTCAGCACTTGGCCGCTGGCCGGATTCCAGAGGCGAATCGTCCGGTCGGCGGACCCTGAAGCCAGCAGGTCGCTCGACGGATTGAATTCGACGCTGTGGACCGGTCCGGTGTGTGCTTCACCGCCATGGAGGCGCTCCAAACTGTGGCCATCCCAGATGGCGATGGTCTTGTCCCGCGAACAGGTGGCCCAATATGCGCCGTCAGGACTGCGGGCAATATCGACCGCGGAGTAGTCGTGCGCTCCGCCGCTACGATCGATTCTCGTGCCGCTGGAGATGTCGCAGCGCTCGATCCCGCCTGAATTGGCCAGCAACACTTCGGTTCCGTCGGATGAAAAAGAGCAACAATACGTGGTTTGCCCCGTCGCGACCGGCCATTGATGAGTCGCCCTCCCCAGATCGCGATCCCAGAGTTGCAGGAGCCCGTGAGGGTCGTCCTTTGACCTGCGCGTCAGTACGGCGATGCGGTGGCCGTCGGGCGAAAGATCGAAATCAAAAATGTCCCGGCCGGCGTCAAAGCGAATCTGCGGAGCGCCGTATTCGAGATCCCAGGTGCGAAGGGTTCCATCCATGCTGGAACTGATGACCGAGCATCCGTTTGGATCAAAGGCAAGCGCCGTGACGCGCTCATCGTGGCTGCCGAGCAGCGAAGGTTCGCGCGCGCTGTTCAAGTCCCAAAGCCAGAGATTCCGGTCCGCGGCGGAGACCAAACGCGCGCCGTCCGGGGAGAATGCGATCGCATTCACCGAGCCGTGCCGAGCGTGCAGCACGCGATTACTGACATCGAGGCGGGCCCAGAGGTGCCGCCATTCCCACGTTTCGCGCTGCGCGGGCGTCGCGCGCTCCAGGATTTCGCGCGCCCGGTAGGGGCGGAGATTCTCGAGCTCCGCGTTGGCGGCCACGATATTCGCGCGATGAGCCATCCGTTCCGCAGCTCGCCGCGCTTCGGCTTCGCGCAGCCCGAATTGCACGCCGGCGGCGGTCGCCGCGACCAGGCTCAGCATGATGACGCCGACGGCGGTAACCAGGCTGCGATTGCGCTGCGAGAACTTCCGCAACTGATACATCGCGCTGGCCGGCCGGGCGTCGATCGGTTCGCTGCGCAGAAAATGGCGGATGTCGGCGGCAAAGGCGGCCGCGGAGGAGTATCGGCGGTCAGGCTCTTTTTCGATCGCCTTTTGAACGATCGTCTCTACGTCGCCGCGCAGGACGATATTGATCGACGACAGACGCGGAGGCTCGCTGTCTTGAATGAGCCGGGCGGCCTCAGCCAGGGAGCGCTCGCGAAGGTCAAGCGGCAGCCGGCCGCAAAGCAACTCGTAAAGAATGACGCCGAGCGAATACACATCGCTGCGCGTGTCGAGGTCGGCATTGCGTCCGCGCACCTGCTCAGGGCTCATGTAAGGAACGGTTCCAATGAGCTGCACGACGTTGGTGCGTTCCACGGTGAGTTGCACATCGGATTCCGCCAGCCGGGCGACGCCGAAATCCAGCACCTTCGGCCGAAACCCGAGCGCGCCGCGCTCGGCTCCATTCGTTGAAGCGCCGGCGCGTTGGACGAGGATGTTGGCGGGCTTGAGGTCGCGGTGAATCACGCCGTGGTCATGCGCGTATTGAACGGCGTCGCAAATTTCAGCCATCAATTCCAGCCGCGCGCGGACGCCGAGCGAGAAGCAGTCTGCAAAGCTTGTCAGCGGCTGGCCGTCGATCAATTCCATCGCGAGAAAGGAAATGCGGCCGCGCGGCGTCTCCGCCACGCCGGCTTCATAGATTCGCGCGATACCGGGATGGGTCAGCGCGCCGAGAATCTGAATCTCGCGCTGGAAGCGCCGCGCCGCCTGCGGGCTGTCGACGCCCCAATTGGCCACCTTGACGGCTACGCGCCGGCGCGGATTCTCCTGTTCGGCCTCATAGACGGTGCCGGCCCCGCCTTGGCCAATTCGCCGCAGTATGCGATACGCGCCGATTCGATCCGGGAGCCAAGCGGATGACGCGTCGAGCAGATCGGTTGCGCGAAACGGCAGTCGGCCGGCATCGAGAAACTCCGCACCGCCGTCGTGTGCCAGCAGCGATTCGACTTCGCGGCGGACCGCCGTGTCGCCATCGCACCGTTCGTCGAGCAAACGACGGCGCTCCGGAAGAGGAAGGTCGGCCGCGTCGAGAAACAGCTCGTCCACGAGTGCGCGCTGCTGAGGCGTCATTGCTCGCCTCCGCGCACGGCCAGTTCCCGCGCCAGCCAGGCCTTCGCCAGACGCCAGTCGCGCTTGACTGTCACGACGGACACGCCGGTGCTCTCGGCGACCTCTTGCATCGTGAGTCCGCCGTAGAAGCGCAGCTCTACCAATTCGGCGCGGCGCGGGTTCTCCAGGGCGAGTCTCTGGAGGGCGTCTTCCAAGTCGATCGCATCGACGGCGTCGGCCTCATCCGCGTCGAGCCCCGTTAGCGTGATGCGCTGGAAGCCCCCGTCGCGCTTCTGCGCGTGCTTGGCACGGGCGTGGTCGAGCAAGACCTGTCGCATGACCTTGGACGCCAGCCGGACAAAGTGAGCGCGGTCACCGACCTCCAATCCCAGGCTTACCGCAAGTCTCAAGTAGACCTCGTGCACCAAGACGGTCGGCTGCAAGGTATGGCTGTCGTCCTCGCCGTGGAAATGCGCCTGAGCGATGGCGCGGAGTTCCTCGTAAACCTGCGGCAGAACAGCGCTTACGTCGCTCAGCATTTCGCTCGACCTCAAGGCGTCAGGATCGGAATTGCCCTCAACCGGCCAGTATCGCGAGGCGGCGCATCTTTGCCAAGAAAAATCATGATCCCTGATCCGTCTGGATTCCGCTTTGCGGATAACGGGGGTGCTGCGCGGCCGACCAAACGGTGGCCGTGAGCGAGCCCCGCGCCAGTCTGGAGCCCGAGCATGGATTACAGGAAGCGGTATTTGCGGACGCTGCCTCGCACTTATTCCACCGCGAAACGAGCGCCCAAGGTGGCGGCGATTCTTACGCTGACGACCGGGTTGGCGCTGCTTGGTTGCAGCGGCACGGATCTCAGCTCGCTCATCGACTTATCTTCGCTCTTCGGGCAAAGCGCTCCGGCCGCGCCTGTCGTCATTCCGCTGCCCGTGCTGGCCCAGATTTCCCCGGCCAGCGGACCGCAAGCGGGCGGAACCGAAGTAACCCTGCTCGGCAGCGGCTTCGCCGCCGACACGGGCGTGATCTTCGGCACGCAGGCCGCGTCCAGCGTCGCATTTGTGAATTCCAACGTGATGCGCGCCGTCGCGCCAGCTTCCGACAGCGGCGCTGTGAATGTGCTGGTCGTCAACGCCGATGGTCAGAACTCGATGCTGCCCGGCGCGTTCAACTTTGTCGCGCCCGAACCCGAACCCGAGCCGGTGCCTCCGAGGGAGGTGCCGCCGGTCAAAGTCGTGCTGTCCTCTGTCACGTCCATCGCACCGAGCCACGGCCTCGAAAACGTTCGTACGTCCGTCACCATCCTCGGGAACGCGCTCAAGCCCGGAACGCTCGTTCTCTTTGACGGTCTGCTGGCCGAATCGGCCGTCGTCGGCGCGCAGGTGATGTCAGCCATCGCTCCCGCGCACGCGGCCGGTGTCGTGGATGTAATCCTGCTTCCGCCGAGCGAACCGGCGATCGTGTTGTCAGGCGCGTTTACCTATGACGCGCTGCCGACTGACCCTCCTCCGCCGCCACCCGATCCCCCGGCCGCGTCGCGCGTCGATTCATTCGCGCCGACTTTCGGCCCGGTCACGGGCGGAACGATGGTGACAATTCAGGGCGCAGACCTGAAGCCAGGCACGGCCGTGGTCTTTGGCGGATTGCTCGGTTTGAACACTCAGATTGTGAATCCGCAGGTGATCACGTCCGTTGCGCCGGCGCAACCGGAAGGCTCGGTATACATTTCGCTGCTTCCACCCAACGAGCCCGCGAACGCGGTCGGCGTTTATGACTATCAACCGCTGCCTCCGCCTCCTCCCCCGCCGCCGCCGGATCCAGGTGAGCTGGCCGCACTGGTGGGCGCGATTTCGCTCGACAACAAGCACATTCTGGTGACATTCAGCCAGCCGATGGGCGTTGGTGCTGACGATCCGACTCACTACGGAATCAGCGGTACCGACTCGGCATTTCTGGTCGTGATGGAAGCCTTGCCGCAGTCCGACCCGTCGCAGGTGCTCCTGCGCACGCTGACGCAGGATTTCGACGACTACACCCTGCACGTCGTCGGGATCAACGATATCTACGGGCGTCCGATGGCGACGCCAGGTGACCTTGCGCCGCCGCTCGGATTCGATCCGACGCGCGCCGATTTTCGTGGCACCGCCCCGACCGGCGCGGAGATTGACGAAGACACCGATGGTGACAATTTCGGCGACTGGTTCGAGATGAAGGGCTGGCTGCTGACGGTGCGCTACGCGAACGGCACGACTACGACCTCGCACGTGACCAGCGACCCGCTCAACCCCGACACCGATGGCGACGGGCTGGACGACAGTGTCGAGAATCAATGGTCCTTTGATCCGCGCACGGACGATTCGGACGCCGATCACCTGAACGACTATGACGAATTCAACCTGTACTTCAGCGATCCGCTGAACCAGGACACGGACTTTGACGGGATCGGCGATGAGCTGGAGGTGAATTTCTTTATCACCTCGCCGATCATCGCGGATACAGATGGCGATGGTTTCTCCGACTCCGAAGAGCTGTTTCTGCGGAATCGCAATCCGCGCCTGGCCGACCTGCCCAGCCTGCAGATCACGGTCGGCGAAGTGCGCGTCGATGTGGACGAAGCCTGTTCATACCGACGAAACCAGCACGGTGCAGAGCCGGACGGACGTCATCGGCCGCGTTCGCCCAGAGCGACACGCAGAGTCTGAGCACCGCGGACGCCGCGACCAACACGCTCGCGACCGAGTTCGGCGTCACGGTGGGTGCCTCCTACAAATGGGGTGGCGTGGACAGCGGCGCGACTGTCATGGGCGAAGCCAGCGTCACGGACAGCAGCGGCAGCGAGTACACCTCGACCGTCACGCAGGAATCCAGCAGCACCGCGCAGCAGGAGTTTCAGAATTCCATCACCGAATCGCTCGAGTTCAGCGAGCGGCGCGAGGTCACGCGCACCGTTAACGGAGCGCGGGTCTCGATCGACCTCACCATCTCCAGCACCAGCGACATCGCATTCACTCTCAGTAACCTGGAAATCACCGCGCTGCAACAGGATCGCGCCGACCTGACGCGCTTCCTGCCGGTGGCGTCGCTCACCTCGCAGACCCCCACGTTGAACTACAACCTCGGCCCGCTCGTTCCGCCGAAAGGGCCGATCGTGTTCAACAACACGGCCCAGATATTCCCGGAGCTCTCCCTGCAGTTGCTCGCCGAGCCCAGGGGGCTGGTCTTCAAGATCGCCAACTACGACATCACTGATGAGTTCGGACGCAATCTGGCCTTTACCTCTCAGGAAGTAAACGAGCGAACCGCCGGCATCGTGATCGACTACGGCAACGGCGTCGTGGAAACCTATCATGTGGCCACTGCCAGCACGTTCGACGACTTTGGCCGCACCGCCGGAATCTCGATGCAGACCGCGCTCGAACGAATTCTGGGCCTGACTTTTGTTCGCGACGACAACGCCGTCATCGATCCGGCCAATCCGTCTGACGCGACGCTGCATTCGTTCGGAACCGTGCCGCACCCGAATACCGGCGTGCAGTTGCTCTCGCGCGTTCGAGGTATTCAGGACGACCTCAGCTACGACCCCGGGGCAGCGCCGCGCTTCTGGGCGGTCTTCTCCAGTGCCTCGTTGCGGGGCGACGTCGACTTTGGCGATATCAATCTCCAGCCGGGCGAAACCTATACGCTCGCGTTCGTCGAGGACAACGACCACGACGGCCTTTATGCCCGCGAGGAATTCCTCTACGGCAGCTCCGACTTCAACGTCGATACCGACGGCGACGGCCTGGACGACTACTTCGAAGTCAAGACCGGTTGGGATGTTCAGTTGGTCGGAAACATCTATCACTCCAACTCCGATCCCACGCTGGCCGACTCCGACGGCGACGGCGTCGACGATTCGACCGAACTGTACGAGGGAACCGACGCCCGCAAAGCCGACACCGACGAGGACGGGCTGAGTGACGGCGACGAATTGAACGGCTACGAAGTCACGCTCGCCAGCGGCAGCGTGCTGGAGATCGAGCCCTACGGACGGCTCGTCTCCGGACGCAAGATCGCGATCAACGCCGGCCCGGACGGAATCGTGGATACGTATGCCGATCCGACCGACGAGGCTCTCGACGCCGTTGGGACGAGTGTCGGCGCGTACACCGTCACGATCCTGCCCGGAGACGACGGGATCGTGGAAACAAAGAAAGACGGAGATGACGAAAATGTGCGCGAGGTCGATCACGATATCAAGTACGCGACGAATCCACTGAATCGCGACACCGACGGCGATGGTCAGACCGACGGGCGCGAAGCGCTGCTCGGCGGAAATCCGAACAATCCGATCGACGGCGCGATGGTCGTCGATACCGATCAGGACGGAATCACCGATTTCAACGAGTCCATTCGCGGCTGGAATGTCAAAGTGGCGGGACAGACCTATCGCGTTTTCTCTGATCCGCTGAAGGCCGACAGCGACAACGACGGTCTACCCGATTTCTACGAGTCGGAGCTGTTGCTCGATCCGAACCTCGACGACACCGACGGCGATGGACTGACCGATTTCGACGAGCAGAGACGGCCGATGCGGCTCGACGACCTGATGGATGAGTGCGCGCTATACGTGAACTGTCACATTTTCCCGGACAACCCGGCCCAACTCGGTACCGACGCGCTTAGATGAGGATACCGACGGCGATTCGCCGCTGCGGACGGCGACGAACTGACCGAGAGCTGGGTCGTCAGCGTATATGGCCAATCGCCCTACGCTGTGTTTTCCGATCCGACCAAGAAAGACACGGACCTGGACGGCGTCAACGACGACAAGGAACTCGACAACGGCACGGATCCCCACAAGAGCGACACCGACGGCGACGGCGAGTCCGACGATTACGAAATCAATGATGAGCCGGATCGAAATCCGCTGCGTAAGGACATCCTGATTACGTTTGATTACGACGCGGTGCTGATCATCGGCGACTGCGACGACGGCTCGGGCGGCGGCAGCGCCTGGAGCGGCTCGATCAAGCTTGAGTTTCCGGATGGTCATGAGGAGACCAAGTACACCATGAGCGGCTGCAACGGCGTGGACGAGAACGATCGCTGTGGCGCGATTTCGGCCGAGACATTCATCCTGAACGAGGGCGAGACCTTCCGCGCCTTCAGCACGGACATCCTGGAAGATGATCCCTCCGTGCCGCCGCGCAACCTCGGAAACTTCACCAAGACGTTCTCGTACACGAGCTCCGACACCACTGTGAGTTGGGATCTCGAGGACACGGGCGGCAACGCTTGTCACATTCGCGTGTCGGCTTCGATCAGTCGCAAGTAGCCCGCGGGGCGGACAGGAATCTCATGGGGATCGTCATGAGGCTCGGCATCGCGCTGCTGGCAGTCGGGATTACGGGCTGTCCCGGCGGAAGCGCGGATGGCAGCGGCGGCGCGGCGCTGCCCGATTGGGTGGCGCTGCTCGCCGGCTCGCCGGTTCAGCAATCCGGAGAGATCGAGGGAGCGGCTCCGGACGTCGCCGCGAATACCACCGACGCCGTGCTGTACGACGCGCCGCTGAATTTCGGCGATGTGCTCGGCGACAGCGACTCCAATTCGGATCCGAGCAGTGATGGCGCCGCATCGACTGACGGCGCCGGCTCCAGCGGTGAAACAGGTGAAACGGGCGGCAGTGGGAGCGGCGGCGGCTCGGATGATGACGACGAGGGCGACGATATCAACGCGCTGCTGGGTGATTGCAACGGCAACGGTCTCACCGACTTGGAGGAGCTGTTTCTCGGGCTGGACCCCTGCGCGGCGCCCCTGCCCGATACCGACGGCGACGGCATTCCGAACGTCATGGACAGCGACATCGACGGCGACGGGCAACTTAATCGCGATGACCTGGATGTGGACGGCGACGGAATTCCGAATGAGATCGATCCTGACATCGATGATGACGGCCTCACCAATGATCGCGATCCGGACATCGACGGCGACGGCCTGCTGAACGGCGTGGACATGGATATCGACGGGGACGGTTACATCCGCGACCACGACCTCGACAGCGACGCCGACGGCGTTCTCGACGATGAGGACATGGATGACGACAACGACGGCGAATGTGATTTGCAGGAAATCGACGGCCAGCTCGTTTCCTGCGGCGACGTGGTCGATATTGACTTGGACGACGATCCGCGGCTGGGATTCCGCTCACGGCCGTGTGACGACCTGCTGCCGGAGAGCGAGCGCGATCCACTCTGTCACGAGAATCCGCTCTACGTCCCCAAGACGCAGGTCATGTACAACCCGCTCTTCGCGCCGCCCTCGAGCGCCGACGCGGACGGCGATGGGCAACTCGACAACGCCGACATGGATGACGACAACAACGGAGTCCCCGACGCGGCCGAATCCGCCGACCACGACAACGACAATGACGGCATTCTGGATGAAGCGGACCCGGACGATGACAACGACGGTCTGACCGACGACATTGACATGGACGACGATGGCGATGGATTTCTCGACAGCCACGACCTCGACGACGACAACGACGGCATTCTCGACATAAACGACCTGCCTGATGGCGATCACGATAACGATGAGGATGGTCTTTCGGACGAGGTCGATCCCGACGACGACAACGACGGCATTCCCGATGTCCTCGACACGGATGACGACGGCGACGGCACGCCGGACGACGCGGACTCGGACGACGACAACGACGGCATCCCGGATATCAATGAGACGCCATGAAGGCTTCGATCTTGCCCGCGATGGACAGTTGGGCATAGATCTCCGCATGGCGTTCTATCGCACGTGCGGCGCGTGCGGCGCTTCTACTACGAAACGGCGCTCGCGCCCTCTCAGCATGCGACGGCGTGCCGGAAGGAACTCGTCGAGCCCGATCATGTCTCGTTCGGCACTGACTTTCCCTACCTGCCGTCAATCGGCGTCGACATGGAACTTGAATCCCTCGAAAAACTGACCGTGCTGGATGATGCCGCGCGAAGCGGTATCTATCGTTCTAACGCACTCGAACTGTTTCCGCAGTTGGCATCAGCGCCAGTCCCGTCCGAGGCATCGCTCCTGGCGCGGGTCAGATGCCGTGCGTGGGCCCGTTTCCGGAATCGTCGACCACATTCAAGATCGATAGAACGGGCCTCCTCTGGATCAAAAGAATTCGGGCTTGATCGCAAGGCCCGGTAACCAAGTCGTCGAACGACCGGCGGCCCGCGCGCGGAAGGAGGCAACCTGAGGAATCGTCTTTATTCGGGAATTGGCAACCGGCTACGATCATGGCGGCCGTGAGTTCCAGGCGGCGACGGAGTCGGAGAAGGGTTGGGATGGACGTTGAGGATCTGGCGCCGCTGATCGACACACTGCAATGCGGAGCGATGCTGCTTGCGCGCGATGGCCGCGTCACGCACGTCAATCAACGACTGTGCGAGATGATGCAGCGCACGCCTGGTGAGCTGATCGGTCAGGCGCTGCTGAATTTGTATCCAGACGGCGTGGGGCGCGAAACGATCCAACGCACGCTGGAGCATTTTGACCAATCGCGCGAGCAGGAGTTTTTTCTGCCGCGCGCCGATGGGACGCAGCTTCCGGTCATCGTCGCCGGGCGGTGCGTGAAGGGCGCGACGCCGGCCCGTGATCATCGCATCGTGACGGTGATCGACATTTCGCGGCAGAAGCAGGCGGAACAGGAGCTGCATGAGCGCTTCAACGACATCGCGTCCATCAGCGACACGGTCGTGGAGCAGGCGCTGACGCTCAAACGGCACTCCGAGCGGCTGGAAGCGCGGGTTCGCGAGCGCACGCGGGCGCTGCACGACGCGAACATGGAGGCGATCTACATGCTCGCGGTCGCCAGCGAGGCGAAGGATCACGACACAGGCGCGCACGTTCGCCGCATCAAGCACTACACGCGGCTGCTGGCCGACGAGCTGGGTCTTCCGGAGAGCGAGAGCGATCGGATCGCCTACTCGTCGCTTCTGCACGACGTGGGCAAGATTCACGTACCGGACGACAATCCTGCACAAGCCCATGGCGCTTTCTGCGGACGAATGGAAGATCATGCGCGCGCACACGATCGCCGGTGAGCGGATTCTCTCGCGCACCGCGTTCTTCGACGTGGCGCGCACCATCGCCCGCAGCCATCACGAGAACTGGGACGGAACAGGGTATCCGGACGGACTGCGCGGCGGTGATATCCCGCTGCCGGCCCGCATTGTGCGCGTCGCGGATGTGTATGACGCGCTGACGACGGCCCGCGTCTACAAGCCGGCTTGGGATCGCAATCGCGCTGCCGACTACATCGAGGGTCAGCGCGTCTTTGACCCGGATGTTTTGCAGGCCTTTCTCCGCATTTACCACGCGGGCCGCTTGCACCCCGAGGCGGAAGAGCTTGGGCCCCGGTCGCGATGATGAGGACGAAGTCAGGTCGTCGCGCATCTGAATCGCCGTTGAGCCGTGCCTTTTTGACGATTACTTTCGACTTACCGCCGCCGCTGGACCACTCCGAGCAACAGCAGCAGTAGCACCGCACCGGCGGTCGCCGTGATCAGATTTCCGAGAAGCCCGGTGGGTGCGAGTCCGATCAGGGGAAGCAGTGTCCCGCCCAGGATTGCGCCGATAACACCCACGATCAGGTTACCGACCAGTCCGAACCCGGCGCCTTTGGTGAGTTGCCCTGCCAACCATCCGGCACAGACGCCGATCAGAATGAAGTAGAGAAAGTTCACGGCATCTTCTCCTGGTTGACGGACAGTGTAGCGGCCGCGGCATATTCCCGCGTCGGGTCGGGAATGAACGCGCCTGCTGGTGGGCGGGCGCGACGAACTCTAATGAGCGAACTAATCAGCATCGAGGCGAACGACGCTGCCTATCCGAATTCCGTGGACGGCCGGGCGCTTCAGCAATAACATCCCGCGCGATGATTGGTCGTGGAACCCCTGCTTTCGTAATCGCACTCGTGCTGGGCTGCCCGCTGGTTTGCGGCAGCGCTTCGCAGCGGCACCATGATTCCGGAGCGGTCCCGCCGGCAGAGGTGCCTCATCATCCGCATGACTCGGGCGGCCTCGATCAGTGCTTCTGCGATGGGAGCCTGTTGCCGGCCGCCAGACCCACATTCGAAATTTTCGCTTCGGCTCCGTTGGTCACTCACGAATGCAGCCCAACTCAGCCTGAATGGTGTTTGCTTTCCGGCCCGGACTGGAACCGGCACCCGCCCAAACCAATTGCACTGAATCGTTCTCTTCCGCTTGTGATTTGACCATCGCCGGCATTCTGTCGGGAACCGCGGCGCGGCGATTCGCGCGCGCTCCCGATCCTCGTTTCCGCAACCACGACGGAGGTTTTTGCCCATGCGGAAGCTGTTGCTTCGCGCCGTGGCGTTGTGTGTCGGCGCGTCTCCGCTGCCTGGCGTGGGGTGCGCGAAGGTTGACCCACGGCCTGATTTCGAACGTTTTAATCGTCATTTGGAGGCGGCCGTCGGTCATGCGAGCGAATATCGACTTGATCTGGAAGGAACCCGACACGCCGAGGTTGCCCAACTGCTGGAAGGGGGGCTGACGGCCGACGAAGCGGTTCGGGTGGCTCTGCTCAACAATCCGCAAATCCTGGCCGGCCTGGCCCGCATTGGAATGGCCCGCGCGGATCTGGTTCAAGCCGGACTCTTCAGTAACCCGACGCTTGGAATATCGCTCCGCTTTCCCGACGGCGGCGGCTTGGCCGACCTGGAAGCCGGGCTGGCACAGAACATTGCCGATCTATGGATGATTCCCGCGCGAACGCGTGCGGCTGAACGCGACTTGGACCGCACGATTCTTGATGTCGCGCGGGCGGCCGCGGTGATCGCCAGCGATACGAAGGTCGCCTACCTGAACGCCGTCGCAGCGCAGCGGGCACTGGAGATCTCGTGCGAAAACCTGGACCTAGTGCGGCAGCTACTGAACCTCGCTCAAGCGCGGTTCGAGGCCGGCACGATCGGTGCGTTGGATGTCGGTCTTGTGCGCGGGCTCCTGCTTCGCGCGGAGGTCGAGGAGCGAACCGCCCGGCTGGCAGGCACGTCCGCCAAGCGGATGCTCGCAACTCAGCTCGGCGTCGACGCGCCGCGGGACGAAATTCAGCTACTGGACTCTTTGCCGGATCCGCGTGATTTGACGCTCGATCAAGATCGCCTGGTTGAAGTGGCGCGCGACAATCGCCTCGATTTGCGCGCCGCGAGAGATGCAGTTTCCGCGGCGGAGGCGCGCCTGGAACTGGAATACGCACGCGTTTTCCAAAACGTCGAAGTCGGCGTCGCACTGGAGCGCGAGGCGCGTCGCGCCCCGGCGGGACGAAAGCTCGCGGCCGACACGGCCCGCGCGTCGCTGGCGGCCGGCAGTCTGACGGCTCCGGAAATTGAGTCGCGCGGCGCACGGCGACTGGCGCGAAGCGAGCAGATTGAGGCGATTCTCGGTCCATCGCTGAGCCTCACGTTGCCGCTGTTCGATCATAACCAGGCGCAGATTGCCAAAGCCGGTCTTGCAGTGCAGGAAACGTCCGCCTTGCACGCAGCGCTGGATCTGACGGTCGCACAGGAGACGCGCGCGGCGGCGGACCGCGCGCTCGGTGCATCGCAAATCGCACGCTCGTACGAAGCGGAGATCCTGCCGCAGGCACAGGCGACACTGGAACTGACCCGCTCCGCTTATCAGGCCGGTCAAACCCCAATTCTGAACGTTATCGACGCCCAGCGGTCGCTGCTGGAAGCGCGACAGTCCTACACCGCCGCCGTTCAGAGTGCCGGAATCGCGCTGATTGATCTGGAGCGCGCGACCGCCCGTCCGGCCGCCTTCCTTTTGCAACTCAATGTGCGTGCGACTGAATCGGCGCAGCAGCCAAGTTCCGACTCCGTCTCGAAGGAAATTAGCCCATGACACGATTCTCACGTTTGCGTTTTCAGGGCAATAGGCGCCTGCGCATTTCAATCTCATGGCTCACATTCACTTGGATCGCACTGACCGTGCTGACGGGTTGTCGAGATGAACCTGGGCAGCGCGCGTCACGCGCGACTGAGACGAGTGTGCTCGCCGCAGAGACTGATTCTCACGGGCACGAACATGAGGCGGAGCACGCTGAGGAAGTCCGCCTTGCAGCGGATGCCATCGAGCGCTACGGCGTCACGATCGAGCGCGCCACCCTCCAGAAATTGCGGCCGACGTTTCCGGCGCCCGCGCGCGTGGCCTTCAACGCGGAAGCGATGGCGCACGTCGGCTCTTCCCTGGCAGGTCGGGTGGTGGATTTGTCCGCAAAGCTCGGCGACATCGTTGCCAAAGGCGACGCTCTGCTCATCGTTGAAAGTCCGGCGCTGGGCGAGGCCCAGAGTGAGTTCTTGCAGAAACGCATCCTTGCGGAATCGGCGGTCGCAGGTGTCGAACTGGCACGCAGCGCGCTTGACCGGGCTTCGCGCTTGTTCGAGCAAAATCGCGGCATCGCGCTGGATGACGTGCAGAAGCGCGAGATGGAGTTCAAGTCCGCCCAGGCGGCCCATCAGACTGCCCGGGCCGCGGCGGCCGCTGCTGAGAACAAGCTGCATCTGCTTGGAATGAGCCAGGAATCCATCCATGTCCTGGCCGCGTCCAATGAAGTCAGTCCGCGGTTCACCATCAGGGCGCCGCTGCCCGGTCGCGTGGTCGAACGCGAAGTAACGCTGGGGGAATTAGTCAGTCCCGAGAAAGAGGCGTTAATCGTAATTGCCGACACCACCACGTTGTGGGTCCTGGCGGACATCCCGGAGGCGCGCCTGCCGGAAACCGTGATCGGGGCCACGGCACGCCTGCGTTCCGCGTCGGTCGACGCGCATCGCCACGAGGGGGTCGTCTCTTACATCTCGCCGATGGTCGATCCGCGCACGCGCTCCGCTCCGGTGCGGATCGTCGTGCACTGCGAACACGGCACGCTTTGGCCTGGGATGTTCGTGCAGGTCGAGATCGTCGCGGTCAACCCGGCTGAACCCGATCCCCCGGCCGTCGTGGCAATTCCCGCGGAAGCGATTCAGACCGTAGAGGGCGTAGCGGGCGTGTTTGTTCCAGTGCCGGACGAAGAGAACACGTTCGCGCTACGAGCGATTTCGCACGGCTAGCCTGTGGGCGGACTCGTGCCGGTTCACTCGGGCCTGGGAGAGGGCGATGCATTTGTCGCCAATGGCAGCTTCATCCTGAAGGCGGAACTCGGAAAAGCCGGCGCCGCTCACGAACATTGAATTCGCGGAGAACCTCATGCTGGAAGCGATTCTCGATTTTTCGATTCGCCGCCGCTGGGTCGTCTTGCTGCTCGCGGTGGGGGTGGCGGTCGCCGGTTGGTTCTCGCTACGGCGTCTTCCGATCGACGCCGTACCGGACATCTGAATAACCAAATACAAATCAATGTGCTGCTGCCGTCGCTGTCGCCGACCGAGATCGAGAAGCAGGTGACCTTTCCGATTGAGACGGCCCTGGCTGGCATTCCAGGACTGCTTTCGACGCGCTCTCTTTCGCGCAACGGTTTCTCCCAAACGACAGCGATCTTTGCCGACGCTGTGGACATTTACTTTGCCCGCCAGCAGGTGTCCGAAAGATTGACGGAGGCGCGCGAAAACCTGCCGCCTGGGGCTGAGCCAATCATGGGGCCGATCGCGACCGGCCTCGGCGAAATCTACATGTACACGGTCGAATACGAGCATCCGCACGGCAGGGGAGCCGCCGCAACCGACGGCCGGCCGGGCTGGCAGACCGACGGCGCGTACCTCACACCTGAGGGAATGCGACTCGTCGGCGACGCCGAGCAATCGGCGTATCTGCGCGAGGTTCAGGATTGGGTGATTCGCCCGCAACTCAAGAGCGTGAAAGACGTGGCCGGCGTCGACGCCATCGGCGGATACGTCAAGCAGTATCACGTGCAGCCCGATCCGATGAAGCTCGTGAGCTACGGACTCACATTTCACGACGTGCTCGAAGCGCTGGAGCGGAACAATGTGAGCACCGGCGCGGGCTATATCGAACACAAGGGTGAGGCGTATGTGGTCCGCGCGACCGGCCGCATTGAGCGCGTCGAGCAGATCGAATGGGTGGTGGTCGGGACGAGAAATGGCATCCCGATTCACGTGCGGGATGTCGTCGCTCCCGGGGGCGTAGGCGTCGGCCGCGAGTTGCGCACCGGCTCGGCGAGCGAGAACGGCGAAGAAGTCGTCGTCGCCACGGCCATCATGCTGATCGGCGCCAACAGTCGTACGGTGGCGGCGGCCGTGGACCAGAAGATGGCCGAGATTCAGCGCACGCTGCCGCCGGATGTGCGCGCGCGGGCGGTCCTGAACCGCACCAAGCTGGTCGACGCGACCATTCGAACCGTGCGGAATAACCTGGTGGAAGGCGCCGCGCTGGTCATCGCCATTTTGTTTGTTTTGCTTGGGAATTTCCGGGCGGCGCTGATTTGTGCGGCCGCGATTCCGCTTTCCATGCTGATGACAGCGATGGGCATGTTGCAATACCGCGTCAGCGGCAATCTCATGTCACTGGGCGCGATCGACTTTGGACTGATTGTCGATGGCGCCGTGATCATCGTTGAAAACTGTCTGCGGCGGCTGGCAAACCGGCAACACGAATTAGGGCGACTGCTCACGCTCGACGAACGGCTGGGTGAAGTGCGGGCGGCGGCGAGCGAGATGCTTCAGCCCTCGGTGTTCGGGCAGGCGATCATCATCACCGTCTATGTCCCGATTCTGGCGCTGACAGGCATTGAAGGCAAACTGTTTCATCCCATGGCGCTCACGGTCGTGTTCGCGCTAATCACCGCATTCGTTCTGTCGCTCACGTTGATCCCCGCGCTCGTGGCGGTCACGATCCGCGGAAAGGTCAGGGAGCGCGAGGTATTCCTGATTCGCGGGATCAAGGCGCTTTATGAGCCGATCCTGCGCCAGGCACTCAGGTTGCGCTGGCTCGTGGCCCCGGCGGCGGTCGTGACCTTTGCCGGTTCTCTGCTGCTCTTCCCGCGCCTGGGGCAGGAGTTCGTTCCGACGCTCGACGAGCAGGACATCGCCATGCACGCGATGCGGATTCCCAGCACGGCCCTGACGCAATCGGGACGCATGCAGATCGACGTCGAAAGGGCGCTGGCCGACTTTCCGGAAGTGGCGTTCGTCTATTCAAAGACCGGGACGGCCGAGATGGCCACCGATCCGATGCCGCCGAACGTCTCGGACACCTTCATCATCCTGAAGCCGCGCGCGGAGTGGCGCAGTCCGGCGGAGCTGGAACGGCGAATCGCCGAAAAGGCGTCCGAATTGGAGAAGCTGGAATCGGACCACGAGCACGAAAGCTCAGAGCATGAGAACGAACATGAGCATGGAACGCCGCGCCTGACAGGACAGAAGGCGCAGTTGCAACGGCTGATCGAGCTGACCGTCCGTACGCTGCCCGGCAACAACTATGAATTCACCCAGCCGATCCAGATGCGGTTCAATGAGTTGATTGCCGGCGTACGCGGCGACGTCGCCGTGAAGGTGTACGGCGACGACTTCGCTCGCATGGAGCAAACCGCCGACACAGTGCTCGCAGTCCTGCAGAGCATTCCCGGCGCGGCTGATGCAAAAGTGGAACAGACGACCGGACTGCCAGTCTTAACCATTGATATCGATCGTGGCGCGATCGCGCGCTATGGGCTCAGCGTGGCCGACGTCCAGGATGTGGTGGCGATCGCGATCGGTGGCCGCGAAGCCGGCCTCGTCTTCGAGGGCGACCGCCGTTTCGACCTGGTCGTGCGACTCGCGGAGATCCAGCGCGGCCGCATTGCGACGCTCGAGAATTTGCCGATTCCACTGCCGCGCGCGAACGATGCGCCGCAAAGCTCTGTCAGATTTGCCGGGATCTCCGGAGCGCATGGTGATCTAATTCCGCCGAGCGAGGTTGGCTTTGTCCCATTGGGGCAGATTGCGCGCCTCGAAGTGGCCGAGGGGGCGAATCAGATCAGCCGCGAAAACGGCAAGCGGCGCATCGTGGTGCAATGCAACGTGCGTGGCCGGGATCTCGGCTCATTCGTGAGCGAGGCGCAGGCCAAAATGACAGGCGTCGCGCTACCGCCCGGCGGCTGGCTTGAGTGGGGGGGACAGTACGAAAACCTCGTCGCCGCCCGCGAGCGCCTCATGATCGTCGTGCCCGTCTGCTTCCTGCTGATCCTTGGGCTGCTCTTTAGCACGTTCAAGAGCCTGAAATACTCGCTGCTGGTTTTCAGTGCCGTGCCCTTGGGCCTGTCCGGCGGAATCATTTCACTCTGGCTCCGTGAGCTTCCATTTTCGATCTCGGCCGCGGTGGGATTCATCGCGCTGTCGGGCGTGGCCGTGTTGAACGGGTTGGTCATGGTCAGTTACATCAACCAGTTGCGACGCGAAGGGCTGACGCGGGACGAGGCAATCGTGGGCGGCAGCCTCACGCGGCTCCGCCCGGTGCTGATGACGGCGCTGGTCGCGTCGCTCGGATTCGTACCCATGGCGCTCGCGACCGGCACTGGCGCGGAAGTGCAGCGCCCGCTCGCAACGGTGGTGATTGGCGGGCTGATTACGAGCACATTGCTGACACTGGTCGTGCTCCCGGCGCTCTACCGGATCTGCACGGGAGATGACGGGCGAGCGCGTCAAACCCTGCGGCACGCAGATGATTCACAGAGCCTACCAAACTGAGGCCTGAGCACCTTCCAGCCCATGAGCGCGCAACCCTTGGGCATGCAAGCCTCGTGAATCTCTGGGCGTCGTTCACGCACAGACGACGATATTTGTGCCGCCAATGGATGGTGCGTCCCATGACCCAGCGACAGCCGCCCAGGCCGCGGCGATGTCCGCAAAAGTCCGGCGCCGCGCGCGTGACGCTGATACGACCCCATGTCCGGCGAGGATCGCGACCTTGTCTTGGTCGCCGGTAGGCGCTACAGTATCACCGTCGCGAGGGGTTTGTCGGAAGTCTGGTTAGATGGCAATCCGGCTGGTCCGGGAGGCCGGTTAGCAGGTATGCCGGCGTGACGCATCGCCCGCGGGCGTGGTCGCGCCGGTTTTTTCATGAATAGGCGCCGTGTGCCCAGCCTCAATTCGACCAATCAACCCGTGGTACGACCGGACGCGCCCAGCGCGGATCGGTCGCTCCGCTTGAAATTCAAAACACCTGACGTCTTTCGACAGACGCTTTACCGCCGGGTCGAAGAGTATTTCGCCCGCACCGGCCACCGGCCGCGCGATTGCCCGCAGATGTACGCCAAGTCGGCGCTCATTCTGACGGGCTGCACGGCGGCATACGTCCTGCTCGTAGCGCTGGCTGGGGTATGGTGGCTCTCGATCCCGCTGGCGGTCCTGCTGGGACTGGCGCTCGCGGCCGCCGCCTTCAACATTCAGCATGATGGCGGACACGGCGCCTATTCGGATCGCCGCTGGGTCAATCGGTTGGCCGCCTTCACGCTGGACCTGCTGGGCGGAAGCTCGTACATCTGGGCCCGCAAGCACAACTCCATTCATCACAGCTATACGAACGTGGCCGGGCACGACGACGACATCGACGTGGGCATCCTGGGCCGGCTGTCGCCGCAGCAGCCGCGTCTCGGATTCCATCGATTCCAGCATATTTACTTGTGGGTGCTTTACGGCTTTCTGCCCATGAAGTGGCACCTGTTCGACGATTTCCGCGACGTGATCACCGGACGCATCGGCGGCCATCGTTTTCCTCGGCCGCGCGGCTGGGACCTCGTGATCTTCATCGCCGGCAAGGCGCTGTTTTTCTCGCTGGCATTCGGTCTGCCGATGCTTTTGAATCCCTGGTGGTGCGTGCTGGTGCTCTATGGGATCGCGTCGTTGGTGCAGGGTGTCAGCCTCAGCGTCGTCTTTCAGATGGCCCACTGCGTGGAAGATGCTGAGTTCCCGGAGCCGCGCGCGGAGACGGGGCGAATCGAAACCACCTGGGCCATTCACCAGGTTCAAACGACCGTCGATTTCGCTCCCCGCAATCGGCTCCTGACCTGGTTCGTCGGCGGACTGAATTTCCAGATCGAGCACCATCTGTTTCCGCACGTCTGTCACGTGCACTATCCGGCCCTCGCCAAGCTGGTGCAGGAGACGTGCCGCGAGTTCGCGCTGAAATACCGGGCGTGCGAGCCCCTCACGGCCGGCGTGGCGTCGCACTACCGCTGGCTGCGTCAAATGGGGCGGCCGACCCCGCAGGTTCCTTCCGCCTGTTGAGAT
>JBGAJB010000391.1:0-2686 GCA_044225155.1 Phycisphaerae bacterium | reverse complement strand
GCTTCGCGCATTATTTCGGAGGAGAGCTGCTGGAAAAGACGCTCGCGTTCGCGCATGGCGGCATGGCCGCCGCCGTGGCCGTCGAGAGAGTGCCCGCCTTTTGCCATACTCGCGAACCTCGCAGGTCCGACGCTTTGGATTGTTGATTGTAAGTCGGAATCCCGGAGAAAATCTGACGGTTTGTAGCAGAGGACGCCGAGGCGCGCAGCCGTCGGCGTCACACCACAGGCGCGCGATCCGCAAAAATGGAGCTATGCAGGCCGGTGAATCAGTCGGGCGGGGAGGCCAATTGTGCTTCCAAAGCCGAGAGCATCGCACCGCAGGTTCCGACGAGATGCGCGTCCGCGAGGGCTGAAATCGAGGTTCGCTGGGGGTTGATCTCAATGATTTTTGCTCCGCCTTGGCGGGCGAGATCAGCCAATGACGCGGCGGGCTGGACGACTCCGCTCGTGCCGATCACGAGCAGCAGGTCGCAGCGATGCGCGGCTTCGGCCGCCCGCTCCCAGGCGCCCGGCGGGAGCATTTCGCCGAACCAAACAACGCCCGGCCGAACGCGCCGTCCGCACGTCGGACAGTGGGGATCGGGGCCGAGGTCGTCGAGACCGCGCACGCGGTATTCACAAGATTCGCAGCGTGCTTCGTCAATCCGCCCGTGCAACTCAATTACGTTGCTTGACCCGGCGCGGTGATGCAATCCATCGACGTTTTGGGTAATCAGTACATACTGCTCGAAGCGGCTTTCCCAGAGCGCGAGGACGCGGTGCCCGGCATGGGGTGCGACGGATTGAAGTTGGGCGCGGCGCGCGCGATACCACTCCCAGACGCGCCGCGGGTCGCGGGCGAAGGCGCTGGGAGTGGCGAGTTCGGCCGGGTTGAATTTCGACCAGAGCCCATCGCGGTCGCGGAACATGGCGACGCCCGACTCGGCCGACATCCCCGCGCCGGTGGAGACGCAGACCTTCCGCGCGTTGCGAAGGAGACGCGTCGCGTGTTGCAGCGGATCTGTCATGCGGTTCCGATTGATCGGCGAGCCGGGCCACACGGGGTGCAAGCCTCGACATAGAATCCAAAGTGCAAGAATAGCCGTACTTGCCTGCTGCGGCCGATTTGGGCGAATGAATGGGACTAGCGCGCACACTGCTGCCTGAGCTGATGGATGATCCCGCGCTGGACGCGTCTCAGCACGATCGTGCGCTGGAAGGTCTGGCGCGCATCAATCGCATGAGCCGCAGCAGCGCGATTCTTTGGAACGAGCTGCGACCGATCGCACGCCAGAAGCGACCGCGCCGCTGCGCGTGCTGGACGTGGCGACCGGCGCGGGCGACGTGCCGATTGGTGTTTGGCGGCGTGCGAAGGCAGAAGGCGTATCGCTTGAGTTGAGCGCTTGTGACATCAGCGCGCAGGCGCTGCGGCACGCGGCGGCGCGGGCGGCGCGATATGGCGCACCGATTCATTTTTTTGAGTGGAATGCGGTCCACCGCGCGCCGGAGGAGCGTTACGACGTCGTCATGTCGTCGCTCTTTCTGCATCACCTCGATGACGCCTCGGCAATTTCCTTATTTTGCAATATGGCGAGCGCGGCGCGACATTCTGTACTGGTCAATGATCTGCGCCGTTGCCGACGGGGGCTGGTGCTGGCATACCTGGGTACGCAACTCCTTAGCCGCTCACCGGTAGTGCACGTGGACGGCCCGCGCTCGGTGCGCGGGGCGTTTCGCGCGGCCGAGGCGCTGGCGCTGGCGGAGCGGGCCGGCTTGCGGGGCGCGACAGTTTTCCACCGCTGGCCTTTCCGCTACCTGCTGCGATGGAGTCGCTCGTGAGCGCACCCAATGTCGTCTCTTCCACACTGACACCGAAGGAACTCGCGTCTCGGACCTGGGATGTCTGCGTGATCGGGGCAGGGCCGGCCGGAGCGATGGCAGCGCGCGAATTGGCGCGGCGCGGACTAGCGGCGGCGCTGGTCGACAAGGCGGAATTTCCGCGCGACAAGGTATGTGGCGGATGCCTCACGCCGGCGGCGTTGAGCGCATTGCGGGATACCGGGCTTGAGAATTTGCCGCACCGATTGGGCGGGCGGCCCATTTCCGAAGTGCAGTTTTCCTATCGACATCGCCACACGACTTTGCCACTGCGCGGTGGAGTTTCCGTCTCGCGGCGGAGCCTCGATGCGGCGCTCGTGTCCGCGGCGATTGAGTCAGGCGTCGAATTCGTTGCGGGGCATCTTGCTTACGTGGGTGATTGCCAACCCGGGGCGCGCACGGTTCACCTCGGCGGTTGCACGATCGCCGCGCACGTGATCCTCGTCGCAGACGGCCTTGGCGGCCGCGCGTTGGCGGAGCAGGGCGAATTTGCCGTGGAGATCGATCCGCGCGAGCGCGTAGGGATCGGTGCGTTGATCGGCGGCGCAGGGCATTGGCCGGTCGGCGTGGTGCACATGGCCGGCATTCCGGGCGGGTACATCGGCCTGGTGCGCGTCGAAGATGATCTGCTCGACGTGGCGGGCGCGCTGCGGCCGGAACTGGTGCGCGAAGCGGGCGGCACCGCGGGCGTGGTTCGCCGAATTGTTAGCGAGGCGGGACTTCCCGCGTTGCCGAGCGAAGCGGAAATCCGCTGGCGCGGTACGCCGACGCTGACGCGCCGCCGCTGGCCGTTGGCGGGGGAACGCGTCTTCGTGCTGGGAGATTCC
>JBGAJB010000390.1:0-2661 GCA_044225155.1 Phycisphaerae bacterium | reverse complement strand
AGTTTCACCGGCCAAGACATGGCCGAATTGCATGTGTGCGGCGCGTTGCCGTTGCTGCGCATCTTGGCGGAGCGCGCGATTCGATGCGGCGCGCGGTCGGCCGCGCCGGGCGAATTCACCGCCCGCGCCTATCGCCTCGGCAAGCTCGACGCCGGACAAGTCGCGGCCATTCTCGCGCAACTCGGGGCGAGCGGTGCTGCCGCCGCTCGCTCGGCCGCGCGCGGCTTGCTGAATTCGACCCGCGACCGCGCCGCCCGGGCGGAGACGGCCATCACGGAATTGCTCGCGCTGATCGAAGCCGGCATCGACTTCGTGGATGAGGAGGACATTCGCTTCATCGATGCCCCCGAGATTCGTTCCCGGCTATTGACCATTCGCGGCTTGCTAGGTGAGGCACCTCGCGGCCGAGAGGGCTGGGGGTTGCCGCACGTCGTGCTGGCTGGTCGGCCGAGCGCCGGGAAGAGCACGCTCTTCAACACGTTGGCGGGAACGGCGCGGGCCATCGTCTCCCCGATCCTCGGCACGACGCGCGACGTGTTGATGGCCGAAGTCGAATTGGCCGACGGCGTGCGCGTCATGTTGGTGGATACGCCCGGTCGCCTGATCTCGCCCAGCGCACTGGAGGCTGCGGCGCTTCAGGCCGCGGAGGACGCGCTCGAAGCGGGCGACATCGTCGTGTGGCTCCATGATTGTGCGTGCGGATGGACCGACGCGGAGCAGAAAGAGTTTGATCGGCTCCCGCACGATCGTCGCATGCTCGTCCTGACGAAATCTGATCTGACCGCGCGAGATGGCGCACTCGACGAAATTCGAGTGAGCGCGGTCACGGACCCGCAGTGTGCCGCACTGCGCCGCGTGCTTTGTCTGAAACTGTCCGAATCGGAAATGAGCGCGGAGTCCATCGAAAGTTCGTCAAAAATTCTTACGGCTCGTGAAGCGCTCGACCGAGCGACGGCAATCGACTCGCCGGAGCTGCTGTCGCTCGAGTTACGGCTGGCGCTGCAGGCTGTCACATCGAACATCGATTCGCCCGTGGAAGAACGTGTTCTCGACCAGATTTTCTCCAAGTTCTGCGTCGGAAAGTAATCTGGATGCGAAAAAATGCTTTACAAAAAGTCGGTATGGAGATATATTTTCTATAGCAATTCGTTAATATGAGCAAATTCGCATGCCCGATTACCTAAAGCCGGGCGACTGGTCCGCCGATCAATCTCCTGGTTCGGGTCGGAAAAAACTGCGATTTTGGTTGACATGGCCCGAATCGTAAGGAATATTATTCCTATGTTCTGATAATTTCATACTTCTGCTGCAAACGGCTTCTTTCCCCTCCGGAGAGCACCGGGACGCCCTCGGGCACCTGGTGCCCTCTTTTTTTTTGCGCTCACAACTTATTCACAGTCCGCTCGCATCCAGGTCGCAATTTGCGCGTTGCGGCCGACCCGGGACTTTCGGTTCAGATAGCCCCCGCGCAGAATCTCCGTCGTGATCGCGGCGTTCGGCCTGGAAAATCCGAGCCTTCCCGTTCTGGCCGGCTTGGCGGCGATCCTGCTTACGCTCTGGATTGCCACGCGCTCAAAACATTCCGCGTCCGCAGATGTCGATGCCCCATCGACCGATTCGTCAGCGCGCGTACCGTTCGTGTTCGCGCTGTTGGCGTGTGTCGCGCTCTTTCTGTTGTATATGTCGCGCACGCCGCTCGCTCAGGCGCTCTCGCTCTTCGTCGCCGGAATCGCCGTTTGGCGTCTGAGCCGCGACAGCTACGCGCGCCGCGCCGGCGCGCTCTCGCCGCGTGACGCGAAGCGCTGTGCGCACGCGCGCACCGTCGCGTGGATTGCACTACTGCTGATCGTTGGCGGTCCCGGCTGGAACTGGTTCGACGTGCAGTGGGAGAAGCCTGTCGCCGTCGTCGTCTCGGATCAGACGCAATCGATGTCGATCGTCGATCCCGGAGCGGGCGAGACGCGCGCCGCGCGCGCCAATCGCGCGCTCTCCGCCAGCGGCGCGTCGCTGCGACAAATCGCCGAGCGCTACGACCTGCGGTTTCTCGCGCTTGCCGACGTGCCGCACGACGCGCCCAGCGCCGCCATTCAGCCCACCGCCCCGATCACGCCGCTCGCGATCACGCTTCGCCAGGCGGCGCAGATGCGCGGCTCCGACTCCGCGCCGCCGGCCGCTATCGTTCTGATCAGCGACGGCGCGGAAAACGCCGGCGAACCGCAGGTCGTTCGCGACGCGGCCGCCGAACTCTCGGCGCAGCGCACCGCTCTATTGGCCGCCGGCGCGGGCTTACCGCCCGGAAAAGCGCCGAGTCTGTTTCTGGATCCGCTCCTGCTGCCGTCAAAAATCTCGCCGCGTGAACTCCTGCAGGTTCCCGTGACGCTGCGCGCTGCCGGCTGCGACGGCAGAAAGATTCATCTCGAAGCACGCTGGACCGAGGGCCCACCCGCGTCGCAGACCGAACTGACGGCATCGAGTGGCGTCGACATGCTTCCACACGTGTTCTCGCTCAAGCCACCCGGCCCGGGCGTGCAAACCCTCACGGTCCGCGCCGTGCTGCCCGCTGAACTCGGCGGCGGCATTGCGGAACGCTCCGCGGTGGTCGACGTGCGCGACGATCGCATACGCGTGCTCTGGCTCGGCTCGGGGCCGCGTCAGGAGTCG
>JBGAJB010000389.1:0-2666 GCA_044225155.1 Phycisphaerae bacterium | reverse complement strand
GGATATGCAGGAGAAATACTCCTTCGACACATACATCCAGAGTGACGCTCCGGTGTTCAACGGCTTGTGGGGAAATTTCCCGTACTTCGCCAGCGGCACGATCATCGGTAGCGACTTGGAAAAGGGCCTGTTCGTTTGGCGCCTGATGCCGCTCGAAATCACGCTGCCGGATGGCACACCGCAGATCGTCAATCCGCGTGGGAGTTCATTCCCGGTGCACATTGCACCGGTGGGCACGAACCAGCTCGATCCTGCGTCTCCGAAATTGAGCTATGTCGTTGATGGAATCGCCGGCTCAACGCCGTTGACGCCGCTCGAGGATGGAGACTGGCTGGCAATCCTGCCGCCGTCAACCTGCGGCGGAATCGTCAATTTCTCAATCTCGGCCGCGTCCTCGACTGGAGCCGTCGTCACAAATCCGCCGGCCGGCGGGAACGATGCACTGGCCGCTTTCGGCCAGTCGGTCGCCGTCTCCGACGACATGGAGGCTGATGACGGGTGGACAGTCGGCGATCCGAATGACGACGCATCGTCGGGCATCTGGCTGCGCGCCGCGCCTGTGAAAACGGGCGCTCAACCGGGAGAAGATCACTCGCCGGTCGGAACGGTTTGCTGGGTCACCGGCAATGGCGATCCGGATAGCGGCATCATGACCGAGGATGTGGATGGCGGAGCGACGACGCTGACTACCACAACGTACAACCTTGCTGCGCTGGAAGATCCGCGCATCGGATACTGGCGCTGGTACTCGAACAGCTCCCGCGACGTAGCGAACACTGAAATTTTTGAGATCGAAATCAGCAACGATGGCGGCGCGAATTGGACCGGCGTCGAAATCGTCGGACCCGGCGGCATTGAAACGGCCGGCGGCTGGTATTACCAAGAGTTCCGCGTAGCCGACATCATCGCACCAACCGCGAACGTCAAAATGCGCTTCCGCGCCTCGGACTATGGCGCGGATTCCATCGTCGAGGCCGCGCTCGACGACTTCCAGGTTTTCTCGCTGATCTGTGAGACGTGCCAGTCGGACATCAACGGCGATCTCGTCGTCGATCTCTCCGATCTGGGCGTCGTACTCTCGGACTACGGCCTCTGCGCGGGCTCAGCCTGCCAGGGCGATCTCAACGGCGACGGATCGGTGAACCTGTCCGATCTCGGCATCGTGCTGACCGACTACGGAGCGCACTGCCCGTAACGGCGTGCGCAGCTCAATCAGGCAGCGCGGAGTTGGTGGCGGACGTCCATTCCGTGGGACAAGCGGTCGCACGCGTCCGTTTTTTCCGAATATGACGTGGACACCGGCTCCCGCAGCCAGCTATATTGGATCTGGGAGCCGTTTCTCGTTTCGTTCATTCGATCAGTGGGGGATCCAATGCGAAAGTTCGGTCTCGCGTTTCTGGCGTTGTTGCCTGTGGCCGCCGTGCTGGCTCATCCGGACGACCCGAAGGTCCGCGACCGCAAGCCGCCGTATCTCGGCCCTGGCTGGCGCGGTTCAAACCCGACAGCCGGCACGCGGGCAAGCTTCCCGGCCCAGGGAATTGAGCTGCTGAGCTGGCTGACGCTTCCGGAGTTGAACAGCGGCGCGACCAGCGCTTCGGACTGCTGGGGATACACGTCGCCGTCGGGTCGCGAGTACGCCATCATCGGTGTGTCGACCGGCACCGCGTTTGTTGAGATCACCGATCCGCTGAACCCGCACGTTGTCGCGCACATCACCGGCCCGAACAGCCTCTGGCGCGATGCGCAGGTCTACGGCACGTATGCCTATGCGGTCAGCGAGGGCGGTAACGGCATTCAGGTCATCGATCTGAGCAATATCGACAACGGCGTGGTGACAAAAACGCGCGAAGTGACCACCGGGCCCACGCCGACAGCGACGCACACGGTGCTCGTGAACACGGCCAGCGGCTACCTGTATCGCTGCGGCGGCGGGTCAAATGGATTGCGCATCTACAACCTGCAGCCCGATCCCTCGAATCCTCAGTATGTGACCGCGTGGACCAACAAGTACGTCCACGAGTGCTTGCCTGTGAACTACACCAGCGGCCCGTATGCGGGCAAAGAGATCGTCTTCGCCTGCGACGGCTTCAACGGCGGCTTTGATCAGACCGGCCTTGAGATTCTGGATGTGACGAACAAGACGAATATCGTCTCGCTCTCGCGCATTCAGTGGGCACAGGCGGCCTTCTCGCACCAGGTGTGGCTGTCCGATGATCGTCAGTACGCCTTTATCAACGATGAGCTAGACGAACAGGATTTCGGCGTCGGCACGCGCATCATCGTAGTGAATATCGCCGACCTCGCGAATCCGTTCATCGCCGGGACCTACACAAATTCAAATACGGCGATCGGCCACAATTTTTACGTGAAAGACGGCCTGCTCTATGCCGCGAACTATCGCAGCGGCCTGCACGTCTACGACATCGCGAATCCGCTCGCGATTCAGGAGAAGTACTACTTCGACACGTGGGTCGAGGACAACGCGGCCCAGTTCAACGGCCTTTGGGGCAATTACCCATACTTCGCGAGCGGCACGGTCATCGGCAGCGACCTGGAGAAGGGTTTGTTCGTCTGGCGCATCGCGCCATTCGACATCACGCTGCCCGACGGCGTGCCCAGCACGCTGAGCCCGCACGGCGCTACGGTCCGGGTTCACATTCAGGAAG
>JBGAJB010000388.1:0-2668 GCA_044225155.1 Phycisphaerae bacterium | reverse complement strand
GGGAAATTTGCGGCGATGCGGCCGTCTATTTCGATCCGTTCGACACGGCGCAGATTCGGGATTGCATTCTTGATCTAAAAGGGAACGCAGCACGCCGGACGCAACTCGTGGCGGCCGGCCGTCGGCGGGCGGAGCAGCTCTTCCGGTCCTGGGATGACATCGTGCGCGACGCGATAAATTTGCTCATGGCAGAGCACGCCCGGCGAACCGGCGGCCATGTAACGGCGTAGGAATCCTGACCCATGTGCGGCATCTGCGGATATGTCGGCCTGCATCAGCCCGAGCTGCTCGAGGCGATGACGCGCGTCATCGCGCATCGCGGGCCGGACAATTCCGGCTTCTGGAGCGACGCGGCGGGGCAGGTCGGGTTTGGGCATCGGCGGCTGTCGATTATCGATCTCTCGCCAGCCGGCCATCAGCCGATGTGCAATGAGGACGGCACTGTCTGGATCACGTTCAACGGCGAAATCTACGACTTCGAGCAGCTGCGCGAGCGTTTGCTGGCGGCCGGGCATCAATTTCGCAGCCACAGCGACACGGAGGTGCTGCTGCACCTGTACGAGGAGCGTGGCGCGGATTTTCTGCAGGAACTGAACGGCATGTTCGCGCTGGCGATCTGGGATTGCCGCACGCGCGAGCTGCTGCTGGCGCGTGATCATGTCGGGATCAAGCCGCTCTACTACTGGCAGGACGGCGCCCGGCTCTTCTTCAGTTCGGAAATCAAGTCGCTGCTTCAGGTGCCGGGCGTCCCGCGGCGGCTCGATCAGGCTCGCGTGCCGGAATACTTGACATTCCTCTGGGTGCCCGGCGACCTCACGATGTTTGAGGGGATTCGCAAGCTCGAACCGGGGCATCTGCTGCGCTGGAAGGATGGACGCGCGGAAGTGCGCCGCTGGTTCACGCTGGAATATGAGCCGGAGAGCGGCGCGAGCGAGGATGAATGGGCCGAGCGCGTGCATGACACGTTCATGCGCACGACGCGGCGGCAAATGGTCTCGGATGTGCCGCTGGGCGCGTTTCTCTCGGGCGGGGCGGATTCGTCGAGCATCGTCGCCTGCATGCGCCATTCGTTCCCGCAGCGCGAGATCAAGTGCTACACGGCCTGGTGGTCGAAAGAAGACAACGCGCGCGACGGATTCGTGGATGACCTGCCGTACGCGCAGCGCGTCGCTGAGAAACTCGGCGTGAATCTCACGAGCTTTCAGCTCACGACCGACGTGGTGAAGCTGCTGCCGAAGATGATTTATCACCTTGACGAGCCGGACGCCGATCCGGCTGTGTTTCCGGCCTACATGATCGCGAAGCGCGCCCGCGAGGAAGGCATCACGGTGCTGCTTTCGGGCACGGGCGGCGACGAGATTTTCTTCGGCTATCGCTCGCACGAGGCCGTTCGAAAGTACGCGCAATATGACTGGGTGCCGAGTTGGGCGGCGGCGCCCGCGCTCAGTGCCGCGACTGGAACGGCCACAGCCCTGATGGGCGCGCAGGCCGCTCTGCCGCGCCGACTGCGAAAATTCTCGCGCGGACTGACGCGGCGCGGCCTGGCACGACACCTGGAGCTGGCGGACTGGTCTAGCCCGGCCGTGCGCCGCGAGCTTTATTCGCAAGAGCTGACGCGGCGTTTCAACGGGGTGGAAACTCCGCCGGCCTGCTACGAGCGCTACGCGGCCGGTTTTCGCGGCCACGGCGAACTGAACTTTCACTCGCACATGCTGAACAACACGTTTCTCGCGGCGCACAATTTCCTCTACAGCGACAAGACCAGCATGGCGGCGTCGATCGAGGCGCGCGTGCCGTTCATGGATCTGGAGCTGATGCGGCTGATGGCCCGCGCGCCGGAGTCGCTGCAGATGAAGGGCGGCGAGACCAAGCACCTGCTGAAGAAGGCGATGCAGCGCTATCTGCCGAATGACGTGCTGTATCGCAGCAAGACGGGATTCGGCGCGCCGCTGCGCAAGTGGATCGCCGGTGATCTTGATCCGCTGATCGCTGACTGCCTTTCGGCGGAGCGTCTGCGCGAACGCGGGCTGTTCGAGCCGAGCGCCGTCGAGCGCGTCATCCGTGCGAATCGCGAGAACCGCGGGGATCACGCGTTCCTGATCTACGCGCTGCTCAATCTGGAGCTCTGGCAGCGGACGTTCATCGATCAGCCGGGGGTTGAGCAGACGATCTAGCCCTGCGCCGGCATCGGGTAGGCCCCGCATGCTTGTCTGAGCCGCGCCGTCAGGAAGCCAAAATAAAGCATGATTTTTTGGCTGGCGCGAATGGTTTTTCCTGATCCCAGCTCCCTCACGGTCGCGGCTCGGTTCAAACTGAGCTACTCCCCCGCGTCGCTGCCCATTTTGGAATCTCGCCGCGAATCGTTTAGCTTGCTCTTCTCAGTTCTCGTGTTGGAGGCAGCTCATGTCAAAATCGAAATCTGCTGGACCCCGGCGCGCGACAAGCCGAACCGCGCAAGCCCGTCGCAACTCGAAACGCGTCCCGCGCGCGGAATCGAGCGCAGCCAATCACGCCGGCATCAGCGACGATGCCGTGGCAAAACGGACGGGCCGAGGCTGGTCCCAGTGGTTTCGAGTGATCGACGCGGCGGGAGGGCGCAAGATGGACCACAAGTCGATCGCCGCGCTGCTCGCGCGAGAACATGCCGCGCCGCCGTGGTGGGGGCAGA
>JBGAJB010000387.1:0-2675 GCA_044225155.1 Phycisphaerae bacterium | reverse complement strand
GCGCGTGTGCTCGGCGTCGGCGGCGGGCCGCTCCGCATCAATCCGCGCGGCGGGGATATCTCCATCAGCGAAGACGGCCGCGTGCAGCAGGACAACGTCAGCGTCGGCGAGCTGAGCGTCGTTGATGTGGCTGACTACAACGCGCTGCGCCAAACAGAAAAAGGCCGCTTCGTCGTGCCCCAGGGGCTTGCCACGAAAAAGAGCGATGCGGCCGTCGTGCAAAATCAGATCGAAAGCTCGGGCTCGCAGCCGATGCAGGAACTGGTCTCGATGATCGAGGCCTCCCGCGCGTATCAGCTCAACGCCCAGATGGCGAGTTTGCAGGATCAGTCGCTCGGGCGGCTGATCGCGGCGGTCAGCCCATAGGAACAGCGAATGACGACTAATGGATAACGCCGCGGATTCGAGCGGCGCTGGGGCAGAGTGTCGGAAACGGAGCAGCGGAGCAGGCAGAACCGATGGCGATTACAGCACTACACACGGCCGCGACGGGCATGCAGGCCCTTTCGACAAAGATCGACGTGATCGCGAACAACATCGCGAACGCGGATACGGTCGGTTTCAAACCGTCGCGCGCGAATTTTCAGGACATGCTCTATCAGCTCCGCGCGCAGCCCGGAGTGCAGACCAGCGACACGACCACCTCGCCGCTCGGCACGCAGATCGGCCTGGGGGTCGGCCTCAGCAATACGCAGATTCTCTTCACGCAGGGATCGGCCACGCCAACCGGCCGCGCCCTCGATGCGATGATCCAGGGTGACGGGTTCTTTCAAGTCGAGCTGCCCGACGGCCGCACGGCCTACACACGGGCGGGCAACTTCGTACGAAACGCGACCGGCGACCTCGTGCTCGGAAACAGCGCAGGATTCAAGCTGAAAAGCTCGCCTTCAGTACCGCAGGGCACGCCCGACAACCTCGTGTCGTTCACGTCGAGTGGGCAAGTCGTCGCGCCGGACGCCAACGGCGTACCGCAGGTACTCGGCCAGATTCAGCTCGCACAGTTCCCCAATCCGAGCGGCCTGATTCAATACGGCTCCAACGTGTACCTCCAGAGCGGCGCCTCGGGCGATCCGGTCGAAGTGACGCCCGGACAGAGCGGAACCGGCACGTTGCTGCCCGGCACACTCGAACTGAGCAGCACGGAAGCGGTGACGGAACTCGTCGAACTGATCAAAACACAGCGTGTTTTCCAGATGAATTCGCAAACGATTGAGACCGCTGATCAGGCGCTGCAGACCGTGGCGAACCTGAGGAGATAGGCGGGGAATAGCGAATCGCTAGTGGCAGATGGCTGAGGAACGGCGTTGTTTCGAGGAGGCGCAATGAGTCGAGCAGGAACCGAAGCAGGACGTGGTCGGGGCGGCGACGCGAGTGTTTTCTTTCGCGCTTCGCGCTTCGCGCTTCGCTATTGCCTCCTCGCGCTTCTCCCCATCGTGGCCTCTGCCGACGACCTCGTGGAGCCGGCTGCGAGCCATTTGAAGTTGCGAAGTTCCATCACCACCTCGACGGCGGCCGTGACGCTTGCAGATGTGCTCGACTTCTCCGAAGCGGACGGCCAGTTGATGGCAGCGATCGGCCCCAAGCCGGTCTTCAGCGAGTCGGCCTCAGACGCCTCCCATGCGACGATCACCCATGACGCAATTCACGCGCGGCTGGCGGAGCTGGGAGTAAATCTTGCCCGCGTGAATTTCGGAGGCGCGGCGGCTTGTCGCGTCACGATGGCGTCGCCGGCACAGGGGGAGGCCGGCGCGCCAGCGGATTCGACGGGCGGCGACGGAACAGAAACGTCGGAGGACGCGCCGCTCTTGCGCAATGCGGAAGCTGAAGGCACGCTCGAGGGCGCGCTCCGAGCGCGCATCGCGGCCGACCTCGCCAGCCTCGGCGGCACCCCTGAAGTCGAGTTTGAAACGGCCGCCCGCGAGTTTTTGGAGCTGAAGTCGCCGCCGCTGGAGTTCAACATCGTCGGTCGGCGCGACGCCGCCCTCGGATTCCGCGAGTATCACGTCTCCCTGCGACGCGACGGTCGGCTCCTGCAGCAGATTCGCGTTGGGGCGCATGTCCGGCTCACGCAGAAAGTGCTCGTCGCGATCAATCCCATAAACGTCGGCGCGTACATCAAGCGTGACGCCCTGCGGCTGGTCGAACGCGTTTTCGATTCGGTTGAGCAAGTCGGGCTCACGAACATCGACGAAATCGTCGGCCAGCAAGCCAAGCGCTTCGTGGACACGGGCGGCATGCTCACACGCGCGGACGTGAAACCCATGGACATGGTGAAGTCGTCGCGGCCCGTGACGGTGCTGCGCGAGGGAACGGTTTCGCTGCGACTCACCGGCACGGCCCGCGATTCCGGTCGCTTCGGCGACACGGTCCGGGTGTGGATCGGCGACGTCAAGCAGCGGCGCGAGGTGCGCGGCGTCGTGACGGGTGTGGGGACGGTCACTTTGAGCGAGGGCGGGCAGTGAATTTCAACTCAAAAACCTTGGGTTCGGTCTATTCGCCGAGGACTTCGGCGCTTCGCTGTCTCGCGGCGCTGCTGGCTCTGACGCTCGTCGTGGACGCCCACGGCCAAAGCAATAGCCTGTTCCGGCGGTTCCGCGCACGGCCTGCGCCCGCTACGCAGCCCGGCGGGCAGCCGCGCGAGATTCTCCTCGGGGGCGCGGCTCCTGCGCCGCCGG
>JBGAJB010000031.1:0-21945 GCA_044225155.1 Phycisphaerae bacterium | reverse complement strand
GGCGCTGATGCCCACGCCGCCCGAGCCGCCGGATCGCGAGTCCTGGTTGTCGCCGTTTTGCGCATGTGACGGCGGAGAGAGCGCTATGCCTGGATTCGGCGGGCGAATCTGCATGTCGACCAATTCCTCGTACTGCTCACCCAGCGCGCCGCCGTCGACCACGACCGCGCCGCGCACCGTCAGGTCGCCGGTGCAGCGAATCTCGATTCCGCTGGGCACAAAAAGCAGTGCGCCGCTCTCAATCGTCAGGTTGTGAAACGACGTGCTCGCTGGAGGAGCGATATTCCAAAACGTCAGCCCGGTAACGGTGACGTCGCCGCCGGCGCCGCTCCCATAAAGGCCGTTCGCCGCGCAGTCACCCGCGCTAGCGACTCCGTCTCCGTCCAGATCTTCCGTGGCGGGGTCGAAGACTCCGTTGCCATTCAAATCCCAGCAATCCAGACCATTCGTACCATCGGCGCCGTCCAAGCCCGGATCGCCCGGCGGACCCGCCGGTCCGATGGGTCCCGCCGGACCGGGTTCACCCTGTGCGCCGCTCGCTCCGCTCGGTCCGGGAGCGCCGGGCGCTCCCGCCGTGGCCGCGCCGCCGTCGGTCCCCGTTCCGGACTGCTGATCCGGGCAACCGCCGAGCGCAAACATTGACGCCGCGAGACTGGGGAGAATCCCAGCCAACCCCAAAATCCTGCTCCCAATCATTCGAGATCCCTCGATGCCCATCGCTGGCGAAAAGGGGAGCATGCGCCGTCGATCCGTTCGAAGCAGCGATGCTTCCGGGACACCAGGACGCCATTGTGGCGGATGGCAGGGGCTGGGTACCAGCCAAATCTGCCCTTTCGTTGCAAGTGAACCTGCAGACTCTCGCTCAGCGCGGCGCATGACAACGATTATCGCTCCGTGCCGTGAGCAAGCTGCACGCGAAGCTCAGCAGCCCAATTGAAGCGATACCGGCCGGAACAATCTGCCCTTCGCGAAGTCCCTAAGCAAATCGAGAAGTTCCGATTCGAAGTTGCCGATTTTGGGTTGGCCTGCCGGGTGTTGGGTGCCATGCCGACGGTGTTCGCGTCGGCATGAGGCTGACGAAGTGACGCCCATTTTGGCGAGGTACTGGACACCATTCCGTCGGATGGCGTTGTTCCTGACGGCCGAAGCCCCTCGGTGGACGCATGCCAACGCGAACAGCCGTCGGCAGGGCACCTCATGGCACCCAACGCCGTGGACCAGGCTCTGTTGCGTGGCATCCGACTCCGATTGTGAGGGAAGCGCGGATGCGGCCGCTCATGACCGGAAAAACCGTCCCACTCCGGCTATTCTGCCGACTCCGAATGGAGCTTCAGAGCCGGAAGCGTGAGCTTTCGGCCTCAGCGGCAAAAGTACAGCGTTGGGCGGCAAGGCGGATTCATGAGCAGCGGTGCGTACGATCCGAAGGCGTTTGAGAGCGGCATCTACGAAGCGTGGACCGCCGGCGGATATTTTCACGCTGAAGCCGACCCGTCGCGCCCGCCGTTCACGATCGTCATCCCGCCGCCGAACGTCACGGGCGCACTGCATCTCGGTCACGCGCTGAACAACACGCTGCAGGACATGCTCATTCGCCGCAAGCGCATGCAGGGCTTCAACGCCTGCTGGCTGCCGGGGACGGATCACGCCGGTATCGCGACGCAGGCCGTCGTAGAAAAGCGCCTGCGCGAGGAGCAAGGGCTCTCGCGCCATGAGCTGGGGCGCGAAGGGCTGGTTCAGAAAATCTGGGAGTGGAAGGAAGACTACAACGCCCGCATCCTCAACCAGCTCCGCCGCATGGGCTGCTCGTGCGACTGGGAGCGCACACGCTTCACGCTGGACGACCAGTGCGCGAAGGCGGTGTACGAGACGTTTTTCCGATTCTTCCGCGATGGCCTGATCTATCGCGGCCTGCGGCTCGTGAACTGGGACCCGGCTCTTCAGACCGCCGTGGCGGATGACGAGATCGAACATAAGACGGTCAAGACGAATCTGTGGCACATCCGGTATCCGATCTTGCCGAAGGATTCGGGCGATCCGCTGACCGATTCGGCGATCTCTGGCGCGATTTCGCGTGCGACGGCGCCCGCTGCGCAGCTTGGCCGCGACTATTTGATCGTCGCCACGACTCGTCCCGAGACCATGCTCGCCGATACGGCGGTGGCGGTGCATCCGGAAGATGAGCGCTATCAGGCGCTGATCGGGCAACACGTGCTGCTGCCGCTGATGGGCCGCGCGATCCCCGTGGTGGCCGACGGCATGCTCGTGAAGCGCGAATTCGGCACCGGCTGCGTGAAAGTGACGCCGGGGCATGATCCGAACGATTACGCCTGTTGGCAGCGGAAGCAGGGCCAGCCGGACGAGTTCGGCATCATCGATCTGTTGACGCCGGATGGGCGGATCAATGAACGGGGCAACAGCGAATTTCTAAGAGCGAATAGCGAAGGAAAGCGGAACCCGCCTACGCCTACGCGGGAATGAAGAAGGACGCGCGCAAGAAAGTTGTGGCGGACCTCGAAGCCGCTTGGCTGCTGGAGAAGATCGAGCCGTACGAAACGGAGATCGGCCATAGCGACCGCAGTAAGGCGGCGATCGAGCCGCTCCGGAGCGAGCAGTGGTTCGTGCGGATGGATGCCGCGAACGGCCCGAAGCTGGCTGAATCAGCGATGGAGGCGGTGCGCGACGGGCGCCTGCGGTTCTTCCCCGAGCGCTACGCGAAAACCTACCTTGACTGGCTCGGCGAAAAACGCGACTGGTGCATCAGCCGGCAACTTTGGTGGGGGCACCGCATTCCGGTGTGGAACGGGACATTCCGTCGAATTGGAGTTCATGGCAATACGGTTGCAATCTCGCGACGCATAGATGAGCTCTATCACGAACTTCGTGGTGCATTGAAGCAATTCGAATCGGCCATTGGAAGCAACGGACAGTTCTTTCTTGAGCCGGGAGATGATCGAAATCCCACACAGTTTCGTGTTTGCGCGAGAGATGCCGGGGCAATCTCCGCGATGCGTTTGCTTACGGATGGCAATCCCGTTGGTTCAACACAGGCTGTCGCGAGGAATACACCGGACCCGGTCCGGACTGGCATCATTTTCTCTACCGATGCGCGCTACCCCGCGTGCAAACGGCTATGGGATATCGCAACCTTCGCCCAAGACCCCGACGTCCTCGACACTTGGTTCAGCTCCGCCCTTTGGCCACACTCGACTTTCGGCTGGCCGGACTCCGAACCGAGCCGCGACCGTGAGGGAGCCGGGACCGACAAAACGGGTGCGGCGCGCGTGCAGTCCCCGCTTCCTCACCGCCGCGGCTCGGATCAAGTCAGCGATCTCGACTACTTCTACCCCACGTCCGTGCTTTCCACGGCGCGCGAGATCATCACGCTCTGGGTCGCGCGCATGGTGATGACCGGGCTCTACAACACGGGCAAGGAGCTTGGAGAGGGCAGCCAGCGGGCCGGAGGCGCGCGCGTCGAGGGGCGTGCCGTTTCAGCATGTGTACATCCACGCGGTGATTCAGGACGGGCAGGGCCGGCGGATGAGCAAGTCGGCCGGCAATGGCGTCGATCCGCTCGACATCATCGACGCCTACGGGGCCGACGCGCTGCGCTTCACGCTCGCGCAGCTCGCGACCGAAACGCAGGACATCCGTATCCCCGTCAAGCCGATGCAGCTTCCCGACGGCCGCACGGTGAATACGAGCGACGGCGCTTCGAGCTTGGCCGCAATCTCGTCACGAAGCTCTGGCAGGCCGCGACCGGTTTTGTGATCCCCACCTGCCGCGACGTGCGCATCACGAACAGAACCCCGACCGTCAGGGAGGGGCCAATGAAAGTAATCGCCGCGACAACTCGTCTCAGACGCTGCACACCGCCCGTCGGCCGAGCGAAATGCCGCTCTTCGAAAAATGGATTCGCGTAAAGCTGCTGGCGTGCATCCGCGAAGTCGATCGGCGCATCGACAACTACGAATTCGCGGCCGCCGTCGATGCGGTGCGCACGTTTTTCTGGAACGACCTGTGCGACTGGTACATCGAGGAAGTGAAGAGCCACCTGCGCGACGCGGATGCCGACGATGCCGAGAAAAATGACGTCAAGATCACGCTGCTCCAGGTGTTTGACATCGTGCTCGCGCTGTTCCATCCGGCGATGCCCCATGTCACGGAGGCGATCTGGGCGGAAATCGGCCGCGAGATACCGAAGCACTACGAATTGATCTGGCCGGCCGATCGCCCACTGCCGGACACGGCTCCGATGTTGATCGTCGCGCCGTGGCCGAAAACCGGGCTCATCGAAAACCCCTGTGGCACTGGTTTCCAACAGGTGGTGAATTCTTGCGGCACCGGTTTCCAACCGGTGACTTCAGACACGGCTTGGCTCGCCGAAGTCGCCTCCCAGACCGACGCCGAGCGCGAGGTGGACGCCTTCCTGGCCGTCATTCGCGCCGTGCGTGAAATTCGCACGAGCCTCAACGCGATTCGCTCGCAGGCCAAGCAACCGGCCCTGCGAAATCTCCCCGCGGCGGTGATTCGCTGCGACGCGACGACGGCCGCCACGCTGCGCGGCGGAAGCGCGACAATCGCCCGACTCGGCCAGGTCGAAAAAGAAGGTCTCGCGATCGGTATGGACAGCCCGAAGCCGCCGCAGTCGATGACGCGCGTGCTCAGCGTGGCCGGCGCCCCGGCCGACGGCAAACCGACAACGCAGACGATCGAGGTGTTCGTCTCGATCGCCGGGCTGGCTGATCTGGACATCGAGCGCAAGCGCCTCTCGAAAGAACTGGACGAAAAGACGAGCGCCGCGACGCGCCTCGAAGGGAAGCTCTCGAACGAGGGCTTTGTCGCCAAAGCGAAGGCGGAAGTTGTGGAGGCGGAGCGGGCCAGGTTGACGGAACTGAGCGACACGATTGCGACGCTGAAGCGAAACCTGGCCGAGTTGAGCTAGAAGCCATCCCAGAAGTCGAAAACCACCGGTTGAAAACCGGTGCCACAAAGAAGCGGCTCGCCGATGTCGGCGAGCCGCCTGCGTTGTTCTCTATCACTCCTCGCCGGTGGAGAGCCCGGCAAAGGATTCTCAGCGCCGTCGCAGCGCCGCGAGTCCGCCCAGCGCCAGCAATGCCAGCGTAGTCCGGCTCGAGGGTGGGATGCTGCGTCAGGCTGAAGCTTCCGGCTCCGGTAACGCGCCTGGACGTCCAGGCGTGCCACCACACCCGCCCCGACCGGCGTATCGCCGGCGCCGAGGTTGGTGAAGTACCAGATGTCCGTGGTGCCATCGCCGTTGGGCTGCACGGTGATGTCGCTGAACCGGGTTGAGCCGGTCAGGTTCACGAGCGCGTCGTGCCGGGATCGGGTGTGACCGTGATATGGAAGTCGGTCCAGTCAAAGCCGGTGTGATTCGTCGCGTACTTGTAGATGCGAACGGTGCCGTTCGCTCCGTCATACGTGACGTCATTTCCCAGCGTGACCGGCCCGGGGCCGATCCAATCCTCGGTCGGGAAGGCAGCCGCGGCCCTGTTGGGATTGGTGTGCCAGGTCCAGTCGGTACCCTCGTCGTACGTTCCGTCCGCGAGGAACAGACTGGACGCTCCTCCATCCAGGGTGATGTTCAGATCGGTGACGCCGGCGTGCGCCGCTGCCACCAGTCCGATGCACCCAAGTCCCGCCGCCGCAAGCAGTTGCTTCATGCGCTCCTCCTGGTTCCTCTCCGGCGCCGGCGGGGACGGCGAAGGAGATGTGTCGGAAAACTCGCCCTGTCCAAAAAACGCCTAGTTCACGATGTGGGCGCGCAGTGCCCGCCTCTCATGTTCGCTGAGGCCGAAAATCTTGCAGCCGATGAGAAAAAATCTGGAATGTAGTCAGGTTCACAAATCGAACGCCGTACTCGGCCAGTCGCGCCCTGTAGTCAGGGCTGAAGCGACCAGTTTTAGGCCGGAACCTGGCCCGCCTTGCCGCGCGGCTTGGCGTCGCCTTCCGGCTCGGGTTCCCAAATTTGCGGCGATGGGGAGCGCGGCGGCATGTAGTGCAGGACGACGAGGCCGAGGATTCCGATCAACGTCATGCCGATCGCCAGTGCCTGCGAGATCGTCCCGCCGGCGGTGTCGATCGGATTATCCGCGCGGATCAGCTCCAGCACCCAGCGCGCGGTGGGCTCGATCGCCAGCAGAGCGAAGATCACCTGCCCGTCTTGCGCGAACGTCGCCAGTAGAGACGATCGAGGATCAATGCGATCAGTGCGGCCGTGATCGTGGAATAGATCTGGGTCGGGTGCACGATGCGCGGCTGGTGCTGCTGGGCGAGGGCCCGCAGCGCGTCCGCCGACATCTGATAGCGCTGCATGTTGATGCATATGTCGACGAACTGACCAACGACGCCCTGCACACTTCTGCGTGCGGCCGTCTGGACTTCGCGATCGTCCTGCAGTGTTCGACCGGCCGCTTTCGCCTTATCCGTCGCTTCGGCCAGGTGCTTCTCCGCCTTGTCATACGCCTTTTGGGCGGCGTCAATCTGGGCGTCGGTCGCGGCCATGCTTTCGCGCGAAATCGGAGCGGCTACGCCCGTGGCGTTGTGCTGGAAAATGAGCTGCTGAGGCAATTCGGCTCCGGGCGTCCCGCCTTTCCACTGCTCGATCGAGGCCGGGCTGCCGTACGGAAACTGCACACCCCACGGATGCTCACAAACCGCGCCGAAGCAGCAACCATTCAGGAAGCATCCGAGCCGGCCGAACGCCAAGCCGACCGCGGCGCTGGGAGCGACGATGTCGAAGTACCAGCGGAGCGAGACTTTCTCGACGAATTTGAGCCAGAGGCAGACCACGACGATCGTGAGAATGAATCCGCCGTAGTACTCCAGGCCGCCGCGCGACACGTCGACAATGCCCCACAAGACCTGCAGGAGACTGCCGCGGTGCGAAAATTGATCCCAGTAGTGGACGACGTACATGATCCGCGCGCCGACGACACCCGCCAGCAGGGCGATGAACCCCAGGTTCAGGATGACGTCCGGATTGCCGCCGGAGCGCGTGGCGCGGCGCACGGCCCACCAGATCGCGAGGAGAAATCCCAGCATGAGCATGAGGCCGTAGCCGGGAATGTCCTTGTTGATCCAGGGAATCGTGAAAATGACCGGATACATGCGCGCTCCGTCATGAACTCGCCACGAGGCCGCCGACCGCCAGGGGAAACGCCTCGTCGCCGCGGATCCGCGCGGCCGCGAAGTAGGCTATCCGCCGTTGGCGCGCGGGTCCACCGTGATGTTATCGATGAGCCGCGTGGTGCCAATGTGGACCGCGAGCGCGATGAGAACGGGCGCGCCGATCGCTTTCACCGGTTGTAACGAATTCGCATCAACGATGCTGACGTAATCGACTCTGCTTGGGCCGGCTTGCGTGATCATTTCGCGCATTTCGCAGGTGATTCGTTCGGCGTCGCGCTCGCCCGCGCGAATGCGCGTTTCCGCGTGGCGCAGTGCACGAATCAGGCAAAGCGCCTGCTGCCGCTGTTCGGGCGAGAGATAGCGGTTGCGACTGCTGAGCGCCAGGCCGTCGGGTTCTCGAACGGTCGGACAGCCAACGAGTTCCGGGGAAATCGAGATCGCGGACCACTCGACGGATCACCGCGAGTTGCTGCGCGTCCTTGCGACCGAAGTAGGCCACATCCGGCCGCACGATGTTGAATAGCTTGGCGACGACGGTTGCGACGCCGTCAAAGTGTCCGGGCCGGAAGGGGCCGCAGAGTGTGTCCGTCAGTTGCGCGACGTGGATGTGGGTGCGCGCGTCCGCCGGATACATCTCATCGACGCCCGGTAGAAACGCGAGATCCGCGCCGGCTGACTCGCAGGCGCGCAGATCGCCCGCTTCGTCGCGTGGATAGCGCGAGAAATCCTCGTGCGGTGCGAATTGCGTCGGATTGACAAAGATCGTGACGACGACAAACGGTCGCGTGCCGTCGGAATTCTCAGAACCGTCGTCACGCTGCTTGCGACGTGCCGAATCGATCAGCGAAACATGGCCGGAATGCAGTGCACCCATGGTCGGCACGAGTGCGATTGACCGGTTCTCACCGCGCGCACGAGCCACCGCTGAGCGTACGTCCGCAATCGTCCTGGCAATCTGCACGGCACGGATCATAGCGAATGGCCAAGAGCGAACTAATCGAATCAAGCGTTCAGCACGCGGGGCCGCCCACGGCCGTTGAGCTGATTGTCGAATGGCAAACCGTAGCCGGAATCTCGTGGGGCACCATTCGCTCTTCGCCATTCGCTATTCTCCCGCTACCCTCACCCCCTCGGAGGTTTTTGAATGTCTCTGCTCGTTACCGGTTCCATCGGCATCGACACCGTCGAAACGCCGCACGGCAAGGCGTCCGAAGTGCTCGGCGGCTCCAGTATCTATTTCTCCCTCGCGGCCGCGCTGTTTACGCCAGTGCGGCTGGTGGGCGTCGTCGGCGACGACTTTGATGTGCGGCTACTCGAACCGTTGAAGTCGCGCGGCATCGACACGCGCGGCGTGGAAGTGCGGAAGGGGAGCAAGACCTTTCGCTGGCACGGGCGCTATCAGGGTGCGATGAACGAGGCCGAGACCGTCGAGGTCGATCTGAACGTGCTGGCCGAGCGCGGCGCGGCCATTCCGACGGAGTTTGCCGACAGCCGGTTCGTGTTTCTCGCGAACACGCACCCTTCGCTCCAGCACGGCTTCGCGATGCACATGTCCGGCGCTGACTTGATCGTGTGCGACACGATGGACCTCTGGATTCGTCAGGAGAGCGAGACGCTGCATCGGGCGCTGTCGGCCGTTCACGGCCTCGTGCTCAATGAGGGCGAGGCGCGGCTGCTCACAGGTGAGTACAACCTTGTCACGGCCGGTAAAGAGATTCTGAAACGCGGTCCGCGCTTCGTCGTGATCAAGAAGGGCGAGCACGGCAGCCTGCTCGTGTCACGCGACGATCTGTGTCAGATGCCGGCGTTTCCGACCGAGAAGACGATCGATCCGACGGGCTGCGGCGACACGTTCGCCGGCGCGATGATTGGATTCCTCGCGTCGGTCGGCCGTCAGGATCGCATGACCCTGCGGGCGGCGATGGCCCGCGGCTCGGTCGTGGCATCCTTCGTGATTGAGTCGTTTTCGGTAGAAGAGGCCCTGTCGCGCGTCCGCGAAGCATGACGTGGAGCAGCGACTGCGGCTGCTGCGCGAGATGGTCGTTTTCGAATAGGTCGGCTTCAAGATTGCGACGTCGCACCGAGCACCCAGGCAGGGTGACGTCGAGACACTTTCCCAGCCCCATAGAATTCCTCGCGATGAATCTACGTAAACGTCCAGCCGGGCGAACTCGCCATCATTCTTATCTCGGACTGCTTCTCTTTGCGGGGGCATGGGCGCTGGCGGCCACTACGTCCGGGCAAACCGGCGTTCCGCCGCAGTGGTCGCCGGCGGCTGCAATGACGCTTGGAACGCTATGAGTTGAGCGACTACGCCGAAACGCAGCGACTCTGTCGGGACCGCCCGCGGTGATCAGAAACTGCGCGACGACGCGGATGCCCTCGCCGCGGCGGGCGAGCATGCAGCCAGGGGGGCGGGGCCGAGCGACTCTTCGGCCGCAGTTCACTGCGCGACATCAGTCAGCGCCGTCCCGGAATGGAGCAGCGCCCCGAGTGTCTTCTGGCACTGGGAATCGCAACGCGCCGGCTGGTGAACAGATCGGCCAACGCCTTGTTGGCCCTGACCGGCGCTTGGAACGCTTTGCGCAGCAGTGACCAACTCCATGAAGCTCAGGCGGCGGTGGAACTCGCGGAGACCTGGCGTCGGCACAATGAATGGGAGCGCATGGACCCGGCGCTGCAAGTCGTCATTCCCAAAGCGGGCGAGTCAAGGGTGAAGCTCGGCTGGCGCGGATTACGAAGCTCGCCGAGCGCGCCGCCTCGTGGCCGGTGAGTTTGGCTGACGAGCGACTGGCGATCGAAGTCACGCGCGCTCGGGCGGAATTGGATTTGCCATCGACGCGCGCGGCCGGGAGAGACAGCGATTAGAGCGGCGCAATGCGGCTTCGCTGCCGCTGACCGCGGCGGTCGCGAATGCCTGTTTGCTGCTCGCGGATGACTTGGAGGCAAATGGCGAGACCGAGGCGGCGATTCCGCTGCTGGAGCGCGCCCGCGGCGGACCGAGTCCGCAGTTTGCCGAGGCGGCGGCCAAGAAAACTCGCGTCCATCACGCGGTCTCAAGTTGAGATCGAAGCGCCCGGAAATGGTTGCGCCGGATGCGGTCGCGGCCGTTCATTCGCATTCGCAACGTGCGCGGCCTGCGGGTCGAGTTACGGCGCGCGTCGATCTGCCGGCCTGGCTGGAAAGCCGGCGCGTCGCGTGGTCGTTGATGCGCAGCTTCCGATTACCGGCGCGCTGCTCAGCGCCGGTGAGCCGACGCTTCCGGCAGCCGGCTCGCGGACTGGATCGACGTCAATGCCGAAACACCGGGGATGCCATCGATGGCCTTACCAATGGCGCGTATGTCCTGCTCGTCTCCGGCCTGGATGCCGACGCCGGTCCGGTGGCGACGCGCAGATTACTGCTGGCGTCGCGCCTGGAAGCGGGCGCGATCGTCGGGAGTGACGCAGGAATCATCTGGGCGCCCGGCGCGGCTGCGGATACGCGAGCGCTGTTCTGGGTAGCCGGCGGATTTGTGCCGCAAAAAGCTGGCATTGGCCGATGGCGTAGTTCAGTTCAACATGCCATCCGAAACACGCATCCTCCGCGATCGGCGCTGGGCGTGCCTGGTGCAGAGCGGCGACGAATTCGCGCTTGTGCGCGGGACGTTGCCGCCGCGTGAAACCGGTCCGCGCGTGGTTCTCGCCGGCGGGCCTTCGTTCCTCAACGTTGGAGAGTCGTGCACGGTGTTCGGCGTGGTGGAGCACGCGCCGGCCAGTGAGCGAGAATCGGCTGTGACGGTCGAGTGGCTGGACGCGGGCGACCGCGCCGTCGCGACGCAGACGGTAAACCGTTCGGCCGGAGGCGCATTTTCCGTAACGTATCGGCCGGACGACAGTCTGGCGGGACAGACCCTGCGCGTGCAGGCGCGTCTTGGCGCGCGCGCGCTCGACGCCGTGGACGGCCGGTTCACCGTCCATGTGCGCAGCGCGGATCTCAGCACCGCGACGCTTGCGTTTCAGAAACCGGCTCAAGTGTTGCCGGCCGACGCGAAAGTGCTCGATTTCGTTGTCAGTGCTCATTACCCCGGGGGGATTCCAGTCTCCGGCGCACCGCAAACGATCGAATACACGGTGGGTCCGCTGCCGTCGACGCTGACTCCGCTCACCGCGCCCGCGCATGGCCCAGCGCGCAACGATCCGCTCAGCCAAGGTGGATTCTCCAGCTACAACCCCGCCCTCGACGACTTCCTTTGGAAGGGCGGCCGCTCGCGGTCGGCGCTCGCGCGGTTGCGACCGCGTGGGATCGTCGGTCGATCGGCGCGGTGGCCAGCGTGCTGGTCGGCGCGCCGGCGTATGTTTGGGCGACGTTGAACAACCCGCCGGAACTTGGGCAACCGGTGCAATTCGAAGTGCATTGGCACGATCCGTTGCAGCGCGCCGCCGGTATTCCGGTCTTGGAGGTGCGCGCTCCGGGTGGGGAGCGCGCCGGGATTCCGCTGGATGCTGCGACGAACGGGCTGCTGCACGCTGGTATCCGTCCACGCGTGGCAGATTCGACGATGCGCTTGCGCGATGCCGCTCTGGGCGGCACCAAAGCCAATTTGCGGATTCGTTGAAGTGGCCGGTGACGGTGAAATCGGCGACCGTGCGGAGATTCGCGCGCCATGCGCGAGCGACGGGAAGATCGGCATCAGTCTCGAAGGCCATACGCAGGGCCGCTGCTCGTCTGGTTGGAAGGCAGCCAGCCCCGCTTCGCGGGCGCCGGCACACCGACGCTGGAGAATGAGACCAAACTCGCCGTGCAGGACGACGGCCCCGTACGCGCCGCGTACCTCGCGGAACTTGTGAACGGTTGTCTGCACGTGATCGACGCGACTCCGATTGCCAATGCGCCGCGCGAGGAACGCGAGCCGCGCCTGGCGGTCACATACTCCGATCGCCTGATGGGCAAGATTCGAGGGCTATCGCGCTCGACCCGGCGGATCTGGGTGCGAATCACTCCGGCCGCGGAGCCGACGGGCTTTGACTGGACGGCCGAGGCCGCACCGACATTTCCCGACGGTCGGTCGGTGATGGCCGCGTCGCGCTCGGTTGCCAAACCAGGCGATGCGCGCGACGCAATTGCCGGACGACGTGAGCCTGGCGCTGCGCGCCGGGCAGACACTCTGGGCGGCGGAGCTTTCCGCAGATCGCGGTCCGGGCGAGATCGCGTTTGAGGTGCCGGAGATTTTGTCCTACGACCGCTACCGTGTGAGCCTGATCAGCGTGGATGCGGCCGGCCGCTCTGAGGTCGAATCGCAAATCGTCGTTAAGCCCGACGGTCCTGACATCCGCCATCGAGATTCCTTCCCAATTGACTGGGTGATCGCGTTACCGCCAGCGTGGCGGTGAAAAGGCTTGGACGCGAAAGAGATCAGTGGCGGTTGCAGCCCGGCTTGCGCTCTGCGCTGCACGGCAAAACGGGGTACGCAGCCAAGCCGATCTCGCCGCAAACGTGGCAATTTTCGATTCCGGTTGAAGCCGCGACCGCCGGCGAGGGCGAAATCGCGATCGTGCTGAAAGCAGGCAATCGTGAATTCACGCGGCGCGCCAAGATTCACGGCGTGATCGCGTGACCAACAACATACCAGCGCAAAACTCTCGATGGTCCGCAGGATCTACCGCGGAAGCGCGCCTCTCCGGATGCCAAGGCCGCTTCGAGCGACGAGGATGAAAAAACCGGCGAAGATGGCAGCGCGTTACATGGAGACGGGCGAGCCTTGCGTATTCGGGGACGCAGCTGATCATCGAGTATCGCGTGCGCGCGGCAGAGTCTGTGAATGGGCTATCGTGGCGTCAGCATGCCCGCCAACTGCATTACGCTGGGCTCCGATCCGATGGTGCTACGCTCGCCGGGACAACTGGATAAGGCGAGGACAACGGCGCTCACTTTTCACGACCTCAGCCTGCCCGCCGGTGATTCCGTTTTTGAGATCGCGATGATGGCCGCCGGCGTCGGCACCTGCGTCGTGCCCTTACGAGTTGAGCGACTCAGGCGGTGCTGGTATCGAGCGAGGATTTGCGGATCACTTCGGCCGTGCAGTGAGGCCTAGGGCTGAGAATCAGGCGCGGACGCGCGGAGTTCCCTCGCGCTGACACACTTCACCCGCACCTCCAGAGGGTGCCGTCCCGCACGTAGGCAATTTTGATTTCGTCGCTGGCGACCACGTGTGCCATCGCGCGGCGAAAATCGAGCGGCTTCCTCACCGGCGAACTGCCGACGGCTGTAATCCAGTCGCCTTCCAGCAGCCCGGCGGCGGCCGAAGGGCCAATGGGGTGCACAGCGATCCGTACCCCGCCACCCGCGGGCGCGCTGGCCGGTGCGCTGGTAACGCCCGGAGAGACCGGTTCGGCAATGGTCGTCGTCGCGTCTGTCGAGACGACGGGTTCTTCAGGATCGAGCGCGATGCCGAGCAGGCCACGTTCGAGCGTCTGCCCTGCTTGAAGGCGCGGCAGCCGCTCGTTCAAAAACTCCGATGTAATCGCGAAGCCGATGCCCGAGTCGTACCACTCCACGCCGGCGGTGACATCTTCACCGCCGAGCGGCACGCAAATGCCGAGCACGCGGCCTTCGAGATCGATGCTGAGGAGCTGCCGTAGGTTCGCGGGCGAGATCTTCGCGTCGGTTTGGACGGCGATACCGTTCATGCGCGCCAGGCCGCTGATGATGCCGACCGAGACGGCGGGCGAGGCGCTGCCGTATCCCATGCCGAGCGTGAGCGCTCATTGGCCGCGATGGAGATCGCGAGTCGGCGCGCTGCGGGCGGCGGGCAGCCCGTTGGCTGCAACTTTCAGCAGCGCGATGCGGGCCGGCAGGTCGCGCGCGATCAGCTTCGCGACGAAGCGCCGGCCGTCAGCCAGCGTGACCGTGATGACGGTCGGGTCGCGATAGAAATTGAAGCTGCTGGTAAGAATCGAACCGTCCGGCGACCAGATCACGCCGGTGCTCGGCCCGTCGGCCTGGCGGAATCCGACGGCCGTGCGCTCTTCGCCCGGCGTCGCGTCGACTTTTTCGATCGGCTGCGCGCCGCCAATCGTGTCAATTCGCACGATTCCGCCGGTAGCCGTCTGCCATGCGTGCTGGAAAACGAGCTGTTGCTGGCGAACGAGGTCGGCGCCGGGGGGCGTGGCGGGCTGGGTTGCCGCTTGCAACGTCATCAGCGTCGCGGAGCATGGTGCGATCAGCGAAGTTCCTCGGCGGTCTGGCTCCCGCGACCAGTTCGAGCACGAGCGTCTCGTCGCCGCGCTGCACGATCATTTCCACTTTCTGACCGATCGTGACGTGCTTCAGGGCGTCGGCATATTCGCCGCACGTTCCGACCACGACGCCGCCGAGCGAAAGAATCTGATCTTCCACGAACGCCCGCGCGCGCGCGCGGGGAATGTCCAACGCGCCGACCAGCGGCAGGCGGCTCCGGGCCGCTCACATCGAAAACGCGAATGCCCAGATCGGCCAGCGGCGACATTGTGCTCAGCGGTCGGATCCGCGGCTGACCAATTGCCGGAGGCGGCCGCGGAGACGAAATCCGCGACGGTCTCGACCGGAATCGGGTAGTTCAGGAACGTGTTGGTGCGCGTGCTCTCGACGGACTTGCCGATCAGGCCGACGAGGCGTCCGGCAGCATCGACCACGCGCCCGCCCGCTTGTCCGGGCGTCGAGACGATGGCGTCGAGCAGCAGCACCTGTCCCGGATAGGCGACGTCCTGGGCCCGGCGCCGCGCGGCCAGATCGGCGCGCCCGCTGAAGACGCCGCGCATGAATGAAACCGGCTCCGGACCGTCGGCCACTTTGAACGGATTGCCCGCGGTGAGCACCCAATCGCCGGGTTGCATGGTCTCGCTGGTGCCGAGTTCGAAGGCAGTCAACTGATCTCCATCGATCTGAAGCAGCGCGAGCTGGTGGGTCTCGTCGCGGGCGATGACTTTGGCTGGAAAGCGTCGCCCGTCGTTCAGCACGGCCCGTAGACCAGCGCTTTCGAGCATAACTGCGGTCGTCGTCGCAATTTTTCCATCCGCCGACACGATCACGCCGACGCCGTAGCCGTGCTCGCGACCGGCCGCATCGCCATAGAGCTTTACGACGCGCGGGCGGGCGAAGTCGATCGCGGCTCGCGAGCGGTCCGCCGGCCGAATCCTGCGCGCGCCGAAGATCAGGGAGAATGCAGGCGGTGAGGCAAACCGCGGCGGCAGCAGATTACGAGCGATACGCATGCAGTCGTGTCTTTCGCGGCTTCAGGCGCGAGCCGCAGCCATTGATTATCGTAATCGCCGATAGACCACCTGAACGCCTCCGGCGCGGGATTGCGTCAACCGGCGGAAATCCGGGCGAGGACATCGTGCGTATCGCCTACGGAGACACCGACATGCGATTTCTGCTACGATCGGAATGGCCCTTCCGCAGCGCGCACGACTTCTGGATCGAGCCGAGCACGTTTTCGCCGAAGTCGGGGGGGTTGGTCACGCTTTCGCTCCGGGTCGGAGAGAACTTTCAAGGCGAGAAAATCACGCGCACGCCGTCGCGGATCGTGCGGTTCGCGGATTGGACGGGCGAGACCGTCAACGACATTCCAGGGCAGGACGGCCTCGATCCCGCCGGTTTTCTGCACCTCACGGACGCCGGCTGGCACGTCATCGGCTACCGCAGTAACCACGCGCGAGTCGAATTGGAAGCCGACAGGTTTGAGAACTACCTGAAGACCGAGGGGCTGGAACGGATTGCGCTGCGCAAGCAGCACGGCGACAGTAAGCATGCGGCACGCGAGGTCTATTCCCGCGCCGCGAAGTGCCTGGTTCGAGCCGATGGTCAGGGCGACGCCGGCTGGGATCGCGAGTTGGGGTTTACGTTGGAGCTCGTACCGGAGAAATCACCGGCGACGCTTCATTCCGGCGACACCATGCCGGTGCGGCTGATGTTCGAGGGCCAGCCGCTGGAAGGCGCGCTCGTCAGCGCGTTTGAGAAGACGGACGCGAAGGCGACGCGCGTTGACATTCGCAGCGACGCACAGGGCCGCGTGCGTCTGTCGCTCACTCGGTCGGGCGTCTGGCTGGTGAACCGACGCATATGACGCCGGCCGCCAAAGAACTCGACGCGGACTGGGAGAGCTTTTGGGCGTCGTTGACGTTTGAGATTTCGGATTCCGCTCCAACGTCGGCGATCGCTAAATGAGCGCGGCTCTTGGGGGGCGGCTCGGCGGGAGCTCCGCCCTCTCGGATTCAACTGCCGAATTTGCCGTCCCGATCCATCCTCCCGACGAAAAACCCTCCGATTGGCCGTGCCCGGCGTGATATTCCCGGCATCCATCTACCCAGCCTGACCATTCGTTCGATTCATTTCATTCTCGCACCCGGGACACATTTCGTTCGAATAATCTGAGGTGTGCGCGCCTGATTCGGCGTCATATAATTTCGGACGTTGCTTCATTCCGGCGGATTGCTCGCGCGGGTGTCGCACGTCGTGAAGGGAGTGCTGATGCGTCGCCTTTCCCTGCCTGCCGTCGCGCTGTTGATCGCCTTGGCGCAATTCGCGGCCGCTCGTGCGGACGACTCGCTGTCGACCGCGTATGCCGCGATTCTCAACGGCGACTATTCCACCGGTCGCTCGACACTGATGAAGCTGCGCGAAACCGGCGGCCAGTCGAGCTGGGTCGACGAGCTGAACAAGTGGATCGATTCGTTCGAGTCGGCCACCGCGTCGCGCGACGAAGTTCGGCAAAAAATCTGTGACTGGAACGTCGAGCACTCCAAGCAGGCCCTGACCGACGGCAAGATTTATCTCGCCCTGAGCTACGCGGTTCAGGCCAGCTCCTACTCGGCCGACGAAAAGGCCTTCGCGCGGCAGGATTGGGTGCAGGATCTCCACGCGCTTGCTCGCGGCGGCCGAGGGCTACGCCAGCCATGAAAATGGTCGAAGGCGGCTCCTACCTGGGGCTGGAGCGGCTCTATCCCAGTGACGCCGATATCAAGCAGATGCGCGAACGCACTTCGCGGCGTCCGCCTCGAAGTCCTCTACAAGAATGATGAGGAAATCCAACGTCGCCTGAAGGGCGTGAACGCGGGATTGCTGCAGCAAAATCGTGCAGAACATCGTGCGCAGCTCTATTACGAAAAGCCGAACTACCAGGCGATGGCGGAAGGCGCGCTCGACAACATCGAGGCGCTGCGCCACACGACCAAGCTTACAACGCGTCCAAAGTGTTCGACGGCGTCGCGAACGCGACCGCCCGCGAGCATTTCCTGGGCAAGCTGGCCGAAAGCCGCAAGGAAATCGAATCGTCGACGCATGTGGATGAGCGCGTTGCTCGGACTCTTCAAGGCGATCCGCGACGTGAACAAGGTCAGCATTTCGCTGCCCGAGGAAATGCTGGTCGTCGAGTTCACCGAGGGCGCGTTGAACCGCCTCGACGACTACGACCCCAATCTGGCCGGCGGACGCGGTCGATTTCGACAAGCAGATGGTCGGCAATTTCGGCGGCGTCGGCATTCAGCTTGGCACCGACAAGGCCACGAATCGCCTGAACGTGTTCTCACCGCTCGAGGATTCGCCGGCCCTGCGGCGGCATCAACCGGGTGACATCATCGAAGCCGTCGACGGCGTTTCGACCAAGGACTGGACCGAGCGACGAAGCGGTTCGCAAGATCACCGGCCCAGAAGGTACGACCGTCACGCTCACGATCTTCCGCCCCAGCACGGGCAAGAAGATCGACTACGAGCTGAAGCGCGGCGAGATCAAGATTACAACGGTGCGCGGCGTCGATCGCATGCAGAACAGCGGCGAGGGCTACAAGCACTGGAACTACATTCTCGATAAGGACGAAGGCATCGCCTACATCGCGCTCAAGGGCTTCAATCCGACCTCGTACAACGAGCTGGTCGACGCTCTGCGCGAGGCCCGCAAGCAGGGCATGAAGGGCCTGATCCTGGACCTGCGCTACAACCCCGGCGGCCTGCTCGATACGGCCGTCGACATCGTCAGCCTGTTCGTCTCGAAGGGTAATGTCGTGACGACGCGCGGCCGCGATCCGCGCGACGTTGAAAAGCTCGACGTGACCGGCGACGACGATTACGCCAGCCTGCCGCTGGTGGTGCTCGTGAACGAAGGTAGCGCCAGCGCGGCCGAGATTCTGTCGGGGGCGCTCCAAGCTCGCGATCGGGCCCTGGTCCTCGGCGAGCGCACGTTCGGCAAGGGCAGCGTGCAAAAGGTCATGGGGCTCGGCGGCGTGCGTGATGGACGCGAGCGGCCGCGGCTGAAGATGACCACCGCTCTCTACTACATCCCGTTCAAGGACAAGGATGGCAAGGACGCGCCCCGTTCGCCGCATAAGAAGCTCAACGCGGAAAACTGGGGCGTTGATCCGAATCTGGCCGTGAAGCTGACGCCGAAGGAAGTGCAGAAAAACCTGGAGCGTGAGCGCGAACGCGTACATCATCCACAACGAGAAGTCGAACTGATATGGCGCTCAACGACGCCGACCGCGAAAAGGCGGCTCGAGTCGTTGAAAGTCACCGATTCGCCCGACGACAAGGAAGACGAGCCGCTGCTCAGCACGGCCGAGATTAAGGACCTGGGCGCGCCCGGTGGAAGTCCCCGATCGCGACCCGCAGCTTGAAACCGCGCTGCTCCAGATGCGCGTGAAGCTGGCGGCAAATATGCCCGAGCGCGTCGCGCGAGGCGGTCAAGCCGGCCGCGCAGCCCTAGAGTCCGCGAAGCAGAGGACCGATCCGGATGCCATGCTGACGCAACCCGTCAGCATGGCGTCTGTGTTTTTTTGGGCCAGGATTCTCGGGCCGTCGATCGCAGTCGCGGCGTGACACCGCAATTCCCGCGACAAGCTCCAGTCTCGCGGCTACTTTCCGCGACATGACACGCGACGAAGCATGGCAGCTCCTTTGCGAATACACCCACGGTGAATCGCTTCGCAAGCACGCGGCTGCGGTTGAAGCGGCGATGGCGTTTTACGCGCCGCTCTTGGACGGCGATCCGGCCGTCTGGTCGCTGGCGGGCTTGCTGCACGACTTTGATTACGAGCGCTGGCCGAATCCGCCGGACCATACACATGAGGGGCGACGGATTCTCGAGGCCAAAGGCGTGGATCCGGAAATCATCGGCGCGATTATGGCGCACGCCCATTGGAATCTCGACGAATTTCCCGCGCGATCGGCCGATCCGAAAAGCGCTGTTTGCGGTGGATGAGTTATGCGGATTCATTACCGCGTGCGCCTTGGTGCGGCCGGGCCGGCTCGAGGGCCTGGAGCCGTCGAGCGTGAAGAAAAAGCTCAAGACGGCCAGCTTTGCTGCCAGCGTCTCGCGTGAGGATATTCATGAGGGCGCCGCGTTGCTGAACCTCTCCCTCGACGAACACATCACAAACTGCACGAGCGCGTTGCGGGCGGTGGCCGGAGCAGCTGTTTGGGCTGAATTCTCGCGTAAACGATCTGAATCATCGCTGGCGGATCGATCTCCCTGGGTACGGAAATTCTGCAACTTCCCGCACTTTCGCGTGTCAAATACTCTGCCGGGTTGCCGCCGAATTTGATAGCATGGTCCTCATCGGAACTGTGCGAGCGGGGCGGCAGTGCTGACGGGCTGAGGATCGCCCCTCGGAGCCGCTGCATTGCAGCCGAAGCATCTCAGCGATCGGGAGAACATGATGCGCGATCTCATCATCCGAACGGCATTCCTGTCGTTGCTTGTTGTCCGCGGCGCCCAGCAGAAAGACACCCGGCCGATTGGCGCGTCTGCGGGCACAACACCACCGTGAAAAATGTCGTGTTCGACCCGACCGGGAAATTCATCTACAAGCGCCGCGACGGAAGGCGGCATCTTCGTCTGGGATGTCGACGATTACGAAAGTGCGCCGAGATCGCCGCGGTCGGTCGTTCGGTCGACGGCAATGCGAATTCGTCGTCGATCGCGGCGCGGAAAGCCGCGCTCAGCCCCGATGGCATGTTGATCGCCGAGGCTTCCGTTGAGCAGGACCAGAGCGGGATGCTGCGGCTCCTGGAAAGTGACTGGGGAACCGGTGAAGACGCTGGCCTCGGTCGCACGCGGTATTCGGTGTGTCACGTTCACGAGCGACGGCAAGCAGGTGATCGCGGCCGTGCTGGCGCCGGATCGCGGCACGGCGCTGTTGGAGTTTTACGATATCGAATCCGGTCAGAAGGTTCGCGAACTTTCCAACGAGCGCGTTTCCGCGAGCATTCTCGCGCCCAGCCCCGACGGCAAATGGCTGGCGGCCGCCACGGCCAAGAAGCTCCACATTTGGGACTTGGCGACCGGCAAGGTAGCGCACGAGATCACCAGTCACACAAAGCCGATTTCCGGGCTGGCGTTCTCGGCCGACTCGAAGTGGCTCGCGAGCAGCGCCGGCGACGATCCGATCCGGCTCTGGGACGCGGCCGCCGGCAAGATGATTCGCGAGTGGCAGGCCAATCAGGAAGGCTGCGCGGGCCTCGCCTTCAGCCCGACGGGCAAGACGCTCGCAAGCGCCGGGGCCGACCACACGATCAAGCTCTGGAATCCGGAGAGCGGGAAACTCTTCGAACGCCTCTGGGGTCACGGCGGAGCGGTCAGGCCGTGGCATATAACTCGGAAGGCTCGCGGCTGGCTTCCGGTTCGGCAGACAGACCGTGACGCTCTGCGCGCGCGCGAGGACGACTTCAAAGAGCGAAGAGAGCAAGGCCGAGATGGACGCGGACAAGCAGGCCAAGAAAGAGATGGAAAAGATGAAGAACGCAAACGCCTCGGGCTGCCCGAAAAGCCGTAGCCCGAGCAAGCGTTCTCCCGGTCGGACCTGGGCCGCGTCGTGGATTGCAATGCCTGGCGCGGCCGCGCAGAGTCAGCGCGGCCGGTCGTTGCTGAACGCGATAGTCACTTCGAATGCGGCTCACCCTCTTCGGGCTACTGATTTCTCTTGGTTGCGGCAGTTTTGCCGTAGCTCAGGATGCTCTACGCGCGGGGGGCACCGCGACGCGGCCCAGCGAAGCGACCAGTGTCGCGGAGACTGCCGCGCTGCGAGTCGTGGGGGAGCGGCGGATCGCCCTGACGATCGATTCCGGCGGGGCCGACGTATCCGTGATTTACGGCTGGGTATCAACGGATCACGGGCGGAACTGGAAGGGCGTCGGGCATTCGACGGAGGTCAAGCCGCCGATCTTTCGCTATGAAGCCCCAGAAGACGGGCATTATGACTTCTATTTCGTGCTCGAAAACGCCGCCGGGCGCTCGGGCTCGCCGCCGGCGGCGGGGGCGCCGCCTCACGCGAGCGTGCTGGTGGACACGCGGGAGCCGATCGTCCAATTGCATGGGGCGGCGCGCGAGCTTGCGTTGCCGCGCACGTGGCGGTTCCGGGCGTCGATTATCGATGACAATCTCGGCCCAAATGGCATCCGCGTGTTCTATCGCGGGGCCGGATCAGAGCTTTGGCGCGATGGCGGACCGGCGAGCTACGCGGGCGGATCGCTGCTTTGGACGGCCGGCGAGGATTTGCCGGAGAGATTTGACGTGCGCGTCATTGCCACCGACCGGGCAGGGCATCGGGGGATGTCGGTCTTGCGCGGCATACTGGTGCCGCTGCGAGAAACGCGGCATGTGACGACATCGCAGCCGGCGGCGGAACTTGCGGCAGATAAGAGCGCCGACGCGATGTTGCCAAAGCCCGTGGCCGCTGCAACTCCGGCGACTCGTCCGAGCGCCGAGCCCAAAGCCCTCGACGCGGAGACGGCGCGCCTCGTGGAGCTGGCCACTTATTTCCGCGAGCGCGGCCAATTCGACGTAGC
>JBGAJB010000386.1:0-2679 GCA_044225155.1 Phycisphaerae bacterium | reverse complement strand
ACGTCGCGCCGCGTTCCCGGCCGGCGTCAGGAGTCAAGATGTCGGAACTCGGGCTCGAAAACTTCCGCGTTAGTGAGGGCACGCTCGCCGCGCTGCTCGAAGCCTCGACGATCATCAATAGCACGCTCGATCTGCAAACCGTCTTGCAGGAGATCGCCCAGTCCGCGGCGGACGTGCTCAAGGCTGAGGCCACTTCGGTGCTGTTGCTCGATGCCGGACGCAGCAAGCTGATCTTTCGGGCCGTGGTGGGGCCGCAGGGCGACTCGCTTCTGGACGAAGAATTCGACGCGAAGCTCGGCATCGCCGGTAAGGTCGTTTCAAGCGGTCAATCGATCCTCGTACCGGATGTGCAGCACGATCCGGCGTTCTTCGGCGGCATCGACGAAAAATCTCAGTTCATCACGCGCAGCATGATCGCCGCGCCGCTCCTCTACCGCCGGCAGGTGCTGGGCGTCGTGGAGGGCATGAACAAGCGCGGTGGCGCGTCCTTTTCCCAGCAGGACGTCGAAGTTCTGCGCCTCTTTGCGAACCTCGCGGCGATCGGCGTCGCCAATGCTCAGGCCCACGAACTCGTCGTGCGCGAAAATCGCGGGCTGCGCGAGACGGTGGCGCGCTCGACGCCGGAGATTGTCGGCAAGAGTCCGTCGCTGACGGAAGTGTTGCATCTCTGCGATCGCGTGGCCGCGACGAACGCCACGGTGCTGTTACTCGGCGAAACGGGCACGGGCAAGGAAGTCACCGCCCGCCACATTCACGCCGCGAGCGCGCGCCGCAACAAGGCGTTTATCGCGATCAATTGCGCCGCATTGCCCGAGACGCTGCTCGAAAGCGAGCTTTTCGGCCACGAGGCCGGCGCGTTCACCGGGGCGACCTCGACCAAGGCCGGACGTTTTGAGCTGGCCGACGGCGGCACGCTCTTTCTCGACGAAATCGGCGACATCAGCCTCAGCACGCAGATCAAGCTCCTGCGCGTCTTGCAGGAACGCGACTTCGTCCGCGTCGGCGGCACGAAGACCATCAAGTGCGATGTGCGCATCATCGCCGCGACGAATCGCGATCTGAAAAAAGCGATCGAGGCCGGCGACTTTCGCGAGGATCTCTACTACCGCCTCAACGTATTCCCGATTCACGTTCCGCCGCTCCGCATGCGGCGCGAGGATATTCCCGCGCTGCTGGAGCACTACGTCGGCCGCACTGCTCGTGATCTCGGCTGGGTGGCGCCGCAGCTCATGCCCGACGCCGTCGAAGCGCTGACGGCCTACCACTGGCCGGGAAATATTCGCGAGCTGCGCAATGTCGTGGAGCGCGCCGTGCTGCTCTGCGATGACGGCCGGATTACGAAGGCCACGCTGCCGCGCGAAATCGTCGGCACCGCTTCGGCCGCTACCGCCGCCGCCCCGGTCGAAGAGGGCGGCTCGGCGCTCGAAGGCTACGAAAAGGCGATGATCATTCGCAGCCTCGAAGAGCATGATTGGAACCAGACGCGCACGGCCGCAGCCCTGAACATCAGCCGCGACAATCTGCGCTATCGCCTGCGGAAATACGGCATTAAGCGCCCTGAAGACGGCGGATGGAACTAGGCTGATCGTTGCGGGCGAATGCGTGCTCACGGTTCTGCGTGAGCCTTTCCAGTTCGCCGGTTCGAGATGAACGAAAAGAAGCGCATCATCGCGATGATCCATGTCGGCGCGCTGCCCGGCACGCCGCGTCATCACGACTCATTGAGCCGGATCATCGAACGCGCAGTTTCCGAAGCCCGCCTCTGCCACGCGGCCGGCGTCGACGCGCTCATCCTGGAAAACATGCACGACACGCCCTATCTGAACGGCGGGGTCGGCCCCGAGATCGTCGCGGCGATGACGGCGGTCGGCGTGGCGTTGCGCTCGGCGACGCCCTTACCGCTTGGCGTGCAGATTCTCGCGGCCGCCAACCGCGAGGCGCTGGCCGTCGCGCTGGCGAGCGGCGCGGAATTCGTCCGCGTCGAGAATTTTGTTTTCGCGCACGTCGCCGACGAAGGCCTAATGCCGACGGCCGAAGCCGGCCCGCTGCTGCGCTACCGGAAGCAGATCGGCGCGGACAGCGTCCGCGTTTACGCCGACATCAAGAAAAAGCATTCCAGTCATGCCGTAACGGCCGACGTGTCGATCGCCGAGACGGCCAAGGCCGCCGAGTTCTGCGGCGCGGACGGCCTCATTGTCACCGGCCGTGCGACGGCCGAGCCCGCGGATGCGCGGGAACTGGGTGAAGTGGGCGCCGCAACCCGCCTGCCGCTATTGATTGGCTCGGGCCTGACTGCAGAGAACCTCGCCGCCTATTGGCCGAGTGCGGCCGGTTTCATCGTCGGTTCGAGTATCAAGCAAGACGGTCACTGGTCCAATCCGATTGAACCCGCCCGCCTCGATCGCTTCATGCACGTCGCCGCCGCGCTCCGTCTGTCGCGCCGATGAGATTGGGATTCGTCCCGGAATCACTCATACTCTCGCCTATGCCCGTCACATCCGCGCCCACGCTCGTCGTCGGCACCGCCGGCCACATCGATCACGGCAAGAGCCGGCTGGTCTGGGCGCTGACCGGCGTTGATCCCGATCGCCTGCCCGAAGAGAAGGCGCGCGGGATGACGATCGATCTCGGCTTCGGGCACGCCCAGTTTGACGGTTGCGACCTTTGGTTCGTCGACGT
>JBGAJB010000385.1:0-2680 GCA_044225155.1 Phycisphaerae bacterium | reverse complement strand
GGTTCGGGCAGGCGGGAAATTTCATAACGCAGCAGCCCGTAGAGTGGCTCGGATTGCTCGGCCGCAAGCTGCTGCTCGCCCTCAACTGGTATGAAATCCCGGACGCGGAGGATCAATATTTCTACGAACGCGACTGCACGTGGCTGGCCACGCTGAGTCGCGTCCTGCACTTCGGCGTGTTGCTGCCGCTCGGCGTAGCCGGGATGGTGCTTGCCAGGGGCAATCGTCGCGCCGCGCCCCTGCTGCTCGCATCGGCCACGTTGCTGGCTACCGTCGTCGCGTTCTACGTCTTCGCGCGCTACCGCTATTCGCTGGTGCCGCTGCTCGTGCCGTTTGCAGCTTTTGCTCCCTTCCGATTTGTCCAGATCTGGTTGGCGCGCCGAAAACGCGAGCCAGCGACGACGCCAGAGGGACATGCGCAGCGCGCCGGAGCAGTGCCGGCGCTGGTCGCCCTGGTGATAACCGCCATTCCGGCTAATTGGTTGGTATATCCGCGCAGCAATCACCTCGCCATCAGCCTCACCAATACCGCCACCATCTACAACTCGCGCGGCGACACAGCCAAGGCGATCGAGCGATACCGCGAGGCGCTGCGCGTCGATCCGAACTACTTCAACGCCCATTACGGTCTCGGGCTGTCGCTCGGCGCAGCGGGCAGGATCGACGAAGCACGCGCTGAACTGAACGAAGCGCTCAGCCTGCAGACCGATTCGCCGGAGGTGCTGACGACCCTCGGCATTCTTTCGATGGCGCAGCGCGACGTGGCCGTGGCGGAGGGCTTCTACTCGGCCGCTCTGGCGAAATGGCCCGATCATCCCGAAGCATTGAACGCGCTGGGCAAACTGCAGATAACGACCGGCCGAGCCGCGGAAGGGATGGCTGCGCTGCGCCGCGCTTATGAACTCGCGCCGGATGAGCCGCGGATCGTGCGTGACTACGTGCAACAGCTCGTCGGTTGCCCCGACAAGACGCTGCGCGATCCACAGCAGGCGGTGAAAGTCGCGGAGAAGGGCTGCCGAGACACGGGTTTTCGCGATGTGCGGCTGCTGGACGTCCTCAGCATCGCCTATCTGACGGCGGGCAAGAGTGCCGAGGCTTACAACGCGGCCCGGGCCGCGCTTTCGCTGGCCCGGGCCCGCAAGTTGGACTCACAAATCCCGGCCCTAGAGGAACGCGTCAAGAAGCTTTCGCCTGCGACGCAGCCGGCCGGTCACCCCTGAATCTCTAGGGGACATTCAATTTCTTGGTGTGCGGCTGGGCACGATACGCGCCGTTCATCTTCTCAACCACGATGCCCGTGATATCCGCGGCCGGGCTGGCGTAGAGAACTTTGCGATCGGCGATCTGCTGCTGAATAACCTTCGGATCGAAGCTGGCCGGCTCGAACTCGTCCTTGGTGAGAACCAGATCGATGCCCTCGTGCTCGGCATGGTCCTTAACGGCTTCGAGTATGTCCTTGTAGATCTTCGTCGTCCAGATCGCCATCTCGCGCGCGATCGCGGCCCGCTTCAGGTCGGACCAGTTCTTGTAGTCGATCTGCGCGTCGAAATACTCTTTGTTCTTCTTCATGTAGTTCGGGTCGCTCGGACTCATCTTGTCGAGCGTTGCCTGAAGACTGTCGATGCGGCTGCGGCGCGTCTGGTCCTCGATGCGCAGCTTGTCATCTTCTTCCTTGAATTCCTGCGCGAGATCCTTTTGCCCCTCGTACTCATTAAACGCGCGCACGATGTCGACCGTCGCAATGCGGCCCGTAATTCCGGCTACTGTCGGCTTCTTGGCCTGCGCCAGCGCCGGCAGCGCACCGCCGAGCAGGGTTCCGCCGACGGCCAACACAATTCCCGCACGAATCATCCAATTTCGCCGCATCGCTGGCTCCTGTGAATTTGCCGGCGCTCGTCTGAGCACCGAGAAGATTGTCGCGGCTGGCGGCCGATCCGGCAACGCATCAGGGATGGCACCGGGATAGTTGGACAATCGGCACGTGAAGCGCAAGCGACGGCCCGGTCAAACCCCGAGGTCATGGGTCCCGGCGCTCGCTTGCGCTTCGCGTTCTGACGGCGAGGTTGGCGACACGTCTGATGGAAAAATCGCCTTAGGCGTGAATGAGCATGGTTGTTTCGGCCGGCAGATTTTCCGCCACGCCGGAGATCACGTCGCCGCGCAGGGCACGCATCACGCCCGTGCGGCGCGATGCACCGAGGATGACGAAATCGACCGCGTAGGTCGCGGCCACGTCGAGAATCACATCGGACGTGCTCGGGCTGACCGAGTAGATGCGTTCGAGCGGCACGCCGTTCTTCCGCGCCAGTTGCTCAGACAATTCGAATACGCCGCGCGCATCGGCGTCGCGATCGGGCGTCAACGGCGGCCCTTCGCCCTGATACATGACGGCCAATTCGCGCACGAAGAGCACGAAGACGTTTGCGTTCAGCAGCTTGGCATGCTCGAAAGCGAATTTCAGGAGCGCGGGAGCGCCGCGCGTTGCGACAAGAATTCGGCGCCGCGCGGGATCGAATGGCAGAAGCGGCGCGAGCGCGGCCTGCTCGGCCGGCGAAAGTGTGGTCGCGGCGCCGGGGGCTGCAGGCGTCGGCGCGGGCACCCGCCGTGCAAGTGCCTGGCCCACGAAGCGCAGGCTGATCCCGCCGATCAGCATGCACGCGAGGAATCCGCTCGCGAGCGG
>JBGAJB010000384.1:0-2686 GCA_044225155.1 Phycisphaerae bacterium | reverse complement strand
CCGGCTGCCGCGTCCCGTGCCGTCGGCCCGCTTCGATCGGGACCGCTGCCAGCCCCAGACTCCTACCAATCCGATAGTCGCGAAACCGCGCTGCATGGCCGAGAGAGCTTTTTTCTCGCCTTCGGTAATCAGGATGAACCGGGCTGAATCGGCCACGCACTCATGGAATCCAGGTGGGAAGTAGACTCGGTTGGGCTGCTTCAGCGGGGACTCATATTTGACCCGCTTGCCGTTCTGGACGCGCGGGTAATCGAGCTTGACGCGCGCGTAGTCGCTGCCCGGGAAGGGTATCAGTTATCCCGAGCCCCAGTGGTGTGCCCGAGGCTGCCACCCCAAGATCTTGGCGACCTCCGCGTCGGCGATCGTGCGTACGCCGGCGCGCATCATCATTTCGTCGTCGATGCCGCTCGCGTGCAACTCGGCGCGATGCTTTTCGCTTAAACGAATCGCGGCGTTCAGGGGTTGGTGAGATTTCATGAAGCGACTTCCCAAGCTGCGACGGGCGCAACCAACGAGTAGCGCCCACTGTGCCCTTTGGCCCTTCCAGTCCAGTTCCCGGACCATCGTTCGGAGAGCTATATGCCCGCCTCTTCCAGCTCGCGTTGCGCAGCGTCGAGCTCGCGGCGATCCGCTTGCCCGGCGCGGTCATCTTGCTTTGAGCGACGTCGTCGCCGTTGAACGGGCGGTTCAGCGACTGCTGCAGCGTGAGCCGCCGCCTGGCACAGGTCGAAAGACTTGACGTCGGCCTCCGCCAAGTGGCGGCCGAACGCCTCTAGCCATGCGAGTGTGACAAAGATCTTCCCGCCGATCCGAACGTGCTGGAGTCTGACCCGCTGGCCGTCGCGGGCTTTTACGCCGCGCCGGCACCAACGCCAAAGACAATTCGTCGACGGACGTCCGGGTGCAATCTTTGCCGCCTGCGTGAGGGTGATCTGCCCACTTGTAACGGTCTGTTCGTACATTGAAACCTCCTGTTCGTTGGGTCCAATGCACGTCGTTTTACGATTTGATTGATTCTGCTTACCCGCTAACTCGAGTTAGCAACGACCGGCCAGAGAGGAATTGGCGAAAGTGACGGCGGCGGCGGCGTTGCGGAGCATCAGAAATATTCTAAGAATTTTTTTCTGGCGAAATCTCCTAACTCGGAATGCGACGAAATGCTGGCAAGAAGAGCGCCGGGCGGCCCGAAGCGAGCCGCCCGGCGCAAAAGGGAGTCCCGATCGAAACGGCATTCGAATCAGCCGATCTTCCTCATAATCTCGATCACCTTGTCGTTGTCGCGCTCGGCATACACCGCGTCGGTGACCACGGCGCTCGCGTGTCCCAGCGCGAGCTGGGCCGCCTCAAGCCCGAACTCGCGGCGGATCTGCGTGCCAGCGCTATGGCGAAGCTGGTGCGGATGGAACCGGTGCTCACGTCGCCACGCTGTTAGCTCGGCCCGCTGGCGGTTCTTCTTCAGCCGAGCGTTCCACTGTTCGACCGTCTCTTCGTTGGTCCGCGCAAGGGGCGGCGGTGGCGGGTAGGCCTTGTTGCAGGCGTACTCGATTGCCCGTCGGTAGCTGTCGGTCGTGTAGTGCTCGCCCGGGAGCTTTGCCGGCATCTCCTCGACGTTCGTCCCGGGCCGGTTTCCGCAGGAGAGCGGGGTCCTTCGTTGCGCGCGGAGAACGGCACGACGTTCCGCGTCCGCTTCCGCCGGGCTGAAGCAGTAGTCCGGCGTCGCCCGACCTTGCATGAACGGGCGGAGAATGTCTTGCGCCCGCGGCCCGAAGTAGATCACGCGTTCGTGTTCGCGGTGGGCGTTCTTGTGTTTGTTCGGCCGATATGACCATACGGCGGTGTTTTCGTCGACCTCGACGTCGCAAACGCGGAGCTCGACCAATTCGCCGGCACGAGCGCCGGTCAGTAACTGGAGCTCCACGAGCGCGCGCACCGGTTTGCTCAGCAGCGGCATGACCGCCTCCAGCATGTCCGGCGGGACCGGCCCGACTTTCGCGTTCTCGCGCGCGTCTGAGCGCCCGCGCTTCAGCGGCTCGAGCGTGCAGAGCGCCTGGTGCGCCGCCGCCGGCACCATCTCGTGCGCGACGGCCCACTTGAAAATGCGTCGGATGCGCTGCACCTGCTGGTTGATGTACTTCCGCGCCCACGGCTTTCGCGGCGGGTCTTCTGTCGCGTCACCCTTGATCATCTGCTCGCGCAGCATGCGCAGTTTCTTCGGCCCGAACTCGACTGCCGGCGTGCGGCCGTAGAACTTCTTCATCAGGCGCATCGCGGCGAGAAACGAGCGGAACTCACCATCGTCGTAATGGCGCTTGGCGAAACGATAGAAGTCGCGGAGCAGAACGATCAGCGCGAGCTGTTCCGGCTCCTCCGTCCGCGCCGGCTCGACGGGTGGGCGCGGCAGTCGGCGTTCGTTCGCCTCCCACTCCGCGATAACCCGGTGGTACTGCTCGCGGCTCTCGGGTGTGCCGTGCTGGCCTAGCCAGTAATCGCGGCGTTTCTTGGTGACTGAATCGGTGAGGGTAACGATCGCCTGCGTGTATCCCTCGCGACAACGATAGGACGGCGTCTTCGGCATGTGCGGGCCTCCGCGTTGCGGAGCGCGGTGTCACACCGCGCTCCAAACCGCCTCGAACCGCACGGCCGTCCATCGGCCGGTCCCCGTAAACCGCGGGGTCGTCTAGGTTTA
>JBGAJB010000383.1:0-2698 GCA_044225155.1 Phycisphaerae bacterium | reverse complement strand
TCGCGTTTCGCGGCCGCGAGCGAAGCATCAAGCGCATGGCGCGCGTGGTCGCACGCGGAGCTCGAGAGATTCGCGGCTGATTCAATCGTGTAGCGACTTTTGCAACGGGCCGTTAGTCCGTGGACTCTTCGTCAGAAAGCTGCACGATCTGAATGCCGTTGAGCGTGCCCTTTACCAAGCCGAAGAGGTCGATTCGGAGCTTTTCGTGCTCCTCGACCGTGATGATTGCGCGGGCGTAGTTGAGGTGCTCAAACAACCCGCCGTGCCAGCGTCCGCCCACGATGTCGAGGTGGTCCTTCATCATCACAAACGTCTTGTAGAACTTGCTGTCGGGCGCCCAGGCGTAGACGAAGACCTCATAGCGACCGGGCGCAAACCCGAGGAACTCGAAACTCGTCGGAACGGAATGCAGGTCCAGATAATCATCCAGCAGCGCTTCGTCGCCGCCGGTGGTCGGGTCGCTGTTTGTGAAAGCCGGACCAAACGGCAGGTTCACTTTCAGCTTCAATTCCGTCGGCAGCCCGGAAAGGTCGAGGAATTTCAGCTCGTCTCCGACGAAATTGATGGAATTCCAATGCCCGGGCTGCCCCGCCGCGCCCGCGTAAGAGTCGGGCGGAGTGCCGAGCGCGTCGCCGAAATCGATGTTGATGCTCTGTGCATTCGCCGCGCTCGCCAGCAGCGCAGCACCAAAGGCCGCCCACACATATTTTCCGTCCATCTCCATAACTCCTTCTGACGCCCAAAGAGAGGACGGGAACGCGGGCGAATCGCATGCAGAAAAAAAGTTAGTGCGGGAACACTCGGCGAGTCGCTCGAATGGCGCACCGCGCCGCATTACGCGCCGGAAGCGCGTGGATGTGTTTTCAGCACCAGTCGCACGGCGCGCGTCGTCGTCGCACGCAGTTTGGCGCGCTCGTCGATGCGCAGCGGCATGATCCACAGCGGCCCCGCTCGATCGCAGAGGATCCCGATGCGGGCGCGAAGCGCCGGTTCGACCTTCTCGTCACTAAAAAAGTCGCCGACGTTCTTGGTACCCGGCGCGCCGAGTGGCCAGAACCGATCGCCTTCGCGCCGCCCGCGCACGAGCAGCGGGAATTGGATGCGCTCCAGGTCGAGCCATTCCTCGTAGGGATTCGCATTGGCCCGGAGCTGCGCGATCGTGCTGGCGTCGACCGGGGAGAGGTCTGCCATTAGCTCGGCCCCGAGCACGGACAGATCAGTCACCCCCGGGCAATTCACGAAGACCGGCGCGAACTCGGCGGGCGCGTCTTCGGGCTCGGTCAGCGGGCGAAATTCAAGCCGCTCATAGACTTTCCGAACCAGTACCGAGCCGGGCAGATGCAACACCTTGCCGCTGCCACGGTCGGCCGCGAGTCGAAGAACGGCTTCGACGTGACCAAACCCCATATCCGATTCGCCGACCATCACGAGCGACAGCGCGCGGCGAATCACTTCGGCCTGAATGATCCGCTGTTTTCCCAACAGGGCGCGGATGTTCAGCGCCACCTGTCGCGGGCCTTCATTCACCACCAGCGAGTCAAACGTCCGGGCGGCCGCATCTTCGAGGTACGTGCCCAGCCAGCGGGCCTGTTCCGACAGACGCAGCAGGGCGTCGGTGATGTTGGGATTGATCTGCTCGCGCAGCGTCGGCAGGATCAGGTTGCGGATGCGGCCGCGCGTGAATTCCAGCTTCAAGTTCGTCGAGTCGGTGCGGAACGCTATGCCGCGCTGCGCGCAAAGCGTCTCGATCTCGACGCGCCGCAAGTGCAGAAACGGCCTCACCAGCCGGACGCGGCTTCCCGGCTGAATCGGTCGCACGGGCCGCATGCCCGCCAAGCCGCGTAAGCCCGTACCACGGCAGATGCGATGCAGCACGGTCTCGGCTTCGTCGTCGGCGTGATGTGCGACGGCCACGCAATCGCAACCGGTTTTTAGCGAGATACGCTCAAGAAATTCATACCGCCGCTGACGCGCGATCTCCTCATTCGCACCGCCCGGATGCTCGGCGAGGTTAATGCGTTCGGAATGAAATTGCAGGCCGCGTTCCGCCGCGAGCTTCTCGACAAATTGCTCATCCTCGTCGGCTTCGCTGGCCCGCAGGCCGTGATGCAAGTGCGCGACATGCACCGTCCATTGCGTCTCCGGGCCGCCGGCGAGTTCGCTCATGGCGTGCAGGAGCAGCGTGGAATCGGGGCCGCCGGAAGCACCCAGCACCCACCGCGCGTCCGGCTGATAGAGGCCCTGGGCGGTGAGCGACGAGCGCAGCGACTCGATGAGCGAATTCCAGGCCACGTCGCCCTCCGCAGCACGACCGGCCCACTCCGGCGCGGCGCGCGAACAGCCAGTATACCCAGAGGATCAGGCGATTTCGCTCGCGAATTACGTGCAATCGCGGTAATGACCGTCTTCAGACATCAAACGCGCTCACACGGAGGCTGATGGGTTCGTGGAAACGGCGTCGCAAGAGGGGTCGCAACCCGCGAGGGCGCAGCAGAGCAGCCCCGGCGTGCGCATTTGGCACATCGCGGCCAAGATGCGCTGGCGAGTCGTCTGGCTGGCGATGGCGATCAGCCTCGCGTTTGCCGTGCCGGCCGCGTCTTTCAGCGTCTGGATCGGCTTGCCGCCTGTGATCCTCGCGGTTTTTGGTGGAATCCTCGGGCCGCAGGTCGTGGAGTGGTGGGCGGCACGCCGCTCGTCG
>JBGAJB010000030.1:0-21633 GCA_044225155.1 Phycisphaerae bacterium | reverse complement strand
CTCCGCGAAGCGCGTTGCGCGCACGCCGCTGTGCGACTTGGCGAAGGAGACGCTGCGCTCCTTTCGCATCACTTCCCACGACGCCGTGTTCAGGCGCAATACGGGATATTCCTCGCCTTCGCGCGCCAGCAGATCCTGATCGAGCAATTGATAGATCATCGACCGGATTTTTTCCTCCGGGATGCTCCGCATCAGGCCGTGCGTGGTAAGGCGGTCGTGTCCGCGTTGCAAAACGCGCTCGGTCCGCGCTCCGCGCAACACGTCGATGACGTGGCCCGCGCCGAATGCCTCTCCGACCCGCGCCACGCAGGAAAGGATCATCTGGGCCGCCACGGTGCCGTCTTCAACGTTTGCCTCTCCCAGGCACACATCGCATGCCCCGCATTGCGCGTGCGGATAGGGCTGGCCGAAATACTCGCTGAGCTGGCGGTGGCGGCAGCGCGGCGAAGTGGCGAACTGGCGCACGTGCCGCAGCAGTTCGAGCGCGGTCGCCGGCGGTTGGCCGTCGCCGTCGACATTTTCCTCGGCCGCCCGCTGCATCAGGCGCTCCCAGCGGATCACGTCGCCGCCGGAATAGAGCAGCACACACTCCGCTTCGAGGCCATCGCGTCCGGCGCGCCCGCATTCCTGCTGATAGTGCTCGACCGATTTCGGCAATCCGACGTGAATGACAAACCGTACATCGCCGCGGTCGATGCCCATGCCGAAGGCGACCGTGGCGACGATCACATCCGTTTTCTCATCGCTAAAGCGCTCCTGCGCGCGGCGGCGCGGCCCGGGCTCCAACCCGGCGTGGTAACACTCGGCGCGAATGCCGCTCCCGCGCAAGTATTCCGCGAGCGACTCCGTTTCCTTGCGGCTGATGCAGTAGACGATCCCCGCCTGCCCCTTGTGACGCTGGACGATCTGCTGCGTCTGCGCGAACGCGTCGGTTCGTGGGACGACGCGAAAGACCAGGTTCGGCCGATCAAACTGCCCGACCAGGATCAGCGGCTCGACCAGCCCGAGCTGTGCGACGATGTCATCGCGCACGCGCTCCGTGGCCGTGGCGGTGTAGGCGTGAATCCCAGCCCCGGGAATCAGGCGTTTGATCTCCGCGAGCTGACGATAGTGCGGGCGGAAGTCGTGGCCCCAGTGACTGATGCAGTGAGCCTCGTCGATGGCAAAGGTCGTGACATTCGCTGCGCGCAGCAGCCGCAGGAAATAGTCGTTCAGCAGCCGTTCGGGCGCGGCGAAGATCAGGCGGCAACGTCCCTGCTGGATGTCCCGCTCCGCCTCGCGCCGCTCGTCGACGCCGAGCCCGCTGTGCAGGGCGACGGCCGGGTAGCCGCAAGCCCGCAATCCGTCGACCTGATCTTTCATCAGGGAAATGAGGGGCGAAACGACCAGATCGCAGCGCTCGGCGAGCAGCGGTGGAACCTGGTAGCAGATGGACTTCCCGCCGCCAGTGGGCATGACGACCAGCGAATCGCGTCGCGCGACGCCGGCCGAAATGGCGTCCGCCTGTAAGGGGCGCAGCGTGTCATAGCCCCAGAAGCGACGAATCGCGGCCAGTGCGGCGGACTTGCTGAACGCGGCGGCGGACATGGCGGCATGGTAGCGGCACGCGCGCCTTACCTTGCGCTGGGGGACCGGTGTCTTCTATCGCGCGGCCCCGGCGCTAGGACGATTTCTATTCGTAGCGCAACGCTTCCACCGGATCCAGTCGGCTCGCCTTGTAGGCCGGGTAGAGCCCGCTCGCCACGCCTACGAACGTCGTTGTCAGCAGGGCGGCCAGCACGACGGTCACTGTGATTTCGGTGTGGAACATGCCTTCCAGCACTTTGTCGAGCAGGTCGGCGATCATCGAGCCGAGCAGCAGGCCAAAGCCGCCGCCGATCAGGCTGATGACCAGCGCTTCGACGAGGAACTGCAGGAGGATGTCCCAGCGCCGCGCGCCGACGGCCATGCGCACGCCGATTTCGCGCGTACGCTCGGTCACGCTGACCAGCATGATGTTCATGATGCCGATGCCGCCGACGACGAGGCTGATGCCGGCAATGCTGTAGAAGACGACCTTGAAGATCATGGCCGCCTGGTTGACGTTCTGCACGGTCTCTTCGAGCGTGTCGACCTGAAAATCATCCGGCTGGCCGACGCGGATGTTGTGCGCCCGGCGCAGCGATTTCTGGATGCTCTTTTTTGCCGTCTCGATATCCTGATTTTTCGCCACCGAAACGGTGATGAAATCGAGGTAGGGCCGGTTGAAGAAGCGTTTCAGCGCGGCGCGGATCGGCAAATAGACGGCCTGATCGGCATCCATGAATCCGACGTTGCCGCGTTTTTCCATCACTCCCAGCACGCGATAGGACGCGTTGCGGATGCGAATCGTCTGACCGACAGGGTCCATGCCGCCGAACAATTCTTCGGCTACCTTCCAGCCGAGCAGCACCACAGTGGCCGAATCATCCCCGGCTTCGGCCGGGTTGAAGACGCGGCCCTTTGCGGCCTTGAACTGGTTCATCTCGAAATATTTCTCGCTGCTGGCGAGCACCGAGTAGTTCTCGGATTTCTGCAGATATTTCAGCGGAGCGTTGCCGATCGCCTGCGGCGCCATCGATTCGATCGCGTCACCGAGGTCGGTCGTGACATTGCGGATGTCCTCGGGCAGGAGCGTTTGCGCCCGGCCGACGACGCGTCCCTCCACGCGGGCGGTGGCGGGCTGGATGAAGATCAGGTTGGAGCCGAGCGACTTGAAGTTCCGCATGACCTGGTTAGTTGCGCCTTCCAGAATGGCCATGCAGGCCACGACCGACCCGACGCCGATCAGGACGCCGACGGTGGCCAGCAATGAGCGCAGAAAGTGAGACTCGAGGCTGCGAAGTGATGTCAGTGCCAGGCGGAAAAAAAAGAACATAGCGGCTACGGCCTCCCACGGCGGATTCGGAGGATCGTAGCGGAGATTGCACTTGTCCCGCCTATCCCGCGGCAATTGTGCCGGAGGCGGGGCACAGATTTCGCCCTATTTCCAAAAAAGGGCTTGACTGACTACTATGGACATAGTAATATGCCGATATACCTAGTACGAGGTGCCGCACATGGGCAAGCGTCTGCCGCATATCACCGCCGCTGAGCTGAAGATCCTGAAGGTGCTATGGCGCCTTGGCAGCGGCACGGTGCGCGATGTGAAGGCCGAACTCGAAAAAGAAGACGGCGAGGCCTCGGCCTATACGACCGTCATGACGCTCATGAACCAGCTCGCCGCCAAGGGCGGGCTCGACGTCGATAAAGCCCGACAGCCCTTCCTTTATACGCCGGCCGTGCGCCGTGAACAGGTGCTCGCCGAGCGGTTGGAGCAGTTTCTGCACACTGTCTTCGACGGCCAGGCGGGCGAGTTGGTGCTGCGGCTGGTCGAAGAGGCGAATCTCTCGACCGACGAGCTGCGGCGCATTGAGGCCAAGATCGAAGCGCGCGAAAAGCAGCCGCCAGCCAAGCCCAAGTCGGGTTCGGAGCGCGGCCATTCGGCAAAGGGGGACAGCGAATGAACCCCTTCGCAGTGCTGAACACGGCAATTCCGTCTTCCTTTTTACATGAAATCGCACATCCCGCGCTGTCGGCGGCCTTGCTCGGCGTGGCCGCGCCCGTTGTTAAGCAAAGTTGGCTGGCGGGCCTAACGGCCCTGCGTCCGGCCGCATGGAATGGCCTTGCGGACGGTCTGCTGGGATGGATCGTTCAAGCGCTGGTGCTGGGGACTGCCGCTGCGGTTGCTACGTGGCTGATGTTCGTCGCCCTGCGCGGACGTCTGCGCCCCGGGCTACAAGTGGCGTTCTGGCTCGTGGTGCTGGTGCGTTTTGTCGCGCCGGACGGCCCGCAATTTTCCTGGTCACTGGCCAGCATCGTGTCGCTCGTGACGCCGAGCATGACGGCCGCGGCCAAGCCGGCGACTCTGGCAGCTCCGGCGATCGACGACGGCGAGTGGGAGATCATTCCGATCACGGCCCCGCTGCTGGGTAGCGGAGCGGCCCCCGTTCGCCGCGCCGCGCCTGTTTCCGTCTGGGCGCGCGTGCCCTGGCGATTGGTCCTGGCCGGCGCATACGCCGCCGCGCTGAGCCTGATCGTGGCGCGCCGGTCCGTTCGCTATGCCCGCTTCGTCCGGGCAGCGGGGCGACTCCCGGAAGCCGCGCCGGAAATTTCGGCCGTTGTCTCCGCGATCTGCCAGGCGCGGGGCGTGAAGCGCATGCCGTGCGTCCGCGTCTCGGATGCCGCACCCGCGCCGTTCGTCTATGGATTTCTGCGTCCGACGCTCGTGCTCTCGGGGCGCATGTTGAGCTGTCCGCGCGAACTCGAAGCCGTCGTCTTGCACGAGATCGCGCATCTGCGCCGCGGCGACCTTTGGGCGCGCGGCCTGCAATGCCTTGCCGGAACACTTCTGTTTTTCTGGCCGGTGGTCGCATGGGTGAACCGCCGGATCGACCTGGCTCGCGAGCATGCCTGCGACGAATGGGCCCTTCGTCACGGTCAGCTTTCGCCCGGGGAGTACGCTCGGTGTCTGCTGCGCGCGGCGCAGGGGCGCGGGGCAAAGACGGTCGGCTATGCCCCGGCCGCCATGGCTGCCAACCTCTCTCACGTCGAAAGGAGAATCGACATGATTCTGAATACGTCGAATCCGACGCGCGGCGGCATGCTGCGCTTCCTTGCGGCCGGCACGTTGCTGGCCTGGTCCGCCTTTGTTCTCACCGGTGCGGCCTCGACCAAGCCGCTGAAGGATGATGCCGGTAAAGCTGTGGTCTCCGTGAAGACGGGCGATGATGATGTCGCTCTGTGGGAAGCGATCAGTGACGAGTCAGCGGATTCGGCTGATGTGCAAGACCTTCATCGTAAGATCCTCGCGCACATTCACGGCGCGCTGGCCAACTCCGGCGTGTCCAACGACGTCCACACCGCGATATTGAATGCGATCCAGCGCGTTCACGCGGATGGCACTGACAACCCAGCGCCCTCGTTCCTCAGCACGCTGCCGTTGATCAATTTCATCGGCTCGCAGCAGGATGGCGATCTACCCGGCGCGCTAGCCGGCAACGTGCTGTTTGTTCAACAGGAAATGACCACCGATGGCGACGGGACTCCGCTGCGCATTGCGATGGTGCGCGGACCGGGCGATGCGGCCCGGGCCGAGTTCCTCGCGAATCACCCCACGGCCGACGCGGACGGCGACGGCGTGCTCAGCGCCGCCGAGCACAACGCGTATCTGATCGCACAGGCGATGAGCGCCCCGGCCGGCGTGCTCGCCCAGTATCCGTCGAGCGATCTGAACGGCGACGGTTTGCTGTCGGCCGACGAAGTCGCGCAGCTTCTCGTCGCGGGGCCGATGCCGGAAGGTCTGCCCGGCGGGATGAAGTTCTTCAGGGTGGGCGGCGACGGCAGCAACGATGTTCAACACACGATCGCCTTCCGCGGCGCCGTGAAAACGGGCGACGCGGATGCGACGCAGTCGAGCGAGCAAGATGTCTTCGTCGTGAAGCCGGACAACGCGGATTCGAATGCATCGTTCAGCATCCGCCTCGCGCCCCAGATCAAGGCCGACGGAGCGGTTGAGTTGAAGGTCGAGGGTCAGCCCGCCGACGTAGATCACGGGCGGCGTACACGTGTTTTCCTTCAATCAGCAGATCGAAACGAACGATCTACCCGTCCCGCCGTCCGAGTGGATCGGCCAGAACATCGACGTGACGCCGACCGCTGAGCAAGTTGCGGAATTCGTTCCCGTGGCCGAGCAGGCGCCCCTTAGCGCGTTCCTGCGGATGAATCCGGCCGCCGACGCGGATCATGACGGCATGCTGACGCCGGCCGAACGCGACGCGTTTCTGGAGCAACATCACATTCGCATGAGCGAGCAGTTCCTCAAGCTGCACCCGGAAGCCGACACGGACGGCGACGGGACGCTCTCGCGCGAGGAAATGCGGACGTTCCAGATCGATCGTCTCGGATCGACCGGTCAGCGAAAGATCGTTCTCGGATCACCGGTTCAGATCAGCGACGCGCCGGCACAGGGCGGCCCGCTCGAGATCGAGCTGAAGCTCGATAACGACGCCGCCGGGCCAAAGTAGTGACTCTCCACGGTGATTGGTAGCCGCCGGCGACGCTTGGCTGCGGCATCAAGACCTTGAGCTCCCAGGTGGCCGGCGCGACGGGCAAGCCGTTGCGCCGGCCGCGTTGTTTCGGTCAAGCGCCAGGCGTTTGCTCTGGAATCCTGCGGCGAACACGTGTTATGATGCCATACCGTACCGACCAAAGTTGCAACTCACGGGGCCGGGCCATGTCAAAACCGCGAAGTGCGTTCACGCTCATTGAGTTACTCGTCGTCGTTGCGATCATCGCGCTGCTGATGTCCATCCTGCTGCCGTCGCTCACTCACGCCCGCGAGCAGGCCCGGCAGACCGTGTGTCTCTCGAATCAGCGCACCATCGCCGTGTGCGTGCAGCAATACGCGGCCGACAACAAAGACGCGATCGTCGGCTCGTACAACGACAAGGAAGGCTGGGTCGACTGGCCGCAACGGATCAACGGCACCTATCTGACCGAGTATCAGACGCAGACCCAGATGACGATCGACGCGGAAGTCCGCGGAATCGAGCGTGGACTGCTGTTCCGCTACACGACGTCCAAGGAGATCTATCACTGCCCGTCGGATCGGCGAAACGTCGGTCCGAAGCCCGAGAGCGGCGGAATCGCATATCGCACTTATTCCATGACCAATTTCCTCAATGGCGATCAGGGATACGAGGACTCCGTCGGCGGCACGCAGAAAATCCTGAAGCGGCTTTCCGAATTGCGCCGCGCAGGCGACAGCTTCGCCTTTGTCGAAGAATCCGACCCGCGCGGCTTCAACATCAATTCCTGGGTGTTCTGGCTCAACAAGGAACGCTGGATCGACCCCCTCACAGTCTGGCACTACAACCGTGGCACGATCGGCTTCGCCGACGGGCACGCAATGGTCCACACCTGGACCGATCGCCGCACCATCGATACGGCCGAGCGCCAGGTCTTCGATGTGGATGCGACGGACAACGAGGATTTCCGCTATCTGCGCGCGCGATGGAATCCGCAGTAAGCCGGAACGTGCCGCCATGCCGAACCGCGCTGCATAGCGAACCCCTTTGAGTTTGCGACTGCGCTCAACGCCCGGCGCTTGCTGCCCGCGGCAGATACACGAACTAAAAAGTCCGTCTCTTGACGAATCTCATTTCGTTGTATATGCTACCAACATGAGCGAGCAATTGCCCACTCCCGGTGACGCCTTTCGGGCCTTGCCGTGTTATTGCGGCCGCGTGTTGCTGGCCGCACGGGCGCTGGCGCGCCTCTACAACGAGGAGTTGCGGCCGGCGGAAATCGAGACGACGCAACTTCTGATCCTCGAAATGCTTGCCGCCATGGGACCGATGACGCAGCGCCAGCTCGGAGAACGGATGGCGGCGGAAAAGACGACCGTGAGCCGAAATCTGAAACTTTTGCAGCAACGACGCTGGATCAGTGTCGAGGCCGGCGAGGACCGCCGCTGCCGACTCCTATCGATGACGGCGGCGGGTCGCCGCCAGATGGAGAAGTCGCGTCCCTTTTGGGAAAACGCCCAGCGACGATTACGGGCCGCCATGCCGTCCGGGCAGCTGGCGGCAGCCAGCGAGTTATTGCCAAAACTGACGGAGGCGGCACTGCGCGCCTAAGGGCGTTTTCTCGTCTCCACTTGGTTGTATATAGCACTATATGCCGTCCATGACGACGGGAAGGGAGGGTCAGGAGCCAAGCCACGCGTTGAATCGACGGATCAGTTCTGAAACAAAATCAAACATCGAAGGAGACTAACTTGAAATATTTCATTGACACGCATGACAAGACCAAAGGCAGTTTTCCGATCGGCGAACTCACGGAAGAGCAATTCCTCGCGCAATTCGATGCACTCGAAGCCGTCTGCCCGGATCACGGCGTGCAGGCCCACGCGGCACACGTGAACTTGAAAGCCGGCAAGGCCTTCTGTTTCATGGCCGGCGCGGACGAGGACGCCGTTCGGCGGGCGCACGCGGCCGTGAATCTACCGTTTGATTCGATCACGGAGGTGCGGCGCGTGACCGGCGCCGACATGCGCTCGGCGCCTGCGCCCAAAAAGACCTGAGTGACGCGCTCCCGGTGCACGGAAAAAACCGTGAAGCGGCACGAGCAGGTTGAAGTCTTTCAGCCTGCTCGTGTCGTCCGTCTCCGGGCGCGGCGCGGAATCACGGCTTCTGTTTCTTCGCCAGCTCCCTCCCGACGCGTTCCACCAGCTTCTTCGTCGCGCGGATGCCGTCCGGCTCGCTGAGCTTGTCGCCCTCGTACTCGATGCCCAAGTAATCGTGATAGCCGGCATCGACGACGATCTTCAGCATGCGGAAGTAGTCGGTCTTGGTCTCGTTGCCTTCGGCGTCGAATTCGTGGCTCTTCGCGCTGACCGCTTTCGCATACGGCATCATCTCGCTCACACCCTTGTAGCGGTCGTACCAGGCGTCCGCGTCCTGGCTGCGGTTCCAGTCGAGGCAGAAATTGCCGAAATCCGGCAGCGTGCCGCAGCGCTGATGATTCACTTTTTTCATCACGGCCGCGAGCCACTGGCCATTGGACGAAAGTCCGCCGTGGTTTTCGACGATCACGTTCAGCCCATGCGAAGCGCCGAACTCCGTGAGGCGCCGCAGGCCATCGGCCGCGCGCTCGATCTGTTCGTCATACGTCCCGCCGCTGGCCGCATTCACGCGGATGCAGCGGCAGCCGAGGAACTTGGCCGCCTCGACCCACTTGTAGTGGTTTTCGACCGCCTGCGTGCGGGCTTTTTCATCGGGATCGCCGAGATTGCCCTCGCCGTCGCACATGATGAGGTTGCTGTACACGCCGAGATCGTCGCAGCGTTTCTTCAGTTCCTTGAGGTAGTCCTGATCCTTCGCCTTGTCCTTGAAGAATGTGTTGACGTATTCAACCGCGTCGATGCCATAATCCTGCTTGGCGGTCTTGGGAAAATCGAGATTGTCGAGCTTCTTGTCATACAGCGCGCGATGCAGCGACCACTCGGCCAGCGAAATCTTGAACGGCATCTCGTCCCCCCTTGTCGGAGGCATCGCGACGCGCGGCGAGGCAGCCAGCGCGGCTGGGATCATCGAAGTAGCCGCGAGTGCGCCGAGCGCCGCGCGCCCGCCCTGTTGCAATGCCTCGCGCCGCGTGACTTCCGCACTGGGTAGCTCGTTCATGAATCGTTCCTTTCGCCCCGCCACTCCGCTGTTATTCCAGAGAGCCGCCGCCGACCCTCGTTTTCTCAACCCGTACAACACTTCGTGCCGGCCATTCGCCGTATGGTCAATCCGAACCGCAACCCGTGGGGGAGCCGAGACATCCAAGATCGCCTTCCCCTGCGAAGCATGTCCCCCCTTAACTAACGTGCTACGGTTCGGATCGAAGGAACTCTCATCATTCGCCGGTTCCCAGCTTTCCATTCTCCAGCCGCAACACCCGGTCCGCCCGGCGTGCCAGCGAAGCGTCGTGCGTCACCATGACGATCGTCTGGCCATCGCGATGCAGGTCACTGAGAATCTGCATGATCCCTTCGCCGCTTTCGGCGTCGAGATTGTTGCCGGTCGGCTCATCCGCCAGCAGCACGCGCGGCCGGTGCACAAGTGCCCGCGCCAGCGCGACGCGCTGTCGCTCGCCACCGGAGAGCTGGTTCGGCCGATGCCGCATGCGCTCGGCCAATCCGACGCGATCGAGCATTTCTTCAGCCGCCGCTCGCGCCTTGCGGCGCACGCTCAGCCATTGCCAGACACCCGACTCCACCATCAGCGGCATCAGTACATTTTCAATCGCGCGCAGCTCGGGCAGCAGGTGGTAGAACTGAAACACAAACCCGAAGACGCGCCGCCGCAGCATGTTTCGCCGCCGCTCGGCCGCGGAAAAGACATCGAGAATGCCGGTGCGCACGCGCCGCTGCTCGGCCGGAGCAAAAATCGGCTGGCCGTCGAAAAACACATCGCCGGTCTGCGGCACGTCGAGCGCGCCCAGAATGTGCAGCAGCGTGCTCTTGCCGCTGCCGGACTTGCCCATGATCGCCACGAATTCACCCGGGGCGACCGACAGCGAGCAATCGCGCAGCACATGCAGCACATCCCAGCCCGTGCGGTAGTGCTTGCCGACGCCGACTGCGCGGAGCAGCGGGCCGACAGCGGTTCGCTCGCGCGCGGCGGTCCCCGCGCTGTCGACGACGGCGGCCGGCAGTGATGCGACGTTACTCAAAGCGCAGGGCCTCAACCGGTTGCATATTGCCCGCCCGCCAGGCGGCCGCCAGGGAGCCGATCGTCGCGGAGCAGACCGCGAAAAGCACAACCGCGATCAGGTCCGCAGGATCGACTTCGCTCGGGATGCGATCAAAGGAGTAGACCTTCAAATCCCAGACGCGGAATCCGAAGACGCGGATCAGCCAATCCTGCACCTCATTGATTTTCCAGACGAATGTGCAGCCGAGCACCGACCCGACCGTCGCACCGACGATGCCCACGGCGAGTCCGTAGCAGACAAAGATCGCTGCCACGCCGGCCGACGAACCGCCGACCGCTTTCACGATGCCGATGTCGCGCGTCTTTTGCAGCACGATCATGTAGAGAATGCAGAGCACGAGCGCGACGGCCACGAGCGAGATGATCGCGAACAGGATCGTGACAAGCTGCCGCTCCTTCTCGACCGGGGCGATGATGTGCGCCTGTGATTGCTCCCAGGTCATCGCCTCGACATCCTCCACCAGCATGCGTTCGTAATCACTGAGGTCAAAGCGGTCATCGAGCGCCAGCCGGCGATACGCGTCCTCGAGCTTGCGGCAGAGCGCTTCGGCATTGACGCCCGGCTTGATCTTCATCTGAATCTGCGAGCAGCGGGCCGGCACCGTACCGATGACTTTGTCGGGATCGTCAGGATCGACGCGCGGACCGGCGTTCATCTGCAGGAGTTTTTGCAGCAGCTCAAAATCGCAGTAGACATGCTGCGAATCGATGTCGTAGATGCCCGTGCGCGAGTCGTCCGCATATCGGAATGGTTGCTTGATTGGAATGGGATCGATGTTCCCGCTCATCGAACTTGCCCAGAGCGTGAGCGAGACGGGCGTACCGCGGGAGTAGGAGCGCTTGTAGCGCCCGTCGGATTCTCGAATGGCGATAATGTCGCGACCGATGATCAACCCCGGATTGGGGTCGCCGCGGTACCCGCTGGGTTGGTCATCCACGGCAAAATAGCCGGGTATCTGGGGTTGCTCGATTTGCCGCCGCAGCACATTCTCCTGATCGTCCCACGTATCCGGATCGATCAGCGTCTTACCGTTCTTCCTGGCGCGCTCGCGCGCGGTTTCGAGGGCTTTGGCGTAGTCCGGGGGCAGCACCAACTCCGGCATGAAACGCCCGTCGGGCAAGTCGCGTCCGGCGCTTATGTCCATTCGCATCACGGGCTGACGTTGCTCACCGAGCGTCGTCGTCCCCGGATAGAAGCGCTCGTAGTAAAGTCCGTCGTGAAAGCCGTTGACCTCGTAGGTTTCATTGAGATGGATGCCGACGATTCGAACCGTTCCATCCTGGCCGGTGCGCGAGAAACGGATCAATCCAAAGGTGTAGATCACCGGCGTGGCGCGCACGACCTCTTCCCACTTGCTCACTTCTTCGATGAATTCTCCGTAGAGCGGGAAGCCGGAATACCGGCGATTGTCGACGATCACGTCGCCCAGCATCCCGCGCGCCTTCAGCTTGATCTGCGTCAGAAAACCGCCCATCACCGACATCACGATCAGCACCATCGCCGTGCAGAGCGTCACGGCCGCGATGGCGAAATAGGCGATGCGGCGGCTGAAGAGATAACGCAGGGTGAGAAAAAGCTTGTACACGTCGCCTGCACGTTACCACGTTCATGGCCGCATGCAACGCGGCGAAAATTGGCCGCGTTTTCACCCAACGTCTGGCCGCGGCTCCATTCAGAGAAAACGGACGCGACCTCCAGCGAAAAGCCTCGATTGCCCCCCTTGCCGGCGCGAAATACCATTAGGAAAGCGGCGAAGGGAGTGCGGTGGTCAATCGCTGGATCGGAATCCTCTCGACCCTGGCCATGCTGGCGGCCAACATCGCGCTCATCCAGCGCGACTACGCCCCCCAATGGTTCGCCTCCGAGCCGCCGCGCCCCACGACCCTGAACCTGGAGCCGGGGTCGGTCACGCTGACGCAGGCGGGGCTCTTTGACGCGACCGGCCAGCGCATCGGATACGTCTGGAACAGCTTTGAGGCCGAGCCGAACGTCGGTGCGATCACGTCGCTCAGCACGACGGTGCTTCAGAAGTTGCCGCTCCTCAGCACGTACGGGGTTTCCATCCTGAGGATTCAGTCGAAGATCCGGTATCTCACGCACGAGCGCCGGCTCGACGACTTGCAGATGAGCGTCCATGGTTTGCCATTTCAGGTCTCACTGCGTGGCGAATACTTCGAGCCGGGTGACTTTGCCCTCGTCTGGCAGGTCGGTGAGCAGCGCGGCAACATCGCGCTACCGGGCTACGCCGTGCGCTCCTTCGGCCAATCGCTTCAGCCTTTCGATTCGCTTCCCGACCTCTACGTCGGTCAGAGCTGGCGGATGCAGGTTTTCAATCCGCTCGGCGGACTTTCGTCCCTCACGGACGCGGACGAGATGTCCACGGAATCCCTGCTTGTCCGCGTGACGCGCGAGGAAAACCTGAATTTCGAGGACGGCGGCGCGCGGGTCTTTCGGCTCGAGGCGGATCGCCTGCGGGCGTGGGTGGCATGGGATGGGCGCGTCCTGCGCCAGGAAATCGACCTCCCGCTCATTGGAACGCTTACCATCCTCGACGAGCCGTATGACGCCGTCCTGCATCAGCGTTTCGGACGCGACGGCGGACTACCCTGAGCACCATGAACCTCGATTCGCCCGCGCACGCACCGGCCGCTTCGCTCGACGGTCACCCGACCGGACCGCTGACCGTGCGTCTCGCGCACGTCTCGAAGAGTTATGGCAGCAAGGTGGCGGTGCGGGATCTGACGCTGTCGCTCAGAGCCGGCGAAGTGTTCGCCTTTCTTGGTCCGAACGGCGCTGGAAAGACGACCACGCTGAAGATGACGACCGGACTGCTGCGGCCCGATTCGGGCGAAGTAGAAGTCTGTGGCCGCGCCATGAGCGTGGACGGCCGAATTGCCAAGCAACAGATCGCGTACGTCCCCGATCAGCCGTATCTGTACGAAAAGCTCACCGGCCGCGAGTTCATCCACTTTGTGCGCGACATGTATCAGGTGCCGATCGAACTGGCAACGCAAAGGCTCCACACGCTGACCGAGCGCCTCGACATGTCCGCCTTTCTGGACCTGCTGACCGAGTCGTATAGCCATGGGATGAAGCAGAAAGTGGCGCTGGCCGCGGCGCTGATCCATGAACCGAAGCTGCTGGTCGTCGACGAGCCGATCGTCGGCCTCGACCCGCGCACGATTCGCGTCATCAAAGACATCTTTCGCGAGATTGCCCAGCGCGGCGGCACGGTTTTCATGAGTACGCACACGCTCGACGTCGCCGAAGACGTGGCCGATCGCATCGGCATTCTCTACGCCGGTCAATTGCGTGCGATTGGCACGCTGAGCGAGCTGAAGGAGTCGGTGGCCAGCGGCGGACGCCTCGAAGACGTGTACCTGCGCGTGACCGGAGATTCGTGATGGACGCGCAGAGCGCGCCGGCCACCGAATCGAGCGCACCGGAGCGGCGCGTCTGGTCTGACTTCGGCATTCTGGCCCGCTGCCGCCTGTTGCAGCTTCGCAATCTGATCGACCAGCAGCTGCGCGAAGCGCCGTGGCGTTCGCTCGCGATCATCTCGCTCCTGGTGATGATCTGGGCGGCGTTTTGGTTCCTGCTGCGACTCGTTCTGGAACACGTGCGAAGCTGGGGACTGATCGGTGTCGTGGCCGATCAGCACCTGTTTGTGCATTTCTTCGTCGTGCTGGCGATCATGCTGGCGTTTTCGAATGCCGTGCTGATGTTCGGCGCGCTCTATGGCCGAAACGAGGCCGCGGCCTTGCTGGCGATGCCGGTGCGCACGCGCGCGGTGGTGATCGTGAAGTGGATCGAAGGCATTCTGCTTTCGAGTTGGTCGTTCCTGCTCCTGGGCGTGCCACTGATGCTCGCGGCGACATCGACCGGCAGCGGCCCCGTGGAGTGGTACTACTACCCGCTCTTCCTTGCGCATTTTGTCTCGTTCATCGCGATCCCCGCGTGTCTCGGCCTGCTGGCGGCTTGGGCAGTGGCGATGTTCGCCCCGCATCGCCCGCTCGGTGTGGCCGTCGGCGCGAGCGCGATCATCGTGTTGGCGGCGGTGTACTGGATTTCGGCGCTATCGGAAAACTCGGTCGGCGTCGGCGATCCGGATCGCTGGCTGCGGGCGCTGATGCGCCAGGTCGGCGCGACGCAGGATTGGTTTCCGCCCAGCACGTGGACGGCCCGCGGCATCGTGGCCGCGCTGCGTAAGCGGCTCGACGAAAGCCTCTTCTATCTCATGGTCGTGCTCGGGAATGCCGCATTTCTGGCGTGGGTGACGATCAACGTGCTGGGAAGCACCTGGGCCGAGGCGTACAACCGCGCTCAACAAGGGCGCGTGCACGCCCGCATTCGCCGCGGCTGGATCACCGAGGCGGTTACGTTCCTGCTGTTCTTCTATCTGCCCGCGCGGCTGCGCATGATCATGCTGAAGGACGTGCGCGAATTCGGGCGCGACGCGAAGCAATGGTCGCAGATGGCGATCATGTTCGGGCTGCTGGCGATCTATGTGCTGAACCTGACGCGCCTCCCGCTCGATCTCGGGCACGAGTACACGCGCGGCATGATCGCGTTCCTGAATCTCACCACCATCAGCCTGATCCTCGCGACGTTTACCAGCCGGTTCGTGCATCCGCTCCTTTCGCTCGAGAGCCAGCAGTTGTGGTTGCTTGAAATGCTGCCCGTGCGGCGGACGACGCTGCTGCTCGTGAAATTCATCTTCGCGCTGACGATCTCGGTGCTGAGTGCCGGCGGCGTGCTGCTGCTCTCCGTGCAGGTACTCGGCCTGCCGCGGCTCTGGGGCATGCTCAACATGGCCATCTGCCTGGGCATCTGCATCGGCCTGTCCGGACTCTCGATCGGCTTGGGCGCGCGTTTTCCAGTGCTGGGTCAGCGCAATCCTGCCCGAATCGCGGCCGGCTTCGGCGGAACGCTGAATCTGATCGCCAGCATGGCGTTCGTCGGCATCCAGATGGCCGGCGTCGCCTGGCTGAGCGCCCGGACGCTCACCGAAGTAGGCGGCTTCGCATTCGGCCTCCCCGAGGAACTTTCCCCGCAAAGCTGGCGCTTGCTGGCCGGCCTGCTGCTGCTGAGCGTAGGCGTCGCGGCCATGGCCCTCACTTGGGGCGCGCGACACTTCAATCGCTTGGAAACGTGATTTCCGTTGCGGGTAGTGATTTCATTCTAAATTGATCTGCGCACGAAACGATCGCGGTTCGGTCAATCTGCGCGGCTTGGAGTACCTTCGCCGCCCCGCGCGGCGGGGCAATCGATATACTCAGTGGTTCGCGCGATCGGCTCATTCCGGCCCGTGCTACGCGGCACGGCAGGGCAACGCCGCGAGTAAGGCACGGAAAGCGCATTCGCATGGAAGACCTGTCGAAAATCCGCAATATCGGCGTCGCGGCCCACATCGACGCCGGGAAAACCACGACCACCGAGCGCCTGCTCTTCTACGCCGGCGCGGTCCACAAGATGGGTGACGTCGACGACGGCACGACCGTCACCGATTTCGATGTCGAAGAGCAACAGCGCGGCATCACGATCTATAGCGCCGCGGTGTCATTCCAGTGGCGCGACTGCCGCGTGAATCTGATCGATACGCCCGGCCACGTCGATTTCACGGCCGAAGTGGAGCGCAGCCTGCGCGTGTTAGACGGGGCGATCGTCGTTTTCGACGTGAAGGAAGGTGTCGAGGCGCAGTCAGAAACCGTCTGGCGACAGGCCGACAAGTATCACGTCCCGCGCATTTGCTTCATGAACAAGATGGACAAGGTCGGCGCGGATTTTGAGCACGCGCTGGAGTCCGTCCGCGAACGGCTGCACTCCAACCCAGTGCCGATCCAGATTCCGATCGGCAGCGAAGGGACATTCCGCGGCCTGATCGACCTGATTGAGATGAAGGCCGTCATTTTTTCCGCCAAGCCCGATCGCACGCCGTCATCCGTCGAGGAAATCCCGGCCGACATGCTGGAGGCCGCGAAGGCCGCGCGGCACGTGCTCGAAGAGAAAGCGTCCGAATACGACGACGCGCTGATGCAGAAATACCTCGACGGCCAGCCGCTCGGCAGCGACGAAATCAAAGCCGCCCTGCGCAAGGGCACGATCGCGCGGCTCTGCCAGCCGGTGCTCTGCGGCTCATCGCTGCGCTTCATGGGTGTGCGGCGGCTGCTCGACGCCGTGTGCGACTTTCTGCCCTCGCCCCTCGAAGTTCCGCCCGTCGAGGCTCACGATCCGAAGAACCCAGAGAAGACCGTGCTGCGCAAGTGCAGCCCGGACGAGCCGCTGAGTGCGCTGGTGTTCAAGGTGGTCGCGGATTCGCACAGCGATCTGCAGTTCATCCGCGTCTATTCCGGCGTGCTGAAGGCCGGCTCGCGCGTGCTGAACGTCGGGCGCAACAAGAAGGAAAACGTCCCGCGGCTGTTCCGCATCTTTGCCAAGCGTCGCGACCAGGTCGACGCCGCCTATTGCGGAGACATCGTCGCTGCCATCGGACTGAAGGACACGCTCACCGGTGACACGCTGACGGAAACACATTCACCCGTCCTGCTGGAGCGCATCGACTTTCCCGAGACCGTCATCAGCATGGCCATCGAGCCCGAGTCCTCGGCCGACAAGGACAAGCTCGCCGCCGCGCTGCAGATGCTGGGCCGCAGCGATCCGACTTTCAACTACCGGATCGACACCGAGACCGGCCAGACGCTGATTTCGGGCATGGGCGAATTACATCTCGAAACGCGCTGCAACTACCTGAAACGCGAGATGGGCGTGCCGGTGCGCGTGGGCAAGCCGCGCGTGGCGTACCGCGAGACGATTACCGTCCCCGCCGAGGCCGAGGGTCGTGTTCATCGGCAAATCGGCGCGAAATCGCAATTCGCGGTGGTAAAGGTGCGGGTCGAGCCGCATACCCCGCTGCCGGGCCAGGAGCATTTGATCTACTCAAATCGCCTCCCGGAAGGCCGCGTGAAGTCGAACTTTCTGTCGGCGATCGAGGCCGGGGCGCGCGGCGCGGCGCAAACCGGGGCGCTGGGCGGATATCCACTCATCAATCTGCGCGTGCTGATCATCGATGCGCAGGAAAACGCGGATGAGTCAACCGAAGTCGCTTTCGAATCCGCCGCCTCGATGGCAGTTCAGAAGGCCGTGGAAGCAGCCGGCCCGGTATTGCTGGAACCGATCATGAAGGTCGAGGTCGTCACGCCGGATGATTATTTCGGCGCGATCAACGGCGATCTGATGTCACGTCGCGCCGTCATCACCGAGACCAGCATGCGCGGCAAGAACCAGGTCATCCACGCCGAAGCGCCGCTCGCCAGCATGTTCGGCTATTCGACCAACTGCCGTTCGCTCTCACAGGGTCGCGCGTCTTACTCGATGGAGTTCGGACGCTACGAGGCGATGCCGGGCGATCTGGCGAAGAAAGTGCTCGGCACATAAGCGGACGACCTGTGTTCCCAAGTGTCTTCGCGACTCCGCGTACTACGGCAAGCTCTCCTCTTCGGGTTCCCGCGGCAGCAATCCGCGCGGCGGCGGCGGGCGGCGAATCTCCGCGTCCAGCAGAAACTCGTAACGGTTCCACTGCAATCCTCCGGGCGGCGCCTCTTTTTCAGCTCCCCGGATCGAGTACACGCGCGCCACGCCGGGATCGGAGTCATAGCGCAGCGGGGCGCTTCCCGGTGTAAACGGATCGAGCGGCACCGCCGGTAAGTAATCCGGTGCCAAGTCCGCCAGCGCCGCCGGGCGAGCGCCATGATCCGCCTCGTAAAGTCGAATCGCCAGCGCCGTGGCCGCCGCGCGGCATGTGAAACGATCGGAATACTGCCGCTCCAGCGCGTTGTTGATGGCCGGAAGCAAGAGATTCGAGAGCAGGTCGGCGACGTATTCGGCGAACTTGCCCTGCCGCGGCTGCCAGCGGGGCATGCGCGCCTCGGCCGCCGGCCACGTCGGCTGATTGAGCGCCGCCTCCATGCCGCCCAAAATGCGCGCTCCGCGCACTCCGTCGAGCCGCAGCGCAGGTGTAAAGGCAGTGCGAAACAGCACCTCGGGAACCGCAAGCTGAAATGAAAAGCCCCGCAGACATTCGTCGCGTCGAGAAAGGACGCGCGTTCCATCTCGACCGCGCCCTTTGCGGCCGCGGTGGCGCGCGATTCATCAAGCAATTCCGCGATGAGCCCTTCCGCCTCCCGGCGCGCCGGAGCGCCGCGCGCCAGTGCGCCTGGTTCGAGGCGCGGCGCGATGCGCTCGATCGTCATGCAGGCTTGGCCGCGAATCGCCACGGATATGAGCCAGGAGATCAGGAAGCTGGGCGGTTCCGAAACGCGGTGCGAAAGTTCGACGCACAGTCGAAGCGACGAGAGTGACTCCGCGGTCTGGCCGCGCATCGCCTGGATCGCCGCTGCGCCGCTCAACACGCGCGCCAGGTTACGTTGATTCGCGAGCGGCGGGAGGAGCAGGGCAAGCATCGGGCTGGTCAGCCGGACGCCCCAATCCGTCTGCTCGCGGATCAGGGCCTCGCGCGTTGTCTCCAGCGCGGAACAACTCGCATCCAGCAACTGATCCGCCTGGGCCGGAAACTCGAGCGCGAGCAACGGATCGATCGCGACGTCTTCGGGCGCGAGCGGCGGCCGCATGACCAATGTTGCGTCGCGCGCGGCGACCTGCAGCAGGACGGCGGAGTTTTCCGCGTCTTTGTCGGGTGGCCGGACAAAATCCGTGACAAGGATCTGCCCGCCTTGCGCATGCACTTCCGCGACGTACTCGTCGTAACGTCGCTGCGCCTCCGCGCCCCACCACCAGCGCACGCCACCCAATGCGACAAGCAGCACGCTGAGCGCGAGGAGAATGCGCTTGGTCCAGCGATAGCGGTGCCGAAAGGGTGGCCAGGCGACAGCGCGATCGGACATCCCGCCTCCTCAAAGACATGGTACGAAAATCTGACTGATTCCCGCATTTGCTTATCAGACCTGGCCAGGCAAAGGGTAAACAGCGCAACCAACCTTGAATCGCGGACAATCACCGACGACACTCCACTCATCGCAAAAATCCGGCAGCATAACTTGCACTCCCACAAGAGTGTCGCTACACTCCTGTAAGAGTGCTCGACGGAGAGCACTTGTGAGCAGGAAGGCCAAGCCCCGCATGACCGGCGGCGAACATAAGACGGTGACGCTGAAGATTCCGTCCGAACTCTTCGAAAATCTCTCCAAGACCATCGAGGGAACGGGCTTTCGCAGCGTGACCGAGTTCGCCATCTATGTGCTGCGGGACGTGGCCGCCGGCGGCAAGATCGAAACCGGCGAGGGCGGTCTCGCGGCGCACGAGATTCAGGCCGTCCGAAACCGCTTACGAGCCTTGGGCTACATCGAGTAGCGCCGCGGGCAAAGAACTCCGCGACTGATGAATCGCAAAGAAAACGGCTGGCGTGGGCCGCGTGGAGATTCCGCGCGCCGAATTTTTTCGGGCGCCGCGTTCGGACTTGATCAGGAGATCGACCAATGTGGGATCGTGTATCCAAATTCGCTTCCGGCCGGGCGTACGCGGTTGTGACGCTGATCGCCATTGCCTCCGTTGCGATCGTGGTCGCGGGCGGAAACCCGTGGCAGCCGCCGACTCCGTCTCCGGCGTCGCCCCCCGCCCCGCCGGTCGCGCCCAAAGTCCGCGTCGGCTATTTCGCCAACATCGCGCATGCCCAGGCAGTGCTGGGCGTCTCCTCGGGCGAATTCGCCAAGGCCATCGCGCCGGCCGAACTCGAAACGCGCGTCTTCAACGCCGGCCCCTCGCTGATCGAAGCACTTTTCGCCGGTGAAATTGATCTCGGCTACATCGGTCCCGGCCCCGCCATCAACGGCTATGTGAAGAGCCGCGGCCAGGGGTTGCGCGTCATCGCCGGTGCGGCCGCCAATGGCGTCGCGATCGTTGCCGCGAAGGATTCGGGCATTAAGACGCTGGCCGACCTGAAGGGCAAGCGCATCGCCACACCGCAACTCGGCAACACGCAGGACATCGCTGCCCGGCATTACCTGCTGAACGTGCTCAAGCAGCCGGACGCGAACAACATCATCCCGATTCCGAACGCCGAGCAACTCGCGATGATGTCGCGCGGCCAGATTGACGCGGCCTGGGCACCCGAGCCGTGGGCCGCGCGGCTGGTGAAGGAGACCGGCGCAACGATCATCGCCGAGGAAAAGGACCTCTGGCCCGACAAGAAGTTCTCGCTCGCGCTCGTCATCACAACCCCCAGGTTCCTATCCGGACAGCGCGATCTTGTCACGAAGCTGTTGACGGTGCATCGCGACTGGACGGAGAAGCTCTCGAAGGACTTGGCGGGACAAACCGAAGCCCTGGGCAAGGCGCTCAATGCCCTGACCGGCCAAAGTCTGCCGCCGGAAGTGTTCAAAGCGGCGCTTTCACGCACGCAGTACACACTCGATCCGATTCCGGGCACGCTCGAACAGTTCGGCAAGTGGAGCTACGAGCTGCAGTTCCTGCAGGACGAGCCGCAGCTGAATGGATTGGTCGATCGCAGCGTGCTGGACTCTCTCAAGTAGGGGTAAGGGTGTGACGACGCGGCGACCGCTGCCGTGTCGCCGCGCGGCCGATCCCGCCGTGGCCGACCTGCGACGCGCAAGCGCAGCCGGCGCGGATGCCGGTTTCGTCGGCCACGGTGGATCGCCGCGAAATGTGCGTGAATTGCCGCGCGTGACTTCAAGCAAAGGGGGAATCGCGACGGAGGGAGCCGAGCGAGGAGAAGCAGATGCAAGCGAGTTTAGTAACGGGGCGAACATCCATCGTGGCAAGAATTGCAGCAGCGACCGCGACCGTCGGCGGCCACGGCGCGAATCAACCGGTCCGCGGCCGTCTCGAACTTTCCGGCATCACGCGCCGCTTCGCCGCTGACGGCTGCCCAGCGCTCGATTCCGTCAGCGTGACTTGCGAGCCGGGCGAATTCGTCGTCCTGGTCGGCCCCAGCGGGTGCGGCAAGAGTACGTTGCTGAACGTCGCGGCCGGATTTCAGAAACCGGATGCCGGCATCGTCACACTGGACGGCAAGGCGGTGCGCGGACCCGGCCCGGATCGCGCCATGGTCTTCCAGGAACATGGCCTGTTTCCCTGGCTGAGCGCCGCGGACAACGTGGGCTTCGGCCTGAAGATGGCCGGCGTACCGCGCAGCGAACGCGAAGATCGCGTGGCCGTGGCGCTGGAGTTGGTGCACCTCTCGCACGCCCGCAACAAGTTGATTCACGAGCTGTCCGGCGGCATGCGTCAACGCGTCTCCATCGCCCGCGCGCTGGTCATGAATCCGGCCGTACTGCTGAT
>JBGAJB010000029.1:0-23482 GCA_044225155.1 Phycisphaerae bacterium | reverse complement strand
CAAGTGAGCGCCCGCTCGAAACTGGAGTTCCTGTGGTTCGGGCGCTCGCTCGCGCTTCGAATTACGACGAGAGGCCTGTCTGCACCGGTACCGGCGTTCAGTAGAGCGAGTGAGCGGAGACGCTGGCCGAGGGATCGGCCCAGCGAAATTCTGGAAGCGATCGGCGCGCCGTCAGCCCGTCCCCTGAAAAGGCGCTCTCGTTGGTGTCGACGGAGAAGGCCGCGCCGACCGCTATTGAAGCCGACGCCCGATCGCGGCATTCGGCTCCAAAATCGAATATCGGCCGACTGCGAACGTATCTTGCGTCGATTCTGAGAGTTAGCCCGGTTTTTTCAGGTCGATGCAGACGATCGTGTTCAGATTGCGGGCGTACAGCTTGCCCTGATGAATCACCGGCACCGACCAACACCGACCCTGCAGAATCTGGGCCTTGGCCGTCGGATTGAAGCCCGCATCCGAGACAGGCGCGATCTGCAATTCCCCATCTTCGGTCAGCAGAAACAGTTGGTCCTGCGCCAGCACGAGCGTGCTGTCCTTGATGCCGCGCTGTGACCACTTTTCCTTGCCGCTCAGGAAATCGACGCACTTCAGCGCTTTCTGATCGCTCGTGTAGAGGTTGCCTTTGTAGAGCAGGCTCGACTGGAACTTGTTCATGATGACTTTGCTGATGCCGCCCCACTCGTTCTCGGCCGTGATCGTGTCGCCGCTGCCGCCGAGCTTGAAGAGCGCTGAGCCGGTTTTGTAGCCGCTGCTGACGAAAAGATGCCCATCGTCGAAAATCAACGCGGCGGCGTTCACTTCCCAGTCGGTCTTCCAGGGGATGGCGGCGAGCTGCTTTCCACTCTTGGCGTCCACCAGCAAAACTGCGTCCCCCACGAACGCGCCAATGATGTGACGCCCGTTGAAGTCAAGCGGATACGGCGTCGCGTAGCCGGCGGAGTTATCGCCCGCTTTCCAAAGCTGCTTGCCCGTCTTGGCGTCAAACGCGACCAGCGCGCCGTCGCCCTTTCCGCCGCCTGAGTAGGCCACGCCGTTGTCCACCAGGACGGAAGCCGCATAACCCCACGTGGGAATATTGGAGAACTGCGCGGACCAGATTTCCTTGCCATCCTTCGCATCCAGGCAAACCAGCCGTCCCTGGGCCCCGAGGATGTAGACGCGGCCGTCCGCGACCGTCGGCGTCGAACGCGTTCCATTGCCGCCCATGCCGCCCGGCTCGACGTAGCGGTCCTCGAAGGGCATGCTCCAGATTTCCTGCCCGGTGTCGGCGCTTAGGCAGACAACCGACTGCTTCTTTTCCTTTTCGCCGCAGGTGTAAATGCGATCACCGACCGCGGCGAACGAACTGAACGCGTCGCCGACTTTCTGCTGCCAGACCGGCCTCGGCGGCGAATCCCAACTCGTCTGCAGTCCTTTTTCCTCGGAGATACCGTCATAGTGCGGGCCGCGGAAATTCGGCCAATCCGCGGAAACGAGAGCGGTCGACAGAAGAACGGCGCACGCAGCCCCCAGACGCATTGCACGCATGTTCGATTCTCCTCCGAGCGGGTTCGGGACACGCAAGCTGAATAGCGTATTCGCCTCGCGCGGAATCGGCGAGCGCGGCCTGCCGGTTCAGGCCTGGAGCGCCGACAATTCTTTCGCGAGTGCCGGGGTGACCTCGGTCAACTGCCGAGCCACATGTGTCGCGCCGGCTTCACGCAGTTTTTCGGCCGGATAGGTTCCGACGAAACCGATCACGGCCATGCCCGCCGCGCGGGCCGCCTGGATTCCCACCGGCGCGTCCTCGACCACCACACAGCGGCTCGCCGGCAGCTGCAGGCGCTCGGCCGCGAGTAGGAAGCAGTCGGGCGCGGGCTTTCCGTGCTGGATGTCATCGCCCGTCACCAGCGCGTGAAAGAGCGGGCCAAGGTCTTTCTCCCGCAGCACGAGTTCGAGATTCGCCGGCGGGGCCGACGTCGCAACAGCCAGCGGAACTCGGGCTTCGCGCAGCCCGTGGAGCGTCTCGCGCACGCCGATCGTCAGCGGGACCATACCCGTGACGAGTTCCCGATAGAGCGCTTCCTTTTCTTCGTCGATGGCGCGAATCTCCGCGTCCGTCAGCGTTCGGTTCCAGAGCAGACGCACGATGTCGCGGCTGGGCCGACCAAAGGTGGCCCGGAACTGCTCGGAGGTGATATTCAGCCCGTGCTTGCGAGCGGTGGCGCGCCAGGCCGCGTCGTGCGCCGGTCCGGACGCAACGAGCACGCCGTCCATGTCAAAGATCACGCCGATCGAATCGGTTTGCATCGCGGAATGGTAGTTGAACACGCAGTACTCGGGGGCGTTATCAGGGAGCCGGCGGCTTGAGGAACTCGTCGATGATGTACGACTTGTCGAGCGGCGACACCTCGTAGAGCACCAGTTGATCGATTTCACGGCGATAGACGTGCAGATTGCCCTTACCCGTGGGCTGCGGATGGTCAGCGGATAGGCGATCGAAGATGACCAGCACCGGCTCTTTCTTCACGTTCGCCATGAGATAGATGGAGTTGCCCGTGACGGCCGCGCCGTAGGACCAGCCCAACGGCTCAACGACCGAGGGCAGGGCTGTCGCAATTAATCCCTGGCCGAGTCGGCGCTCGAACGTCTCGCGATAGGCGCTGGGGTCGCGGCAGATTTCGTAGGGCTTGAAGCCAACTGCTGTTTCGCGCTCATACGCGGCGACTACGGTCGGCGGTTCCCCGGGGGGAATCGTCGGCGGCCGATTCCACCACCAGTATCCGACCGCCGCGAGCATCAGCACGGCCGCCGCCGCCAGGCTCCGCATCTGCCGCATGAAATTGTTGCGGCGCGCCTGCTGGAGAGCGGCCGGGGCGGCCTGTCGCAGGCGCGCCGTCAAAATGTCGGCGGAGGGTGCGAGCGCGAGGCGCGCCAGCGAGGCGTCGATCCGATCCTGCAGGCTCAATGCTTCGGCAGCCTCCGGATTCGATTGCGCGAGGGCCTCGAGATCCCGGCGTATGGCCGGATCGTGGCGCTGGTCGAGCATTTTCTCGAGATCCATGACTACCTCAAACCTCTCAATCGACGTCGGCCGTCAGACGGCCGCGCCGCGTGTCAGTCGCTCGCGCAAAAACTGCCGTGCCCGGTGGACATGACTCATCGCGGTGCCCTCTGGAATATCCAATGTCTTCGCGATCTCGGCGTATTCCATGCCTTCGACGGTTCGAAGGAGTAAGCATACGCGAGCGGTGTCCCCCAATTCACGCAGCGCCGCGGAAACTTCGTCATCGAACGCTTCCTGATCCGCCGGCAGCAGCCCACCCGACTCGATCGGGACGCGCAAGGGTTCGGCCACCGGCGGGGCGGGCGGGTCGCTGACGCGCTCGTCAAGCGGGGTCGTTCGACGGCGGCGAACCGAGCGCTGCGTATTGCGTGCCACGAAATGCACGATCCTGCCCATCCATGCGGCAAAGCTCGTTCCCGCCTGGAAGGTCGAGAACTTGCTCAGCCCGATGATGGCCGCTTCCTGCACCACGTCATCCGCCAGAGTGCGATCGCGCACCATTCCAAAAGCCGTCAGCCACAAGGACTTGGCGGACAAACGGAACAAGGACTCGAAATCCGCAGGCAGCCCCGAGGCTGGCGTCCCGCGAAGCTCGGAGTCCATCGCACTCACCCAGGCAACCCCTTAATGTCCACGGAATTCAAACGGATTGCAGATTTTCAGTTCTTTGTTTTCGGACCCGACCCCCGGTCAAGACGCGCCATTCCGGCAGGCCAAGGACGGCTGATATCCCCAAGTATAACGCCCCGCCCGTTCCAAGTATAACGCCCCGCCCGTTCCCAGGCCTACCGCCACGGGGGTCAGCCGCCGGATCAAGATCGGCCATGCCTGCGCGTCGAGCCAGGCTGCGCTGGCCGCCCGCAACCAGTACACGATGCCGGCCGCAATCCCCGCCGCCAGGAGCATTCTCACGATGGCGAATGCGGTAACTCGATCCCAGATCGGCTGAGCTACTTTCCTTCGAAGCAGAGCGAGGCCGACCATCACCGCCAGCGACGACGTCACCGTCGAACTGATCGCAAACCCGGCCTCGCGCACCCCCGGCTGCCAGATCATGAAGACGCTCAACGCAAGATTCAGCGGGATCATCGCGGCCGCGATCCAGAGCGGCGTGCGAACCTCGCCGATGCTGTAGAACGCTCGTTGCACGATCTGTTGGGCACAAAAAGCCCACATCGCCGGTCCGTAGCACGCCAGCACGAAACCCGCGCGCACCGAATCCTGCGGCGAGAATTTGCCCCGCTCGAAGAGCAGCCGCACGATCGGCTCACCCAGCGCGATCATCATCGCGCCCGCCAGCAATCCCTCAAAAATCGCCAGCCGCAGGAGTTGCCGCGATTGCCGCGACCAATCCTCCCACTCCCCACGCACTGCCAACCGCGAAAACTCGGGCAGGGCCGCAGTCCCGAGGCTGATGACAAGCACTCCGAGCGGGAACTGGTAGAGGCGCTGCGCGGTGCTGATGGCGGAAAGCGCCCCAGCGTGCAGCGGATAGTCGAACGTCAGTCCGAACCAGTTGGCGGTCGGGCCGCTGGATTTCGTCGCCGAGAGCATCAGGCAGACCTGGCTGTCGAGGAACGTGCCGATCAGCAGGGCGCCTTGGCCCAATAGCACCGGTCCCATGAGCGCCATCATGCGCCGCACCTGCGGATCGCGGAGCGTGAATGACCAGCCGATCGGCACATCGCTGGCACGCAGCGCGGGAAATACGAAGGCGACCTGGGCGACGCCGGCGATCAGCACGCTCACCGCGGCCACCCAGACTCGCTTCTCCGGGGCCGTGCCGCCCAGCCACGGCGCAAGCGCGAGTCCGGTGATCATCACAACGTTGAGGACGACCGGGGCGAGCGCCGCGGGCACAAAGCTGCCGACGCAATTGAGAATGCTGGAGAACAGTGCCAGGACGCAGACCGTCAGCATGAACGGCAGCATCAGCGCGGTGAGCCCAAGCACGAGTTCGCGCGAGGCGAGTTGAGCCGGGTCGCCGCCGCGCGCCGAGAGCCACAGACCCAGCAGAACCAGTTCGATCAGGACGATGACGGTGACGAGCACCACAGTCAGGAGTGCAGTGGTGCGGGCCAGCAGCTTCCAGGCGGCATCTTTCCCATCCGATTCCATCGCGCGCGTGAAGGAGGGAACGAAGACGGCTGCCAACGCACCCTCCCCAAAGAGGCGGCGGAACAGATTGGGAACTTGAAACGCGTAATTGAACGCATCCTGCGCGTAGCCCAGCCCAAAGAGGTAGGCCAGTTGCATGTCGCGCACGAGCCCCGTCACGCGTGAAAGCAGCGTGCAAACGGCGATGAGCTTCGCGGATGAGAGCACGCCACGCGGGTTGGACATTGGGCGGAGATTCTAAGTGCGGCCGTGCGCTGGCGGGCGAAACGCGCGGCGTCGACCTCAACCCGAAGAACGGAGCCGGGCTGTCCGCAGCCCGGCCATCCGCGCGAGAACACGGCGGCTCAATTTGCGACACGCAATCGCGAATGTCCTTACGACCATCTTTGTTCGGGAGTTCGCTACGGGGTTCTTGTGCGCGAGTCGGAGTAGGCTTTCGGGGTCAGTGTTCTGTGAGGTGTCCGTTTGGCCGAGTCGGAGCGCGCATCAGTCGTGATTGTCGGGGCGGGCGCCGCCGGGCTGGCGTGCGCGATCTTCGCCGCGCGCGGCAACCCACAACTTCGCGTGGTGCTGCTCGATGGAGCTGCCAGGCTCGGCGCGAAGATTCTGGTCAGCGGCGGCGGACGCTGCAACGTGACGAACGTGCGTGTGAGCGCCGAGGACTACTGGGGCGGCAGCCGTAACACGATCAAGCGCGTGCTGGCCGGCTTCACCGTGGCACAGACGATCGCGTGGTTCGAGTCGTTGGGCGTCCCTCTCTACGAAGATTACGACGGCAAGCTCTTTCCGAAGTCAGATAGCGCCAAGTCCGTGGTCGGCGCCCTGTTGAACGAGGCGCAGCAAGCGGGCGTCGACGTGCGGCCGGGGCATCGCGTGACGGGCATCCAGCCTCAAGAGTCGGCCTTCCGCGTCATTTCAAACGAATCGGAGATCAAGGCACAGCGCGTCGTGTTGGCGACCGGCGGCCGCTCATTGCCCAAGACCGGCAGCGATGGGGCGGGCTATGGCTTGGCCTCGGCTCTGGGACATTCTCTGGTGCCCCAAACACCCGCTCTCGCGCCGCTGGTACTCGAAGGGGCATTTCACACGGGTCTCGCCGGCGTGAGCCACGAGGCGGGATTGACGTTTCGCATTGCCGGCGAGCGCCCCATTGTCCTGCGCGGCTCCCTGCTCTGGACGCACTTCGGCCTGAGCGGCCCCCTGCCGATGAACGCTTCGCGGATTTGGCATCGCGCCCGACTCGAACGCCGGGAAATGCAGTCCACGCTGAGTTTTCAGCCGGGAGAATCCGTCGAATCGATGGAGCAGCGGCTGATCGCGGCCGGCGCTGCCCAGCCGAAGTCCACGCTGCGAAACATCCTCGCCGAATGGGTGCCGCAGCGCGTGGCGGACGCGCTGCTCGAAGCTTCACAACTGCCGGCGCGCGTCGCGCTGTCACACCTCACCCGCGAAGATCGGCGCCGCGCCGCGCGGGCAATTTGCGAGTTTCCCATCTTGATTCGCGACAGCCGGGGGTATGGCCATGCCGAGGCGACCGCCGGCGGCGTGCCGCTTAGCGAGATCGATCCAACCACAATGGCGTCGCGCGTGTGCAAAGGCCTTTATCTCGTCGGCGAGATTCTCGACTGCGACGGACGTATCGGCGGCTTCAATTTTCAATGGGCCTGGGCGACGGGGCGTGCGGCCGGCTGCGCACTCGCTCGGCCGCCGGCGGTCTGCGGCGAGGATCAATAGACGTCGCGAAGCAGCACAAACGCTTCGGCCGCGTGCACGTTGACCGTCATGCCGCGGAATTTCGCGAGCGCCTCGATCGATTCCAGCGAGCGGGCGTTCGGCGCGGGGCGCAGCTGCGATTTGTAGCAGCGCATCGCGTCCAATTTTTTCGGCAGGTGCGAACCCAAATCGATGTAGCAATTCGGCGTAAACGCCGCCTCGACGCCCGGTGCGTGCCAATGTGTTTCGGAGAGCGTCTCGTAGCAAAGCACGCGCTGAAGCTGTGCGCGATTCGATTGCGGACGCGTGGCGACCATGCAGGCGTCGAAGATCTGGCGATGGTCCTCGTGCACGTCGCTGCGAAAGGGAATGAACGCCCAGTTCGGCTGCACCTGATCGAAAAGCGCGCCGAACGCCCCATTCAGTTCATGCTCCGGCATCGACGCCAGCTTCGTCACCGGCAATTCCAGGAAACGCAGATCCTTCGCACCCATGACGCGCGCGGCCTCTTGCGCCTCGCCCCGCACCTGATCAACCTGCTTCGCCGGAAAGAGCGGCTCCCAGCCGCGCGTCGCGATCGCGACGACGACCTCATGGCCTTCCGCGGAGAGTCGCGCGATCGTGCCGCCGCAGCCAAGGACTTCGTCGTCGGGATGCGGAGAAATGACGAGAACCTTCATGACTTTCCGCCCTCCGAAAGACGCTTCACTTCCGCCCGCAGTGCGGCGATTTCGCGGGTCTGGAGCGCCACCTGCCGCTGCAATGCGTCCACTGCACCGGGCAGCGCGCCCAGCCGCGCTCCGACGCGCAGCTTTTCCAGCGGGATCGGTGCGCCACCCTCGGCGCTGATCTCCGTCAACCAGAGCAGTCCTTCACCGGTTTGAACCAGCGCACCGCTGCTCGAATCGATCCGAACGATCTGGCCGAGCGTGCCACGATGGTCGATCTGATCATGGAGAAGGCGTTCGCCAGACGTAAACGGTCTCGCCGGCATTCGACGAACGCCCGGAGGTCGCGACGGCCCGAATCAGCCGGTAAATCTCGGCGGCGGGCCGCGACCAATCGATCAGCCCGTCCTCGGGCTGCGCGGGCGCGCGTACCACGTGGCACGCGAGTGCGCCTGCGGAGAGCGCGGCAGTTTTCCGGAACGCAAGCGCCGGGCCTCAGCTCGACGATCATCTCTTCGAGCACTTCGTTGGTTCGATCGATCGATCCTGCGCGTAGTCATCCGGGCGAACTTCACCGCACACTGCAGGATGATGTCGCCGGAATCCGCGTCGCCCGCGAGGTAGAACAGATTCGCCGCGGCCGGTTGCTCCAGCAGGATCGTCCACGCCACAGGTGCGCCCCCGCCCCACGGGCAGCGGCGGGGATGAAACCCGACGCCGCCCTGCGGAGCGATGGCGACGACGTCATCCGGAATGAGCTGAGAGAGGCCGATGACCATCAGCAAGTCGGGCCGATGCGTCCGCAGAAATGTCGCAAACGCCGGCTCACTGACCTTGCTAAACGAATGGAACGGCACCTTCGACTCGTTCGCCAAGTCGCGCAGGCTGCGATAGTCGCTGACGCCGGCCGCGTGGCGTTCGTCGAGGCCGAGCACGCACCCGATCTCCGCGCCGCCGCGCATCAGGCCGCGCAGCGCGTGCCAGGTCGAACTGACGCTTCCAATTAACGCAATTCGCACGGTGTTCCAACTCTCGTCGCAAACGTTGCGGCCGCCACGATACGCCCGCGTGATTTTCGGAGCAATCCGCGCCGGACCTTTGCGTTTGGCATCGGTCTGCGCGGCCAAACACGGCGGCCCATAGAATCGCGTCATGGATCCGGGAGGGCTGCCCGAAGCGGTCGAGGTGCAGCGGATTGGCGGCTTACGGATTCTGGGCCGGCATGTGCTGGCGGCCATCGCGTACGAATCCACGTATCAGGCAATTCTGGCGTTATTGCCGTTCCTCGCGCGGCGCGAATTCGGCGCCGGCGACTGGGGCACGCTGCTTTTCACGGTCGCCATCCCCACGTTTCAGATTTCTTCCGTCCTGTGGAATGCACTGCTCCCGCGTTTGGGACTCGCGCGTTACCTCGCGCTGCACTGGGTGCTCTGTCCGCTGCCATTTGCGCTGATGTCGCTGGCCGGTAACTACTGGACGCTGCTGGCCCTCCACATCCTCGCTTCCAGCGGCGCGGCCGGCTGGTATCCGGTCAAAGGATTGCTGCTCCAACGGCTCTACTCCGACTCGGTTCGCGGAAAAGCGATGGCCAGCGTCAATGTGGCCATGCTCCTGGCGGCCGCGGGCTTGGCGTATTTATTCGGCTTCTGGCTCGACCTGAGCGGCGCGGCGTTTCGCGTCTATCTGCCCGCGTGTGCGGCCGCGCAGGGACTGGGCCTCTTGCTGTTCGCGCGGCTGGCGCGGCACGCACGCGATTCCGGCGACGCCGTTCCTGCGGCCCCTTCGACGGGCGCGTGGCTCGAGCCTTTCCGTCAAATGCACCGCGTCCTCGCGCAGGACCGCGTGTTCGCCCGTTTTCAGATCGCGTTCATGATCTATGGTGCCGGATACATGATCTGCGAGGCGCTGCTGCCGATCTTCGCCGACGTGAAGCTCCACATGGATTACAGCCAGCTCGCGGGGTCGACGCGCGTCGTCTGGCTGATCTCGAACGTGCTGCTCGCGCTTCCCATGGGATGGCTGATGGATCGCTTTGGGGCCGAGCGGACGCTCGCGCTTTCCTACGTCCTGCTGGCGGGATATCCGACGCTGTTGATCTTCGCGGTCGCGCCGCAGGATGTCGCGCTGGCTTCGGTATTTTTCGGGATCGCGATGGCCGGCGTGCAGCAGGGCTGGATGCTTGGGCCGGTGATGCTCGCGCCGAGTCCGAAAGACGTGGCGCTGTATGTCGCGATCCACTCGACGCTGGTGGGACTGCGCGGCCCCGCGTTTCAGTTCCTGGGGATCGTCGTCTATCACCTGACGCGTGATTTCCGAATCGCGTTCGCGATCGCGATCGCGTGTCAGTTACTCGCCGCCTGGCTGATGCTCCACCTGCATCGTTCGCGTCGCGCCCCCTAAACCGAACACGTCCGACATTCAGACGCAAGCCGCTTCGCGCCGATAATGAGCGCAGGAACCGCGCGGCCGCGCGTTCCGGGAGACTCGTCGATGCGTTCTGCGCCGCCGACATCGTCAACGGAAGTGCTTGGCGCGCCGCCCGGCGCCGCGCCGCGCCGCGTCGCATTGAATCGAGCCGGCTGGGATGACTACGCGCGCCAGTGGGAGCAGCGTCGCGCGTCTCTGCAACTGCCCGACGTGTCCGCCGATGACCATGCCGACGTGGGGCACCTGGGCGATGAATGGTCGCTGATGGAGCGCTCCGCGTTTCCCTATGGCATCGGGCCCATGTCGCCGGCGCAGTTCCGCGAATACGTGCGCCGTGAATTGCTCGATGCGTTTCTGCCGCCGGGCGACGATTTGCGGATGGTCGAGATCGGACCGGGCGGCGGACGATTGACGGAATTGCTCCTGCCGCGCGCGTCGCGCATTTACGCCGTCGATATTTCCAGCGAGATGCTGACGCGGCTATCGCAGCGCTTCGTCGAGTCCGACAAGTTGCAATACGTCCTGTCCGACGGCCTCACGATCTCCGAAGTGCCAAGCGGCACCGTCGATGTGGCGATCAGCTTCGATTGCTTTGTGCACATCGAGCCGTGGGAAACGCTGAACTACCTTCGAACGCTGCACACGCTGCTGCGTCCCGGCGGAGTGGCGATCATCCACGCGCCGGATATCGAAACACCGATTGGGTTCGAGCTGTTCCACGCCCAACTGGCGGAAACACGCCGTGGCGGCGAACGGCCCTATTGGGGCTTCGGTCCGCTCTGCAAATCGATGCTACGGACCTTCATCGAGGGCAGCGGCTTCCGCGTGCACACGATCACCAACGACGTGTTTCCCCGCGACCAGGTGGCGGTCTTTTCCCGGCTGCCCTGAATGTGCCCTGCCCGTGAGTGCCGCACACCGCGCCATCTGCCCGTCTTTCCGGAAGCCCGTATAATGCCGCCAGGGGCGTAATTTCAGGGAGTTGCGTGAATGGGCGACGCTTCGTGTCTGCGGGTACAGGATATTGAGCACGTCTGCGTGGTCTCGTTCAAGGACGCGTCGATTCTGGACGCGCTCACCATTCAGCGCATCGGCAATGAACTCTATAACCTGATCGAAGAGCAGGGCCGTAAGACGTTATTGCTCGATTTCTCCGACGTGCGGTTCATGTCGTCGCAGGCGCTCGGCGTAATTATTCGGCTGAGAACCAAGGCAGATAAGGTCGCCGCCAAGATCGCGCTGGCCAGCATTCGACCCGAGTTGATCCGCGTCTTCAAGATCACAAATCTGGACCGGCTCTTCGTGTTTCATGCGACGCGCGACGAAGGCTTGCTCAAGTTCGGCGTGACGCCGCCGCCCAAGCCCCAGGCCACTCCCCCGAAAAAGTAGCGCAGCGCGACCGGGGTGCCGGCGCTACTCCTCTTCGCGCGCTTCCAAATACTCTTCGTGCCACTTCATCTGAATGGCTTCGAGCTTGGCTTCGTTGCTGGCGCGCGGATCATCCGCAAATTCGGACAGTTCGGTCACCCAGCGGTGTAAATCCGTGAATCGCACGGTGAGCGGATCAGTTCCCGGAAACCGCTCAGCGAGTGCGATGGCGATGTCCTCCGAGTCGATCCAGCGCAGCTTCGCCATTTGACGCGCACCTTCCTTTAGGACGAGAGCAGGCGATTGTAGCGCCGCGAAGCGTCGAATGATCGCTCACAAAACAGCAGCTTCGTTCATATTTGCGGGCAAAAAACCAACAATTCAGGCCCGATCCGAGATGAACTGCGGTTCAGCATTATAAAACGCGGCGCATTTCCAAATTTTCTTTACATCGGCGTAACCCTGTTGTACGCTATTATCGGGTAGCGTTCCGCTGAGGTCACGGTTTGCGAAGGCTGTTTTTCCTGCCTGCTGTCGGACTCGGTTTTGCTCCCTTCTTTGGGTCAGAATGTAAGACCCCTTTCAATGCGGCCGTGAAAGCCAAATAAGGGCCGCAGCGCCACGATTTCATGGAGTAGAGCGTGGGCAAGAAACTGTATGTCGGGAATCTCGTTTACGGAGCGACCGGTTCGGATCTGCAGCGCATTTTCAGCGAATTTGGCACTGTCCGCAGTGCCGAGGTCATCATGGACCGCGAGACGGGCCGCAGCAAAGGCTTCGGCTTTGTCGAGATGGGCAGCGATGAGGAAGCCGCGGCCGCGATCAGCGGTTTGAACGGCAAGGATTTCCAGGGTCGCGCCCTGACGGTCAATGAAGCCAAGCCGCGCGAAAATCGTCCGGGTGGCGGTGGCGGCGGCGGCCGTGGTGGCTACGGCGGCGGCGGCGGTGGTGGTCGCGGTGGCTACGGCGGCGGCGGCGGTGGTGGTGGTGGCTACGGTGGCGGCGGCGGCGGTGGCCGCGGCGTCGCTGGTAGGCACCTGCGAACCAATGAACGAAGATTGAAGAGCCGCCGCGAGAGCAGTCTCGCGCGCTCTTCGTTTTGAAGCCGCGGCAAAACTAGGCCAATGATTATTTACATTACGTGCATTTCATCTTCAAGATGAGCGAATTTTGTTGCCTTAATGTTCTGCCCGAGCTACAGTTGGGGCAACGGGCACGGGGGAGAGCGAGGGCGTCAGTCGATCCACATCGATGCTGCGCTGTTCTTTGAAGAAGGCTGTATGCGGCGGTTGGTCTACCGACAGAACCGATCGTCGATCATGTTTTTTCAGCGGTGAAGGCGAGCACGCCGGCAAGCTAGGCCCTTGGTACGCGCGCCCTCCGCAGGAGGAGTGCTGAAATGAAGGCGCTCCGGTTTCTGGCATTTATCGGTCTCCGCACAGTGTGGGTGCACTGGCTCAGACGGACTTTGTGAACTGGGGGAGACCCCCACGTCAGCCGTCGCTGACGCCGGACGGGAAGAAGTTCCTGGCGGTAAACACACCCGACAACCGACTCGAAGTGTTCGTGATTCCGCGGCCCAATCAGACGCCGCGCGCCACTCGAGCCCCGCTCCAGGCGCCGCGCGACCCGGTCCCGGTGGCCGGCGGTTCGGTGTCGGTCGGTCTCGACCAATCTCGGTGCGGCCTCGTACGAATGATGAGGCGTGGGTCGTCAATCAGATTTCGGACTCCATCAGCATCGTCAACTTGCGCACGATGAACGTGATCCGAACGCTAAACACGGAAGATGAGCCCGCCGACGTCGTGTTCGCCGGCTCGCCGCCGCGCGCATTTGTCACCTGCGCCCAGGCTAGCAAGCTGATGGTTTTCGATCTCGCCGACCTCGACGCCGCTCCGCTTATTCTCGACATCGAGGGCGAAGAGCCGCGCGAGATGGCCGTCAGCCCCGACGGTTCGAAGGTCTACATCGCGATTTTTGAGTCGGGCAACCATTCAACGATTTTGGGCGCGCACGGGCAGGGCAGTGTCGTACAGGACCCGACCGGCCCCTACGGCGGTCAGGATCCGCCGCCCAATGACGGCGAAAAACTTCAATCCGCCGATCAATCCCGATCTGCCGGTCGCACCGCCGCCGTTCGGATTGATCGTCAAAAAGAATTCCGAAGGGCAGATTGGCGACGACAACACCGGCGATTGGACCGAGTTCGTGACTGGTCTTTCCGCCGTCATCTCTGGTCGCATCGTCGGCTGGGACATGATCGACAACGACGTGATCGTCGTTGATGCGAATACGCTGGAAATGTCGGCCATGACCGGCATGATGAATGAGTGCATGGCCATCGGCGTCAATCCGGCCAGCGGAAACGTCACGGTCGTTGGAACGGATGCGACCAACAGCATCCGCTTTGAGCCGATCCTGAAGTCGCGCTTTGTGCGCGTGAATCTCGCGATCGGGTCGGAGGCGAGTCCCGATTCGCCCACCGTCCTCGATCTGAATCCGCATCTCGACTATTCGGATGCCCAGATCGCGGCCCAAGCCGATGCCGGCACCGCGTCGCAGGCGCTGCGAGACCAGTCGATCGGTGATCCACGCGGCATCGTGTGGAAGGCCGACGGCCTGACCGGCTACGTCAGCGGCATGGGTTCGAACAACGTGATCGCGATCGACTCGACCGGCGCGCGCGTGGGCAATCCGATTGAGGTGGGCGAGGGGCCGACCGGCTTGGCGCTGAATGCGGGCGGCTCGCGTCTCTACGTCCTGAACAAGTTCTCTTCGTCAATCAGCGTCGTCGATACCCACGAATTCGGTCGTCTCGACGTTGGCGATGCACGACTTGTCTCGACGGCCATCAAGATCACCAGCAAGTTCCAGTATGACACGCATCTCACCTCCGGCCTTGGACAGATTGCCTGTGCATCCTGCCACGTGGACGCGCGGACCGATCGAATTGCATGGGACCTCGGTAATCCTGCCGGGGCATGAGGGCGCTGGTCCGGGCAGAATTGCGGCTACGACCTGGAAAGTGTCTGCCGCGATTTCCACCCGATGAAGGGCCCTATGCTGACGCAAACGTTGCAGGACATCATTGGGAAGGAGCCGTTCCACTGGCGCGGCGACAAGCCCGGCATCGAGGATTTCAACGCGGCCTTTACCGGTCTGCAGGGCGATGACGTTCAGTTGACGCCGACTGAGATGCAGCAGTACGAGGATTTCCTCGCGACCATCAGGATTCCCCCGAATCCATTCCGGAATCTGGACAACTCGATGCCGGAAACGATCCTGCTCGAGGGACAGCTCTCTTCCGGTCGGTTTGACGATGATGGCGGCTTGGCGGCCGGCGAACCATGTCTGCCGGGTCACCCGGCCGACGGCATGGAGATCTTCCGCTTCCGCACGCTGCGCGTCATCAGCCGCCCGGCCGCAGGCTACCTGCCGCATGTGTCACTCGTTCCCGACGGGCACCGGCGCCGCCGTGATCTTCCACGGCCAGCGGTCGAACTATCCGAATCCCGGCTCGGGCGTATACGTCCCGATCGAGCCGGGGCCGAATGGCGAGCATCACCTGATGACTACGGCCCTGACGTTTGCCCAGGGCGCGCACGTTCCAGGGTCTGCAGCTTCGCGCTCGGCATCGAGGTTCGAACGACAGTCGGCGCGCAGCCGCTCCGGCTTCGGCTTCTTCAACGACGGCAGCGAGCAACTCGAAAAATTCTTTGCTCGTTTCCCGAATTTCGTGGATGACCAGGAGCTGTCCGACATGGTCGCGTTCGTCATGTCGTTCGCCGGCAGCGACCTGCCCAGCACGCCGGATAGCCTCGCCGAGCCGATCGGCGTTCGAGCAACGACACGCACGCGGCCGTGGGCAAGCAGGCACGTTCAACGCGGCCAACGTCAGTGACGCCAATGCCATCGCCTACCTTGGACACGCTGATCGGGCTGGCGGACGCCGGTCGGGTCGGCATCGTGGCGAAGGGGACGCGTCGGCGGCAACGCGCGGCTACACATACGTCGGCGGCGGGCTCCAGCCCGACAAGGTGGCCGACGAACAGGTAGCGACGGCCGCACTGCGCGGCGGCTGCAAGCGCGGGCCGAGATCACGTTCACCGTGGTTCCGCTCGGTACGCAGGTTACGCGGCATCGGCATCGATCGCGATGCGGATGGCATCTACGACGGCGACGAATGAGTCGCGAACTCTGGAAAGTTAGTCGATTTGAGAACCTCGCCGCCCGCCAGCGCGGGTTCTTTGTTTCCGCAACCTCGGCACCGGGTCCGGTGGAAATTTCACTCGTCAAACTGGTCACGCGATCGCTGTTTGGGATCGGCGACAGAATTCCCCATTGACTGCTCGGAGCAACGCTCGCCAGGATGCCCGACCCGCTTCAGAGCGGTCGGCCGGGTTTATGGTTTCGGCCGCAAATCAGGGCGGATACGAAGCGGCGCGACGCAGAACATGGGTTTGCGGTCCAGCGATCGGCAGCGCGAGCAGCGGCAGCGAACATCCAGTTTCGCTATGCCAGCCTCGGCTTTGAGTTTACGCGGCCAGCGTGAGCGGCTTTGTGCTGCTGGGATATTGGGCGGATCCCGCACGCCCTCGGCTGGTCGCCGGTGGGGCTGTTGGTCGGCGGCGTGCTGGGGCTGGTAGGTGGCATGTTCCACCTGATTCGCCGCGGAAACGACATCCAGCGCGAGATGAGCAAGGCCAGTGACGAACGATCCGGCCAGAGCGGAGACGGGACAAGCCTTCCCTAGGCTACTGCCCGGCGTCCTCGACTCTGGTGAATCTGGTCGGACGCTCGGCGTGTTGGCGATTGTGCTGCTGCACGAGTGCGTGGTTCTGATCCTGCTGCGGCAGGATGCGGGCCGGACGGCGGTGCTTGCGGCGATCGCGGTCGCCTGGCTGGGGAGTGCGGCCGCCGCAATCCCAGTGGCCTGGGCCATCCGGCAGTCGCCGGCGACCCTGGCGGCGGCGGCCCTGGCGAGCCTCGGATTGCGACTCGCGGTGACGCTGGTCGCGGCGTGGTTGGCACAGAGCAACGTCGGCTTGCCGAGCGAGCCGTCTGGGGTCGCCCTGGCTCAGTTCCTGCTCCTGGGACTGGACACGGCGGCGGTAGGGCTGTTCCGGCGCGTGAGCGGAGGGTGATGATGTCCGGTCTGCTGCTGGCTTCGAGCAATCCGCTCCATCACGTCGTTCAGCATTCGCTCTGGACCGTGAACGAAAACGGCGGGTTCTGGGCCTTCACGCTGCTCTCTAATCACATTCTGATGCAGATCATCGCCGCGCTACTGTTAATCTGGCTGCTGCCGAAGGCCCTTCGGGCGCGCCGCGGCACGGACGAGGTCGGACGTCATGTGCCGCGTGGCTTCGGGACCGCGATCGAGTCGGTGTGCGTCGGGCTGCGCGAAGGCATCTTCAAGCCGAATCTCGGCAAATACACCGATATCTTTGCCCCGTACCTCTGGTCGCTCTTCTTCTTCCTGCTCGTCGTAAACATCCTCGGCCTGATCCCGCTTTCGGATTGGTTTTTCTGGGCGCCGGGTCACATCATCGGCGGCACGGGCGCGGGCAACATCTTTACGACCGCGACGCTGGCGATCGGCACGCTGATCCTGGTCGTCGCGAGCGGACTGAAATACAACGGCATGGGCTACGTGAAGCACTTCTTCATGGGCCCGTGGTACCTGAGCTGGTTCATCGGCATCCTCGAAATTCTCGGCATGTTCTTCAAGACGATCGCCCTGTGCATTCGTCTCTTCGCGAACATGCTGGCCGGGCACATCGTCCTGGCGGTGCTGATCAGCTTCATCGGATTGGCGCACGCGAATATCAACGCGTTCGCCGCCTGGGGCGTGACGATCGCCGCGCAAAGCGCGTCGATCCTGTTCTACTTCCTCGAAATCATGGTGGCGTTCCTGCACGCGTTCATCTTTACGACGCTGACGGCGGTGTTCCTCGGCATGGCCGTGAACATCCATCATGATGATGAGCACGCGCACGACCGAGCACGTGGCACGGGTCGGGAAACCTGACGCATGGTTAATCGGGAGGGGCGGACGGCGATGTTTCTGCGGGTTCGCAACGCGAGCGCTGAGGAGTTGCTGGCGTGGTGGAATGGCGAGAACGAGTGATCTGCCGATGCTCGCAATCAAGCGTCGTTATTTGTCTCAGTCCGTGGGGTCACCCCTGGTGGCGAAATATGGGTTCTGTAGGCCTGAGTTTGCAGCGAAAGGATAGAGATCATGTTCAATTTTCGTACAATTGATCGTTGTTCGCCTTCTCACGCCGGCGTTCGGCGTCGACACGGGCTATCGGCCGCTGACGCGCCGCTGACGCTGGCCCAGACGACGATCCCGGGAATGGGCGTGGTCGGTGCGGGTTTGGCCATCGTCGGCGCCGGCATCGGCATCGGCCGCATCGGGGGCAGCACGGTCGAGTCGATCGCCCGTCAGCCGGAGGCCGCGGGCGCGATGTTCACGCCGATGATCATCACGGCGGCCATGATCGAAGCTGCCGCGTTCTTCGTCATCATCGTCGCGTTCATGAAGTAGTCGGCGTTCGTGGCGGTGGCCGAGCCGCAACTCGGCGCCGCGCGGGATCGATCGCCGGCGAGGCCCGGTCGACGAAGCGCGGAAGGGCGTATTGAGCGAGGAGAGTCGCGGATGACGCGCGTATTTGGATTGGCGACGGCGCTGGCGATCGCCGTGACGTTCATGCCGCTTGCCGCGGCGCAGGAGCATGGCCAGCCGGCGGCGAAGCCTTCGGCCGGTCACGAACCCGCGCCGGCGGTGCACGACGCCCAGCCGGCGGGTGAACATGCCCCCGCGGGCGAGCATGCGGCCGGCGTGCACGAAGAGCAGCCGAACATCTTCGGCGGCAACATCGGCAACATGATCTGGACCACGATCATCTTCGCGGCCGTGGTCTACATCCTCGGCCAAAAGGCATGGCCCCCGCTGATCAAGTCGCTGCAGGAGCGCGAGCACGCGATTCACACGTCGCTCGAAAACGCCAAGCGCGAACGCGAGGCGGCCGAGAAGCTGCTGGCCGAATACAAGGCGCAGATCGAGAAAGCGCGCGTCGAGGCCACGGCGATCGTCGACGAAGGCCGCCGCGACGCAGAGACCGTGCGGCGCCGCATTCAGGACGAGGCCCGCAAGGAATCGGACGAAATGATCGCCCGCGCCAAGCGCGAGATTCAGCTCGCCACCGACGCAGCCACGAAAGAGCTTTACGACCGTACGGCCGAACTCGCAGTGCAGGTTGCGGGCGGGATCATTCGCAAAGAACTGAATGCGTCTGATCATCGTGGGCTGGTGACGGAGTCGCTGGAGCGGATGAAAACGACGAAGAACTAGGAGCACATGGCTGTTGGCTGATATTCGCCATTAGCTATTCGCCAGTAGGTATTACTGATGCCTGACGCCCTCGATAAACAACTTGACGTCGCTGACGTCTATGCCGACGCGCTCTTCGACCTCGCGCAGCAGGAGGGCAAGATCGCGGACGTGCGCACGCGAGCTCGATGAGCCTGGTGAAGCCACGCCTGGAGCCCGACTTCGCCGCCTTCCTGACTTCGTCGGCGCTCGATGACGATCATCGCGCGGCCGGTTTGGAAAAAATGTTCCGCGGGCGGCTGAGCGATCTGACGCTGAACACGCTTCAGATCATGAATCGCAACGGACGCACGGGCCTTTACTCCGCGCTGCTCAAGCGCTTCATCGCGAGACTGGAGGCGTTCGCCAACCAGATCGCCGGCACGGTTACCTCGGCCGTCGCGCTCGACGACGCGCAGCAGCGCTCGATCGTCGAGGTGGCGTCCCGGCTCTCCGGCAAACAGCCCGTCCTGCAGTACAAGGTCGATCCGGAGATTCTCGGCGGGTTGATCCTGCAAATGGGCGATTGGCGTTACGACAATTCCGTGCGACGTCAGCTAGGCGTCGCACGCGGACAGCTAAGACAACGCAGCGACAGAGGATTCGAGAGCAACGGCAGCGGCCAATAGCAAACAGAATCAGGTACAACGATGAAATTTAGCGCAACAGAAATCGCATCGATCATTCGCGACGAAATCAAGCAGTACAAGAGCGAGCTTGATGTCGCCGAAGTCGGCAAGGTGCTCGAAGTCGGCGACGGCGTCGCCCGGATTTATGGGCTGAACCGCGCCATGGCCGGCGAGATGCTGAATTCGCTAGCGGCGCCACGGGCGTCGTCTTCAACCTCGAAGAGCCTTCGATCGGCGGGTCGTGCTCGGCCTACCTCGACGTCAAAGAGGGCGAAGAAGTCCGCACGACCGGCCGCCTCCTGTCGGTGCCCGTCGGCGAAGCGATGGTCGGACGCGTCGTCGACCCGCTCGGCCGCCCGGTCGACGGCAAGGGTCCGATTCAGACGCCGCACCGCCGCCCGCTCGAAATCATCGCGCCCGGCATCGCCGAGCGCCAGCCCGTGACCGAGCCGCTGCAGACCGGCATCAAGGCCGTCGACAGCATGATCCCGATCGGCCGCGGCCAGCGAGCCTGATCATCGGCGACCGCAAGACGGGCAAGACGGCCGTCGCGGCGAGCACGATCGTCAATCAGCGCGGCGGCGACGTGATCTGCGTCTACGTCGCGATCGGACAGAAGGAATCGACCATCGCCGCGATCGTGCAGACGCTGCGCGAGCAGAACGCCATGGATTACAGCATCGTGGTCGTCGCCAGCGCGGCCGACCCGGCGCCGCTCCAATACATCGCCCCGTATGCCGGCTGCGCGATGGCCGAATACTTCGTCTATGAGCACGGGCAGGGCACGCCTGTGCGTCTACGACGACTTGTCGAAGCAGGCCCAGGCCTATCGCCAGCTTTCACTCCTGCTGCGCCGTCCTCCGGGTCGCGAGGCGTATCCGGGCGACGTGTTCTATCTGCACAGCCGCCTGCTCGAGCGTTCCTGCAAGATGGCCGAGCAGCGCGTCATCGTGCGCAAGGGCGCCGCGGCCGGCGACGAGACGCCGGTGAATGGCAAGACCTACATCGGCGAACAGGATCGTGACAACGCCGAGCACGATCTGGAGAAGCTCGGCAAGGATGGGCACGAGCTGCGCCGCAAGAAGAAGTCCGGCGGCTCGCTGACGGCTTTGCCGGTCATCGAGACGCTGGAAGGCGAGGTGTCGGCGTACATCCCGACCAACGTGATTTCGATCACCGACGGCCAGATTTATCTCGAACCCGACCTGTTCTTCGCCGGCGTGCGGCCTGCGATCAACGTCGGTATCTCGGTCAGCCGCGTCGGCGGTAATGCCCAGATCCCCGCCATGAAGAAAATCGCCGGCTCGCTGCGACTCGACCTGGCCGCCTATCGCGCGCTCGAGGCCTTCGCGCAGCTCGGCACGGAACTCGACCCGGCCACGCAGCGGCAGCTTGATCGCGGCCGGCGCATGGTAGAGTTGCTGAAACAGCCGCAATACAAGCCGATGGACGTGATCGATCAGGTCATCAGCATCCACGCCGGCACGCGCGGCTTCCTCGACGACCTGCCGATCAATCGCGTGGCCGAATTCGAAACGGCGCTGCTGAAGCACTATCGCGACGAGTTCTCCGAGGTGCGATCTGGTCAAGGACAAAAGCTGACGGATGAGCTGGACGCGAAGATGAAGGAAGTGACCGGGAACTTCAAGAAACGTTTGCGGCGAAATAGGATGGCAGACGAAATGGGATGCGACGAAGTGGATTTGAGAGGATGCGCGAATTGGGAGTGAGTCTCTTTCAGAACGCGGAGCGCGAGCGAAGCGCTGGAGCGTGCGGCGAGAAGCGAGGTAGTGCGGCGGTCGGTCCGAACGACTTCGCATGATGCGACCAGAGGCGCAGCGGGCATCGACCTACCTCGGCGTATCTTGCCCATCGCGCACGTAGTCGCACGCGCCGTTGATCTGATGCGCGGTCCGAGATATTGCTGCTCGCACCTTCGGCCCACAAGGGTGCCTTATCGCGGGCATGACCGCCGCGCCTCAGGGCTCGGGTCGCGTAAGCCTTGAATTGTCCTGCCATGAATTCCGGTTTCAGGCCGGCGTGGGCAATAACGATGTGTACGTGGTTGACGCGGACAGACAATTCATGACATTCCCATCCGCGAATCCGGCAGTGGCGGGTCAGCGTATCGGCGACGAGAGTTCTCGCGGCGCAGGTGAGTTCCACGGGCGCGTGCATCATGCGCGTCGAGGCCTGCTGCATACTTTGCCCAGCGGCGAGCAACGGCTCCCCAAACTGGGCGTGAGCATGGTCTTCACCGCGCCGCGCGGATCGCCGTGCAACCAGGTTCCATAAGTTCGCCACGTCAGAAGATAGCCCAGCGATTCGCCCATGATCGCGCATCGTACCCTTCGGGCGAGTGGTTTTCGTCCGGGCGCTCGCTTGCGCTTCGCGTTCTGAATGGCGCGGCGGCGAGCAAGCGAAAGAGCGTCGTCGGGGAGAACGTCGATGGCTAAAGCAAGAGCGATCGTCAAACGCCGCAAGGCGGTTACGAATATCCGCAAGATCACGAGCACCATGCAGCTTCGTGGCCACGGCGCGTTTTGCCAAGTGCCAGCAGCGCGCCGTCGCCGGCAAGCCCTACACGGAAAAGCTCGGTGAGATGATCGGTCTGCTCGCGGGCATGGGCACGGTCGAGCATCCGCTGCTCAAGCCCAACGGCAACACCACCAAGAGCGTGCTGCTGATCCATCACGTCCGTGCGGACGTGCGGCTCGTACAACTCGTCGGTGCTGCGAAACGTGCTCGAGCGTCGCAAGCAACTCATCGCGACCGGCGTGACGCCCACGCTGGCAGTCGTCGGCAAGAAGGGCATCGGCTACCTGAAGTTCCTCGGCATCGCGACCAGCGAAACGATCACGGACGTCGAGGACAGATCGCCGCGCGCGCGTGGCGGACATGGCCGAGCGCTACATGCGGGCCTACCTCGCCAACGAGATTTCACGCGTCGACGTGGCATACATGCGGTTTGTCTCGGCCGGCGTGCAGCGGCCGACGGTGGCGCAGTTGCTGCCGATCGAACCGCCCAAGCAGGACGCCGGCAAGCCCAAGATGCGCGGCGAGTTCGAGTTTTCACCGCCGCCCGAAGAGCCTGCTCGGCCGTCTGATACCTGAGACAGTCAAAGTGCGACTCTACCAGTTCTTCAACGATGCGATCGTCAGCGAGCAAGTGGCGCGCATGGTGGCCATGAAGGCCGCCACGGACGCGGGCCCGCGACACGATCAAACGCTGACGCGGCTCTATAACGCGCGCCCAGAAAGTCGAATCACGTTGGAAATTGGCGGACATTGTGGGTGGGCAAAGCGGGTGAAAGGCGTGGCGAGTGACGGTTCAGGTAACGAATTGGGAGTCGGGGCTGGAACGTCTGACTGACAAACCCGACATCCGGCAGCATATGAATGGCCCGTTCCGGATCGTACGCGTCGTGCAGGCACTGGGGAGAGACGTCTCTTCCCAAGTGATTGCGAAGCAGCTCGCGCGGAGCGGGATGAGCGTGGGCGCCAACGTTGAAGAAGCGCAAGGCGCCCATTCGAAGAAGGATTTTGTGCGGCGGATGAACATGTCACCGGGCGCGAAGGTGCTCTATTGGCTGAGGCTTATCGCCGACACGGGCATCATGCCGCGTCGCCGGTTGACGGAAATTACTCGGGAAGCGGAAGAGGTCGTTCGAATTCTGGTGAGCATCGTGAAGACGGCGCGTCGGAGATCAGAGTAGACAATTCGTTACTCTGAACTCGTTACTCGCTATTTTTCGCGCGGGAGTTAGACCATGGCTAGCGGCGAAAACTGGGGCAAGGTCACACAGGTCATCGGCTCGACGCTTGACGCCGAGTTTGATGAGGCGCGGCTGCCGCGCATCTATAACGCCCTGCGCGTCAATCTAAGATACGAACTCAGCGGCAAGCTGACCGACCAGACGCTCTGGTGCGAAGTCGCACAGCACCTCGGCGGCGGGCGCGTCCGCGCTGTGGCTCTGGGCAGCACCGACGGTCTGATGCGCGGTGCGCAGATCCTCGACACCGGCGCCGCGATCAGCGTGCCGGTCGGCGAGGCCACGCTGGGCCGCGTGTTCAACCTGGTCGGCGACACGGTCGACGGCCGCGGCCCGGTGAATACCCAGGAGCGCCGCCCGATTCA
>JBGAJB010000382.1:0-2741 GCA_044225155.1 Phycisphaerae bacterium | reverse complement strand
GAATTGGACTGAGCGTCGCGCTGAAGCGGCGATTCGCCCTCGGCCCAAAGTTCTTCTGTCATCGCTTCGGACCGGCCGGCATAGCCCAGCGCACTTAGTCGGCTCAGTGCCGCCGACGGGGTTGGCGATGTGACCAACCATCGCGACCAAGATGGCAGTTGGTAGCCATAGCTGATATTGGGGCCCGCTCGGAAATCCCACCGTTGGCCACTGGAACCCAACGCGTCAGACTGACCGTTAACAGACCGTGTCCAATCACGAGCCAAAGTTAACGATCCGCTTTGATCATCAAAAGACTCGGACGCCAACCGCGCGCCAAGCCGAGACTGGCCCTGCATTGTTGGACCCGACCTTGATGCGATGGTCAAATTGTCCGATTCCGCAAGAGAGTCTCGGAGGTCTTCAAGATCGCCGCTGAGAGCGACGCGGCCGTCGGGACGAACCGAGATCGAGGCCCACTCTCTCGGTTTGAGAATGTCGCTGGTCCATGGGATTTGGAACGGCTGACCAGTTGTTGCAGCGACGGCCGACGACGCATCCAAATGTGGTTGTGAAGCGGGAAACTCGCGGGTTACCTCCGCAACGCTGGTATCCGTTCTTGCCGCGTTCGCCTCAATTTGCTCCCGAATTTGCTGCAACGCATGAGCGTCATCGTAGCACTGCTTGAGGTGCTGCGCTTGCTGGTTCCCCGGATCGAGCGCGAGCAGGGCCGCCATGCACTCGGAAGCGTCGTGAAAGCGCCACTTGTTTTGCGCGTCCAACGCGCTTCGGAATAGCTGATCAATCTTTTCCTTGCCTCGCTCCTCTGCTTCACCGGGTACGGCCGAAATGCGCTGCATCTCGGAATCGGCCGTCGATGCGCTCTCGCTGTCGTGTAACCCATCGCTCTTTGTCGCTTCAAGAAGCGGCTGAGGGTCAATTATGCTCGGCGCTGGCGATCGCACCGCGAAATGCCAGATCGTCGCGCCCGTCGCGAGCACGAGAACGGCGGCGGCCGCGCGGAGGCCGGAGTAGAGGCTCGGGATTTTTGACGCCGCGGCGTGTGGAGCGGTCGAGCTTCCCGGAGTCGTTTCGCCCGATCCCCCCTCCGTCACGGTCGCGGCTCGGCCGGCGGGTTCAAAGATCGCGGCGCGCTGTTCGGGTAGCAGCGACGGCGCCGGTTCGAGCGCCAGCGCGGTCGTTACGTGCCCGACGGCGGCGCGGATGCCCGCGACCTCTGCCTGCAACTCGGGCGAATCGGCAACGGCCGCCGCGACCAGCGCGTTTTCCTCGGCCTCCAGCTCGCCAAGCACGAACGCGGTCAGACGCGGATCATTTACATCGATCGTCATGGCTCATCACCTCGCGTGCCGAGACTTCGCTGGCACGACCCGCGACGCCGCGTTCAACGAACGCAACCCGTCGCGGCAACTTTCACGTTTCGTTTGTCGCGCAAGGCGCTGCACCAGCCGCCCTGCGCTTCGCTATCTTTCAATCAACTCATGCCGCAACCGCTTCAATCCCGTGTGCAGCAGGAATCCGACGTTTGTTTTGCTAATCCCCGTGACGTCCGCGATCTACGCATAGCTCAGCCCGCACTGAAATCGCAGGCGTACAACCTCTTGCTGGTTGGCGGGCAGCTTGGCGAGCCGTTCCAGCGTGCGGCGCGTCTCGTCGCTCTGCTCAAGCGCGACGCGCGGGTCGGACGCCGCCGTCTCGCGTTCCAGTGTGAAGGCCGACATCCCGGTGCTCCCATTCCCAGCGGCCAGGTCGGTCATCACCGGCTGGCGGCCGCGTTTTCGTAGCGTGTCGATCGCGCGATTCCGGCAAACCGTCAGCAGCCACGCCAGCGTCAGGTCGCCCCCGCCTGGTCGATCCAGGCCCGCCGCCCCGCCGTTCGGTCCGGCCGGCACAGGTGCGACGTGTCCTACATGGCCGTTCAGCTTTGGCGCGCCAGGCCGGACTCCCCACTCCTCGCCGACATTCGGCGCTGCGGCGGACTGGCAGAGCCGAACAAACGTGTCCTGTGTCACGTCCCGCGCGAGTTCCAAATCACCGACCATTCGCAGCGCGTAGCGCAGCACGGGCGCCTCATAGCGCTCCACCTGCGCCGCCAGCCATACTGCCGCTGCCGCCTCGCTCATTTCGATCCTGGGGGTCGGGGCGTTCTGTCAGGGAAACGTACCACCGTGCGTCTTTCTTAGACGCACATCGCGAATTCACGAGTTTCAGCGCCGATAGACGCTGGCTCGTCAGGTGCAAGTAGGCATAGGCGGAATATCGCTGCCACTGCCCTCGACGAGCGCGTCAGAATTCGGATGGAGTAATGAGCTTCGTACGTTGAATCAGAGACCAAGCTCGGCTGCTCCCATGGTAAGCCGCTCGACCGGATTACCGGCTCTGGAGTCCGGGAGGCGGCAAAATTGGCCAAATCGCGCACGATTTCGGCCAAACCGTCCTTGCGAGCCTGACAGACCGGGGCTAGAAAACACGTTCGGTTTCAGCCCGGAGCGCAACCCCGTGCGCTCCGTTGGCCTGAGGCGGAGTGGAGATGAACTATGGAGGAGTATCAGACCCTCAAGCGGCTTGTAGACGAAGCCAGTGAAGACGTCATGAAGGCTGCCGGAGGAAATAAGGCGGCCGGTACGCGCGTCCGCAAGCTCATGCAGGACATCCGTAACACCGCCCAGGCGATCCGTGTAAAGATCCTGGAAATGCGCGATCCGGGCGAGGAAAAACCTCCGCAATAATCCGCGACCATA
>JBGAJB010000381.1:0-2758 GCA_044225155.1 Phycisphaerae bacterium | reverse complement strand
CTCGCCGAAAGCGCCGGTGCCACCGTCGCCGGTAAGCTGTTGCAATCACGCGCCGCGGCGGACTCCGCCACCCAAATCGGCTCCGGTAAACTCACCGAACTCGAAGCCCTCGTCAAGATGCACGACGCCCACACCGTCATCTTCGACGGCGACCTCAGCCCCTCCCAGCAACGCAATCTCGAAACCGCCATCGGCGTCAAAGTCATTGACCGCACGCAGCTCATCCTCGACATCTTCGCCAGCCGCGCTCGCACGCGCGAAGGCCAGTTGCAGGTCGAACTCGCCCAGTTGAACTACATGCTGCCGCGCCTCTCCGGCCAAGGCATCGCCCTCTCGCGACTCGGCGGCGGCATCGGCGCCCGGGGTCCCGGCGAAACGAAGCTCGAAACCGACCGCCGCCGCATCGGCCATCGCATCGCCAAGATCAAGCGCGACATCGAGAACGTCCGCGCCGGCCGTTCCATCCAACGGCACCAGCGGCAAAGCGTTCCTCTCGCCACCATCTCCCTGGTGGGCTACACCAACGCGGGTAAATCGACCCTCTTCAACCGGCTCACCAGCGCCGGCGTGGAAGCCGACTCCCGCATGTTCGCCACGCTCGACCCCACCGTGCGCCACCTGGTTCTGCCCTCCAAGCGCAAAGTGCTCTTTTCCGACACCGTCGGCTTTATCCGCGGTTTGCCCACCACCCTCGTGGATGCCTTCCGCGCCACGCTCGAAGAAGTCGTGGAAGCGCGCCTGCTGCTGCACGTGGTGGATGCCTCGTCGCCGCACGCCCCCCTCCTCGCCTCGCACGTCCTCAAAGTGCTCGAAGAGATCGGCGCCGCCAAGACGCCGCAGTTGCTGGTGCTGAACAAAATTGACCGTCTCCCCGACGGCTTGGCTGACGTCCCGAGCGTCGCGCGCCGCGTGCTCGGCGATGCCCGTGCGGAAGAGTCCCCTGCCGCCGTCGCCGTCTCTGCCATGACGGGCCAGGGCTTCGACCAGTTCATCGCCCGGATCGACCAACTGCTCTCTCTCGACCCCGTCGAGAACGCCACCTTCCGCATCAATGCCGCTGACGGCGGCGCCTTGCACCTGCTGCACGAGCGCGCTAAAGTCCTCAGCCAGCGCTACGACGGCACCGACCTCATCCTCGAGACCGAAGCGCCCGAAAGCGTACGCCGCCAACTCGCGGACTACCTCGCTTAGCTCGCCTGCTTCGCGACGACTTCCTGCTCCTGATACTGCAGTTGATACAGCCGCGTATACAACCCATTCAACGCCAGCAGCTGCTGATGCGTGCCGCTCTCGCGTAGTTGCCCCTTGTGCATCACCAGGATCCGGTCCGCGCGCTGAATCGTGGAAAGCCGATGCGCGATCACGATCGACGTGCGCCCGGTCACCAGCCGATCCAGCGCCTGCCGGATATGCATCTCCGTATCGGTGTCGACACTCGAAGTCGCCTCATCCAGAATCAGGTAGCGCGGCTGCCGCGCCAGCGCTCGCGCGAAAGAAACCAGTTGCTTCTGCCCCGTCGAAAGCCCCAGGCCGCGTTCGCGTAAAGCGTGGTCGAAACCTTCGGGCAGGCGCTCGATAAATGGCAACAGATTCACCTCGCGCGCTGCCTGCTCCAGCGCCGATCGCTCGAGCGACTCGTCCCCCAGCCGAATGTTTTCGGCCAGCGTCCCGGTAAACAGAAACGGATCCTGCAGCACGACGCCAAAGTGTCGCCGCAGGTCCAGCGGATCGAACTCGCGCAGGTCAATGCCGCCGATGCGAATCGCGCCCTTCTGCAGATCGTAGTAGCGCAGCAGCAGACTGATAATCGTCGTCTTCCCCGCTCCGGTATGCCCGATGACCGCCACCGTTTGTCCCGGCTCGATCCGGAAGCTCACGTCGCGCAGCACCCAGTCTTCGTCCTTGTAGGCGAACCAGACATGGTCGAACTCGATCGCCGCGGCCGTCGCCGGAAACGGCTTCGGCAATGCCGGCGCCACAATGCGCGGCTCGGTATCGAGCAATTTGAAGACGCGGTCCGAGGCGGTCATCGCCGCTTGCAGAATGTTGTACTTTTCGCTGAGATCAGCAATCGGGCGGAAGAAGCGGAAGCCGTATTGAATAAAGGCGAGCAGCACGCCCAAGCTCAACCTCTGGTCATGCACCCGCACCGCGCCGTAGCCGAGCAGCGACGCCAGCGCCAGCATCGTCAGCAGTTCGGTCACCGGATAGAACCAGCCGTAGGCGTGGATCCCTTCCTTAAAGGCGTCCATGTGCTCGCGATTGATGCGATCGAAATCCTCGCGGGCCCGCGCCTCGCGATTGTAGAGCTGCAACACGGCCACGCCGTTCACATGCTCCTGGATGTAGGCGTTGATCTTGGCTACCGCCAGCCGCGTCTTCTGGTAGGAAAGCGTCACCGCTCGCCGAAAGATCGCCGTCGTCAGCACCACGAACGGCATCACCGCCAGCATGATCCACGTCAACTGCGGATTCAGCCGGAACATCGTCACGACAATCAGGATCAGCACGGCCATGTCGGCGATGATCGTCACCACGCCCGACGTATAGAGCTCGTTCAGCGTGTCGATATCGGACGTGACGCGCGTCACCAGCCGCCCGACCGGGTTGCGGTCGAAGAAGGCGACGTCAAGCTTCTGCAGATGCGTCATCACCTCGCGCCGCAGATCGAACATCGCCATTTGGCCCGTGCGCTGCCTGATCAGCGTCTGGCCGAACTCCACCAGCGTCGCCAGGACAATCGAGACCAGGTAACTCG
>JBGAJB010000380.1:0-2811 GCA_044225155.1 Phycisphaerae bacterium | reverse complement strand
GCCCATCGCGCCCCTGGCCGAAGAACTCGGTCACGCCCAGCCCGGTCGCGCGAAGCTGATTGGCGAGCACGGTGCCTCTCCGCGTAAAGATGCGAATGACCTGCTCGCCGAACGCGAACCAGGATTCGAAAATCATGCCGACGTAATTGCCGCTGGCGAAGCCGAAAGCGTAGGCCACTGCAAACGCGGGATGGGCGAGATTCTGTATGACGCGCGACACGACCGTCACCCAGATCAGCACTTCGAAAAATCCCAGGGTGAACGCGCGCCAGCGTTTGCCCTGCACGACGGAAATCGTGCGCAGCGTCCCGAGCGACACGTCGCCGATGCGGGCGACTACGATAAACAGGCACGTCAAGAGAACATTCCAGTCCATGAGGCTCGCCTCCGCTCCCCAACAAGCCCCGCATGATAGTTGTTGCGGAGCGCGTCCGTTGTTGCAGCAACGCGACCGTCGATATCATCCCCACATGTCCAGATTCTCCGCAGCCGCGCTGGCGGGCTGTTTTCTGCTCGGAGTGCTTGCTCCTGCGCGGGGCCAGGACGTTTCCACCAAGCCGCTTCGCGCCGACAGCGACGCGCCCTACGTTCATCGGCTTTCGCTGTATGACGAGGACGGGCAGGCGATCGACCCGCGTGACGAATCTGCCAAGCCCTATTCGCCGAAAGCGACCTGCGGAAAGTGCCACGAAGTGGGTGTCATCGGCCACGGCTGGCACTTCAACGCGGTCGAGCGCATTCCGAAGGCGGGCCGGCGCGGCGAGCCCTGGGCGCTAACCGAGCCGCAATTCGGTGTGCAGCTGCCGGTCAGCTATCGCGGCTGGCCGGGTTCATTTCTTCCCGAGATTGCCGGGCTGGACGAGTGGCAGCTCACGCTGCGCTTCGGGCGGCAGCTTCCCGGCGGCGGAGCGAGCGATCCCGCGCCGAAAACCCGCCTGGCATCGCGCGAAGCGCGGCGCTGGGAGATTTCGGGCGGACTTGAGATCGACTGCATGACGTGCCACGCCGCGGCGGGCGAAGGGTACGACGCGAACGAGCGGGCGCGTCAGATCGAACGTGAAAATCTGCGCTGGGCGCCGACGGCCGCCCTGGGCCTGGCGATCATTCGCGGCGACGCGAAGAAACTGCCGGACGATTTCGATCCTGCCGCGCCGGCCAGCCCTGATTATCCGGATCGCAAAGGGCCCAAAACCGTCTACGACCTACGACGCTTCGATCCGGAAGACCGCGTGCTGTTTCCGATCGCCGCGCGCGTGCCGAATGAGCGCTGCCTCTCCTGCCACTCTTCGCTGCGCGTCGGCGAACACGCTCCGCAGCATTGGCAGCAACAGGAAGACATTCACCTGACCGCGGGGCTTTCCTGTACCGATTGTCACCGGCATGGAATCGATCACGCCATCACGCGCGGCTATGAGCACGAGGGCAACGACGCCTGTCAACCCTCTCGCACCGCGTTGAGTTGCGTCGGATGCCACCTGGGTAAGCAGTATCCACAGGCGCGGCTCTGCGCCGATGCAACGGCGTCCATGCTCGGCGGTCCGCTGCCCGCGCCGCGGCCTGAGCATCGCGGATTGCCACCGATCCATTTCGAGAAACTGACTTGTACAGCGTGTCACGCCGGCCCTTGGCCCGACCGCAATACGTGGCCCACGCAGACAGCGATGGCCCACGCGCTCGGGTTGGCCAGTCGGGAGCGCGGCCCTGGAACCATGCCCTGGATTGAAGAGCCGATCTTCGCGCCCGCCGACGACGGCCGCTTGGCGCCACACCGAGAACTCTGGCCGGCCTATTGGGGACTCACACAGGGCGAAAAAGTTCAGCCGCTGCCGTTCGACGATGTGCGGGCCGGGCTGAGCCGCATTTTGCCCAAGCCCAAATTTCCCGACGCGCCGGCCGTCGCGCTCACCGACGAGCAAATCACCGCAGCGCTCAAAGCGCTGGCCGCGCGACCCAAATCACGCGCGGCGGCGACGCAACCGGTGACGCAAGGCGGTGAGATCGTTTATGTGCGCGACGGCTGGCGCTATCACCTGAGCGGAGAGAAATTGGAGCGCGCGGCGCTGCCGCACGCGCAGCCGTACCTCTGGCCGATGGGGCATGCGGTGCGGCCGGCGTCGCAATCGCTCGGCGTGCGCGGCTGCACCGACTGTCACGACGCTTCTGCTCCCCTGTTTGCCGCGCAACTTCGCGCAAACGAGGATCCGCCCGACCGCTTCCCGCTGAAGCTGCAAAGCGAATTACGCCGGGAAGACGCGGATCTGCAGCGCGCGTGGGCGGGCGTGATGGCGCGGCGGCCCGAGGCGAAGTACGGCGCGCTGGCGCTTTTCGCCGCGACGGGCCTGCTATTTGTGCGCTGGCTGTTTGACGCTGTGGGACCCCGACGACGGACACTGGCGAGCAGAAGTCCGGAAAGCGAGCGAGGTGCGTGAGCTACCCGGTCGTCAGCCTCTTCGCCGTGATGGCTGTACCGCTTGTGCTGCTGATTTCGGCACTCGTCTTCAAACGAGCGAATACCCCACGCGCGAAAATGCCGCTCTGGGCAAGCCTGGGCCATGCGCTTCTGGTTATCGCGGTGATCGCATTGGCGGTGACGTCGCTCGCTCCGATCTGGCGCGGCGCGACGATGAACGGCTGGCTGCTCCTGTTGCACGCGGTCATCGCCGCCCCCGTGCTGCTCATCGGATTGCTGCTCGTGATGGCCTGGGGCGGGCGGGTCTTCAGCGTGAACAGCGAGCCGGCCGCTCCTTCCGTTTTGTCGCGGCTTGTGTTCGGCTTATTCGGTGGCCTCGGCCTGCTGACGGCGGGCACGGT
>JBGAJB010000028.1:0-22398 GCA_044225155.1 Phycisphaerae bacterium | reverse complement strand
GACCGGCCGAGTTGCGCGCCACGAGCGCGAATTCCGGGTCCATCCACGCCCAGCGATGTTCCTCAGGCAAATAGACGCCGGCCGTCGTGTGCACCGAGGTCGAGACCTCTCGTGCTTCGATGCCGAAGATGGAACAGAGCGCGATGAATCCCTCGACGTGATCGGAGCAGACGCCCTCACCGTGCGGAAGTCGGTTCAACTTGTCCACGAGCAGCGTGCCCGACGGGAAATTCTTTCCGCCGTCATGCCCCATCTGTGACGCCAGCCACTCCGCGCGTTTGATGGTCGGCCAAGAGTCAAATTCGGCGGGGCGACCCGCCAGATAAGAAACTTCCGAGAGCAGTTTCTCGCGCCATTTCAAGCGCAGTTCGGCGGAGTCACTTCGGAAGCCCGCTGCTTGCAGCTCCCCGGGGGAACGAAGGAAAACTTGCTCGTCCGATACCGGACGGCTGAAAATGGCGAATCTTTGGTCAATCAGCCATTGCGGGTTGGTGCGCATGGCGACGAGCACGACGCCCAGAACGAGGGCGTCCGCAATCAGCGTGGTGAAGAAGACGATTCGAAGGTTCTTTTTCCAGAAATAGAAACGATTCCCGCGCGCGGAACCGCGCGTTGGCGCCGGTAGATTTGAGGCTCTGGCTGCGCCTGGGACCAAGACCACTCCCATGCCTCGCCGGGCCCTAGACCGAGAGCGTCCCGGTCCCCCCTATCTGATCCTTTCTCGCAGGCTACGAAAAGTCAAGTCGGATTCACACGCAAGCCGATAAACAAAGCCGTTTCCTTACAAAAGGATTGCCATCACCTGTTTTCGCGTGGGAACTCTATCGGAACCTGGGCTGCGAGATCTGGGCGATCGCATACGCGGCCGCCACCTGAATGCGAACGTCCGTGTCTGTTTCGGCCAGATGCTCAAGCGCCGGCAGGGCGGCCGAATCGCCGATGCTCCCCAGCGCCAGGGCCGCCAGTGATTTCACGCGCATGGTTTCATTTTCGTCTTCGCCGCGGAAGGCGAGCGACGCCAGGGCCAGGGCGTAACCATCGCGCGTGCCGATTCGGCCAAGGGCGCGGGCGGCGAGCAGCCGAACTTGAACATAGTCGCCTTCCTCACGCAGACGGGCGCGAAGTGCGTCTCGCGCGAATTCGTCACCCCGTTCGCCGAGCGCCTGGAGAGCGATAAGGCGCGAAATCGGGTTGTTCTCAATGACCGAACGAATGAGCGCGTCCTTGCCATCGCGATCGCCCAAGGCGGCCAGCGCCGCGTGAATATGGGCGAGGGCCTTGCTCGATTGCTCGCGCCGGGCCGCGATTTTCAGATGTTGGATCGCGCCCTTCTCCTCCAGGCGACCGAGCAGAAACGCCGCGTCGCTGCGCATGTTCTCATCCTGATGCTCGCGCAGCGTCTTCAGCAGAATCCGGGCGGCATTGCGCGTCCCGAGGCGATAGGCGGCCGCGGCCGCAGCGAGCCGCACGCGCTCGTCCGGATCGGAGAGGTGAGCCTGCACGCGGCGCGCGGCCGACTTCTCGCGCGTATCGAGCGCGGCGACGCAACCGGCGAAGCGAACCAGCGGCGAGGGGGAATCGATCGCGGAACGGATGGCATCCGCGGCGCGATCCGGCGCGACGTGGACCAATGCCTCGATGGCATTCGCGCGAACGACATCGATGTCGCTGTCGGCGGCGCGCAACAGCAGGTCGATTGCCCGCTGTTCGAGGCGGCCCTCGTTTTGCGGATCGACGTGCGTGGGGCCGGGTGGGCGACCGAGTCCGCCGGTGGCGGTGCAACCGGCGGGCAGTGCGAGACAGGTCAAAGCAAAGGCTGCCCGAAACGCCATGCGGGTCATGTCTGTTCACCTCCCTGAGAACGGGTTCGGCCGGCCCAGCGCAGCGTGAGGCTGTGGGTCGCGCGCGCCGCGGCGAGAATCCAGCGCGTGATGACGCCGCCCAGCCAAAGTAGCGAGGCGATCACCACGCAGCCGAGCGCAAACCAGTCGCCGTGCCGGCCGTAGAAACTGTTTCGATCGTCGAGCAGAATGTGCTGCGCGCTGGCGCCGATGATGCCGGGGCCGAGCAATCGTCCATTCCGCTGCACGAGGCCGGACACGCGTCCGCCCGGATCGATGAAGCCGCTGATGCCGGTGTTCACCGCCCGCGCGATGCCGACGCGATTTTCTACGGCTCGAAATACGCACGAGGCCAGGTGCTGTTCGAGTTCGGCGCTATGCAGAAACCAGCCGTCGTTACTGAGATTCAGCAGGAAGTCGACGCGGCGCGTGCCGCCGTCCCACACATAGTCGCGGATCGTGTACGCCATCGCGTCTTCGTAGCAGATCGGTGTGCCGAAGCGCGGAGAGTCGGGCTCGTCGAGTCGAAAGACCGTGCGGTCGGTGCCCGGCCAGAGCGAGTACTCGACCTTTCCGCCGCGGCTGAACGGGCTGAGTTCGTTCAATCGGCGATACAGCCAGTGTAGTTCGATGCCCCAGACGCGCATGTTGCGGAACGGCACGATCTCGCCGAAGGGCACGAGGTGAATTTTGTCGTAGCGCTCGCGCCGCTGCGTGCCGTCCGTCTCGTAGACCAGCGCCGAGTTGAAGCGCTTCTGCTTTGCGTAGGTGCTGTCGGGGAAAAACTCCATCGACACGGAGCCGACGACGAGTTTCACCGGAGGTCCGGAGGCGATTTCGATGCGCGGCAGCGGGCCGCGTTTTTCGCGTCGCCGTGGATGGTCAAAGTAGTCGAGCACGCGATTCACGGCCGCGTAGTCGCCGCGCGCGAGCGCCGCGGTGGCTTCCTCGCACTTGCGGCTGAACGGGTACATGCCGGCAAACGTATCGTCCGGCGCGCGGAGCGGGCGTTCGAGGAATTCCCGATTTTGAATCGCGCCCCAAACGGTTTCGGGAAAAACAAGCAGATCAGGCTTGTATTCGACGGCGGCCTTCGCCGCCAATATGAAATAACGGGCGAAAATGTCATATACGTCCGGGTCATTCGGTCTTTGCTCGCTGTAGAGGGGGAAGTCCTCCTGCAACACTGCGACCAGCGGACCTTCGCGGAAGTGTTCGCCTGAAATGCGCCAGAAGCCGTAACCCAGCGTGCCGCCCAGGCTCAGCACGAACAGCACGGCCGCGAGAACCGGGCGCAGCGCTCGACCGTGCGCGTGAGGCAAGGGCCGCTTTCTCTCGAGGCGTCGCAGGACGAACTCCGCGATCGCGCCGCCGCACATCGCCATGACGAAGCTGACGCCATACGCGCCGAAGAGGTCGGAGATTTGAATCAGGGGAACGACGCGATACGCGCCGTGCGCGAGAAAGAGCCACGGGAATCCGGTCATCGCCCAGCCGCGCAGGAACTCGCAAGCCACCCACGCGATCGGCAGCGTCAGCACCGGGCCGATCCCGATACGCACGCCCGTGCGGACGGCCCACTCGGCGAGCGGCCAGTAGATCGCGAGGTACATCGAGAGCGCGACGTAGCCGAGGTCAGTGACCGGATACATCCAATAGAGATTCACGCAGAAGAAGACGCATCCACCGAGATAGGTCGTCCAGTAGCTGAGCCATGTGCGCTGAGCGCGGCAAATGGCGATCGTCCAAGGCGCGAGGCCGACGAATGCCAGCGGCCACCAGCGGATCGGCGGGAAAGAAAGTGAGAGCAGCAAGAGCGTCAGCCCGGTCAGACCCGCGGCGCGCAGAAATTCGGCGCGCAGCGGCACCGCCGGCGGTTCGACGGGCGCGTTCTGAGGCACCTTCTTCGTTTGAGCTTTCATCGTGCCGTGGAGAGCGGGAGGATCCGCACGATCTCGCCGGCCGCACGAGCCGGATCGTCCGCGCCGCGCGCCAGCAGCGCGTTCGCGCCCGCGAGGCCGAATGGATCGCCGGACCCGCGCCAATTCAGCGGGGCGACGCCCGCGCGTCCCTCGTCGCTGACCGTCCAGCGGGCGGGATGATACATCGGGCGTGGCCCGGCGGCCTTGAGCGGCGCGAGAAGTTCGGCCGCGAGGAGCGGCGGCGCGCCGGCCGGCAGACCCTGCAAGCCTTCAAGAATCGGCCGAACGAACAGGTGGAAGCAGACCCCGCAACTCACGGGATTGCCGGGCAGGCCGACCACCCAGGCTCCGGTCGGCGTCCGGCCGATGCGCGTGGGCTTGCCGGGTTTCAGGTTCAGCGAAGTGACAAGCCACTCAACGCCAAGACGCTCCAAAGCCGCCGGGACCAAGTCGTGCGAGCCCTTCGACATGCCGCCGGCCACGACGAGCACGTCGCACTGCAAGCCGCGCTGAAGTTGTTGCGTCAAATTTGACGCATCGTCCGCGCAGCGATCAACGACTTCGATTTTCCCACCGAATTGGGCGGTCGCAGCGGTCAGCAACAATCGATTGCTGTCGATGATCTGGCCCAACGGAGCGGGCGAACCGGCATCGATCGAAACAGGATCGACCAACTCGTCGCCGGTGGTGAGTAGTGCGACATACGGCTGCTGAAAAACCCGCACGCTGCTCACACCAGCGGCCGCGATGGCGGCGAGTTCGCCGGCGCTGATGCGCCTACGTGCGTTCACGATCGTGGAGCCGGCGTGACTGATGCTGCCGCGTCGCTCGATGTTCACTCCGACCGTCACAGAACCGCACAGTTCGACCCGCCCGATTGGGCGCGACGGGTCGGCAGGCGTGATGCCGGGCCCTTCCACCCAGCGCGTGTGCTCAACCTGGATGACGGCGTCGGCGCCATTGGGAATGACCGCACCCGTGTTGATCTGGGCGCAGAATCCGAACGGGAGCGATCCATTCAAAGGCTCTCCGGCGCGCGATAGCCCGACGCACGGAAGTGTCGTCGCATCGGCCCCCAAGTCTGCCGCCCGAACGGCGAAACCGTCCATCACTGATCGATCGAATGGCGGAAACTCATCGACCGATTTCACGTCGGCAGCCAAGACGCGACCGGCGGAGTTGCCGAGCGTGCACGTCGTCTCCCGTAGCGGGCGCACTTCCTGATTCAGCAGCGCCCATACCTGCTCGGCCGTGGCAAAGCTCAGTGGGGCGGAAGGCTTCATGTTGCTATTCCGGCCGCTCTCCGGGAGCAGGTTTAGGCTTCGTCGGTGTCGATTCCGACGGTATTTCGCGGGCCGGGCGCGAACTCGCCTTGCGCGGTGCGGCGGGCTGATCCGTATCGACGTCCGGAACGGGCTCGGCATCCGGCGCTTCGTCGATCTCCGGCCGCTCGCTCGGCTCGCTCGGTCCGAGCAGGTCGGCGGGGCTGGCCTGTTCGAGAACCAATCGTGCGCCGATCGTGCCGTCTTTGCACAGCGCGCCCAGCGCCTGCGCTACCACGGAATAATGCGCGCCGATTCCGGCGATGCGCCCGACCTCGTCGCGCAGCGGCGGCTCCGCCATAGCCAGGATTAACTCAACCACGCGCGGATCGACTTTGATCTGCTCCGACATCAGCTTGCGGCTGCGCGTGCGGCAAAAAACGGCGATCTTGTCGGTGGGTCGGGTGGCGTTCAGCATCACGAGCTCTTCGGGATGCGAATAGAAAAGCGGCCGCGTGACGGTCGGGTTGCCGAAAACGGCGATGCGCGGCTCGTGCGTACGACGTACGTAGATCATCGGCTCGCCGCGGCTCTTGACGACGTCGAGCGTAAAGCTGACGAGCGACATATCCATCGCGCAAGGGAATGGCCGCGACGAAATAGCCGGATTTTGCTGCGCCCGCAAAGCCTCATACGCGGTGATGTGGAGTTCCTGGTCGGCGGAGTCGAGCAGCGGCGCCAGGCGGGCGGCCGAGTTGGCCAGCGGGCAGCTTCCCAATTCGCGCACGGCCTGCAACGCAAAACGCGAACCCTTCGCGAGCGCGATATCCGTCAACACCGGCACCGCGCTTGCGTCGCCCAGGCGCACGCCGGTGCGCGCGGCGTAGAAACGGACATTCTCGTCGGCGTGAGAGTAGAAGTTCTGCACCGACGGCTGCCAGTCGGCCGATGCCCTCCCAGATCCAGCTCATGCGCTCCAGTTCTGCATTGGGTTCGACGACGCCCCCAGACAGCTCGCTGACGAGCTTGCGTTCCAGGTAGGCCGGAGCGTTTTCCTGATACAAATGCGTCACGAGCGCGGTGAAATGCTCGGGTTCGCGTGCGTAGAGACTCGGAGTGTGCAATTCGAGGCCGCCGGCGGAGACGGCCGAGGCCGCCGGCGGACGCTGGCCAAAACGCTCATTAATGCGGTTCTGAATCCGGCGAGCGGTCGCGTAGGAAGGCTCGGTGAGCAGGAGCTGCACTCGGCGGTCTTCGAGCGTTTTGCCGCCGCCGAGCACGAAGCCGCGCCGCGTGTCGCCGCCTTCTCCCGCGAAAGGATTCGTGAAGACCGGACCGCGGGCCCGGGCGAGTGGCCGGCCGGTCAGCGTCCCGGCACCGCCGCCGGAGCGGTCGAATTGCTTCAGCTCGCAAGTCAGCAGGATGCCGGCTTCGAGCGATTTCACCTGTGGCCCGATGGCTTCAACCTGAATGTCGAAGGGGGCGCCTTTCGGCGCGCCGGCCGGAATGATGCCCGTCACCGTGACGACCGCCGTGTCAGGCGAATCGAGCAATTTCTGCGGCGAGAGCCGCGGCTTTTCGCTGCCGCCGCCCTGCGGCGCGTACTCGCGCGAGAAGTAATCGATCAGATATTCGCGAACGGTGGTCGGGCAATCGCCGCCGCCGTTGTCTCCCAACCCGATGACGACGCCGAAGCCGCGCAGTGTGACGGGCTGCGCGCTACCGAGCAGTGTGCGCTTGCCGATTGTGTCTTCGAGCAGCGGATCGCCGCGTTCGGCTTTGACCGGCTTGGATTCGGGCGGGCGCTTCGGCTTGTTCCAGTCCAGATCACCGCAACCCAGGCAGGCGAGCAGCAGCGACGACACGCCCAACACCGACCAGACGCGAATTGGATGCATGGAGTCCTTTTTCCCGGCGGCAAGCTTTGGCCCAGGCAGGCCCCTGCTGAACGACCCGCAGCCCAGCGCGGCCGTCCGATCCGACGGGGTAATATACTGGCGGAACGCGGGCGGCGAAGCGAAAAATCGCCAATCTGCGACGATGCCGGAGGTGAATTCGAATGTCCAAAGTCGCCGTGATCATTCCCGCCGCGGGCGCCGGAAAGCGCTTCGGCGGCGACGTGAAAAAGCCCTTCGCGCAGCTCGATGGCCGTCCGATTTTCATCCGCACGATCGAGCTTTTCGTCAGCCGGCCGGACGTAGCACAGGTGCTGCTGACCGTCAGCCCGGAAGATTACGACGTGGTGCGCGAGAAATACGCCGCGAACCTGATGTTCATGAACATCAAGCTCGTCAAAGGCGGCGCGGAACGCTTTGAGTCCGTCCGCCACGCGCTTGGGCACGTGGACGAGGCGGTGGAGCTGGTTTGCGTGCATGACGCCGTGCGCCCCTGCGTGATGGAGTCATGGATCGACAAAGTCTTCGATCTGGCGGCGGCCAAGGGCGCCGCGATTCTGGCAGCACCGGTGACGGCCACGCTGAAGCGCGGTGCCAAGGATGAAATCGAGAAGACGGTTTCGCGCGAGGGCCTTTACGAAGCTCAGACGCCGCAGGTGTTCGCCCGCAAACTGCTGATCCGGGCCTACGCCGACATGCCGGCCGACTTTCGTCCCACGGACGACGCCCAGGTCGTCGAGCGGCTGGGCGAAAAGATCGGCATCGTCCCGACCGACCGGCGCAATATCAAAATCACGACCCCGGGCGACATGTCGCTGGCGTCGGTGTTGTGCAAGGAATTCTCGCGCGGCCCGCGAAAGACGGGGCCGTTGGGAGCCTTTGAAGAGGCGCAGTGGTAGAACGGGACGGTTGGCTGATTCGCGTGCCGGACGCCCCGCTCAACTGAAGGAAACGGCCTCGGACGGCAAGAGTGTGTCGTCCGCGGCGGCGCGCCCTGCCCGTTCACGTGATCCCGCATATATTGGTGAATTGCGGCGTAGTCATAAGAAATCGGGAGGCAATGGCGATGATCAAGGCACTATTTCATGCGGCCGGTCTGTTGGCCGCTGTTGCGGGGTTGAGCATGACCGCAGCGGCTGTGGCGGATGTTCCGGCCGACTCGCCCATCAAGGATGCGCTGGAGCGCGCCGAGCGGGCCGCCAAAGCGATCGCGACGGTCGCGCCCGCCGACCGCACGTACGAGAACACCGTCCTGGCCGTCGATGACCTGCTGACGCGGCTGGAGACCGACACGAACATGCTGCGATTCATGCAGTATGTCTCGACCGATGCGGCCGAGCGCGAAAAATCCGTCGCGGCCGAGGAGCAGGCGCAGAACTGGCTGACCGAGTTCGGCAAGCGCGCCGATGTTTATGCCGCCCTGCGCGGCTTCGCGGATTCCAAGCCCAAGCTCGACGCACTCCAACAGCGGCTGCTCGAGCGTCTGCTACGCGACTTCAAGCGCACCGGCATGGCCCTGCCTCCGGAGCAGCGCGAAAAGCTGACGGAAATCGAAAAGGAGATCACGCGCCTCGGACTGGATTTTGAGAAAGGCATCCGCTCTGACGAAACGCGCGTGCCGCTGACGGCCGACGAGCTGCGCGGCGCGCCCGAGGACGTCCTCGCCAACGTTCCCAAGAGCGGCGACGTCTATCTGGTCGGCATGGACTACCCGACTTACATCCCGCTGATGGAGCAGTGTTCCGTCGAAGCCACGCGCGAGAAACTGTTCCTCGCCTACAAGCGGCGCGGCGGCAGGGCCAACGTGTCCATCCTCGAAAAAATGCTGAAGCTGCGCGCCGAGCAGGCCGCACTGCTCGGCTACGCATGCGCCTCGGACTTTGAGAACGAAGTGCGCATGTCGAAGAACGCCGCCACCGTGCAGAAGTTCTACGACGATCTCCGCCCGATCGTCCGCAAGAAGGCGCAGGTCGATTTCGACGAATACATGGCCGCCAAACGCGAGGAGACCGGCAACCCGAATGCGAAGCTTCAGTCCTGGGATCAGAGCTACTACGAGAAATATTTGCTGAAGAAGAAGTATGCGGTCGATTCCGAGGAAGTGAAGAAGTACTTCCCCATGCAGGCCGCCGTCGATGGTCTTTTCGCCGTGACGCAGTCGCTCTACGGCCTCGAATATCGCGATGTAACGGCCCGCGCCGGCTCCAAAGATCGCCCGCTCTGGCATCCCGACGTAAAGCTCTACGAAGTCTGGGACAAGGCGAGCAATCAACTGCTCGGCGAGTTCTATCTCGACATGCACCCGCGCGAGAACAAGTACACGCATGCCGCCTGCTGGGGTCTGGTCGCTCGTAAGAAATACGCCGACGGCGCCTCACAGAAGCCGCTGGCGGCGCTTGTTTGCAATTTCCCCAAGCCCAGCGCCGACAAGCCCTCGCTCCTGCCACATGACGACGTAGAGACGTTTTTCCACGAGTTCGGCCACTGCCTGCACAACATCCTGACGGAGGTCGACATCGGCATGTTCGCCGGAGCGAACACGGCTCGCGACTTCGTCGAAGCGCCGTCGCAGATGTTTGAAAACTGGGTCTGGGATCCGAAGGTGCTGAATCTCTTCGCCAAGCACTACCAGACCGGCCAGCCGCTGCCGAAAGAACTTTTGGACGGCATGATCCGCGCCCGCTTCATGGGCAAAGGCCTGTGGGCTGAGCGACAGATTCTGTACGGATCGCTGGATCAGGCATTCCACACGCAGCCGGACGGCGTCGTGAACACGATTAAAACGGTCGATGATCTGGCCGCGAATATCGAGCTTTTCCCGCCCGTACCGCAGACCTACTTGCACGCCAGCTTCGGCCATCTGGTCGGCTATCAGGCCGGCTACTACGGCTATATGTGGTCGCTGGTCTACGCGAGCGACATGTTCCAGCGCTTCCAGGAACTCGGCATGCTGAATCCCGAGGCCGGACAGTATTACCGCAAGAAGATTCTCGCGCGCGGCGACACGCTCGACGCGATGGATCTCGTCAAGGACTACCTCGGCCGCGATCCGAAGCCGGACGCGTTCCGGGCGCTGTTGGGGCTTACGAGCCCGAACTAGGACGCCTCGCCCAGCCGCCGCGGAGCATCGAGGACGTCCGTATGTCACCGGATCCCGCGCTCGGCGACGGAGTCGCGCGATTGCGTGTGCGCGGCCATGAAGTGTCCCGCATCGAAGCCTTCCTGTCGGGGTCGCAGAGAGTGTTATGCAAGTGCGCCGTGCGGCGCGTTGTGTCTTTCTACTCGCGCCGCCGCTCCAGCGCCCGTGTCACGGCGACTTTCGCCCGATCCGCCGCCTGACTCGTCGCTGCAAAGGCGTCGTCGCTCACTTCTTCAACGATCACGTCGCCGGTCGGCCGCAGGTGCACACGAACCTGGCAGCGTTTGTCGACGCCGCCCTTGGGGCCGTTCGTGTCTTCCAGCTGCACGCGCACAGTTCGAATGTTGGCCGTGTGCTGGCCCAAGGCGGCCGTGAGCCGGTCCTGTACATGTTGAGAGAGGTCGTTTCCGACGCGGAGATTTCGCCCGACAACTTCGATTTCCATCTGATTCTCCCGTGTCGCCCCAGATTGTTCCGGCAAGCGGCGCGCCGCCCACCGCGGACGCCGACCCCGTTGCAGGCGTATACGCATGGGCGTGAGCGCCGTTTCCCCCATTCGAAAAGTGCGCAATGTGTGGAATGACCCGCGCAATGTCGCTCGTGCGTGATCGACTCAGTTGATTTCTTCGCGGCGCGCGATCGCGTCCCAGACGCGCAGCGCATCGCGCGTTGCCGCGACATCGTGCGTGCGGATGTAACTCGCCCCGTGATGGGCGGCCCAAAGCTCGGCCGCGAGCGTGCCGGCCGCCCGCCCTTCGACCGGCCGCGGCGCGTCGGCCTTTTCAAGGGCCGCGCCGAGAAAAGACTTGCGGGAAACAGAAACGAGCACGGGACAGCCGAAGATCAGCAGGCGGTCGATATCGCGCAGCATGCGCAAACTCGCGCCTGCCTGAGCACTGAGGAAAAACCCCATGCCGGGATCGAGAATGATCCGATTGCGTCGGATGCCGCGCGCCACCAGATCGTCGAGCCGATCTCCCAGAAATCGCAGGGCTTGTCCGGTCGCGGACTCCGCCGGCTCATCCACGCGTTCGGCGCGCGCCGGCGCGGCGTAAGGTGTGTGGCGCGCGTGCATCACAATCAGACGGCAGTCGCTCGCGCGCACGGCATCGATGGAGGCGTCAAAGCGGAAGCCGGAGACGTCGTTGATCAGGTCAGCGCCGAGCGCCAAGGCCGCCCGCATCACGTCGGCCTTGTAGGTGTCCACGCTGACGCGCATGCCGTCGGCTTTTAGCGCGCGAATCACCGGCGTCAGTCGCTGGATCTCCTGCTCCGCCGACACGTCCTCCGCATCCGGATGCGTGGATTCCGCGCCCAGGTCGATCGCCCACGCGCCATCGCGCGTCAGCCGGCGCGCGTGCTCGATGGCGGCCGCCGGCTCCAGGAATCGCCCTCCATCAGAAAATGAATCACGCGTCAGGTTGACGATGCCGAGCAGCCGGACTTCGCGTGCCATGGCGAGATGCTAACGTCGAACGGCTCGGCCCAGCTGGGGACCGCCGTGCTCAACCCCCTCGGTCAGCTCAGGAAATAACGCTCCACGACGACAGGATCGTCACTCAGCCTTCGCGCCGACCGGCCAGCTTGGATCGAGCGCTCGCGTCACGGCCGCCGCGATGAAATCGTCGATGCCGACGATAGTTGCCTTTCGCGCCAGCTTGAAGATGTAATCCGAAGCGAGCTGGTTGAAACGCGTCTCGCGCATCTTCGCGCGGATCTCATCCTGCGCTTCGGAGAAGCTCTTCTGCACGGCCGGCTTGATATCGCCGCACTTCACGATGTACCAACCCGTCTCGGCTTCGATCGGCTCGGTGACCTGCCCCGACGACATCTCAAAGATGCGCTTGCTCAGTTCGTCGTACGGCTTCTTGAGCGGCTCGCCAATCGCACCCCACGCTCCGCCGTCTTCCGCGTTCGGGCCGCGCGAGAATTCCTTGGCCACGTCCTCAAACGAGCGCGCCGCCAACGCTTCATGCGCCGCGCGAATATGCCGCACCGCCCCGAGCTTGGCCCGGGCGCGCTCGCGGTTCGAGGCCGTCTCCCAGGCCTGGCCCTCGTCGAGGAACTTCTCGAACGGCGCCTCGATCAGCCAGAATTCCCGCGTCTCGCGCGAGGAGAATTGGTCGGTGTGCTCCTCGTAATAGCGGATCAGTTCGTCGCGCCGCAGCGTGTTCTGCGGGGCGAATGTCTCAAAGGAGTATTGGCGCACGACGAGCCGCCGTTTCAGCGCCTCGCGGAATCGCTCTTTCGTCACTCCATACTGGGCCAACTCGTGTTCGAGCCGCGCGAGGCTGCCGCCATAGTCGCGCGCCACGCGCGATTCCACTTCGCGGTCGGCCGCCTTTTCGACTTGCTCTTTCTGGCTGTCATCGAGCTTTGCGATCGCCTTCTGATGGACGAGGATCGTGCCGACCTCTTCCTGCACCTGCTGCCGCACCCAGCGTTCGAGCAATTCGCGTGAGCCGCGTTTGGTCTGCTCGCCGCGCGCCTTCAGAATCTTGTCGTGGATCGGATAGAGCACTTCCGCGATCGTCACCGTCTCGTCGTTTACCAGGATGATGTCGCTCTGGATCGCGCCGCGGATCGGCTTGACCGGCTCAGGCTTGGCGGCCTGCGAAGTCGTGCGCTTCTCCGCCTCGACCACCGGCGCCGAGTTTTCGACCACCGCGCCGGCCGCGATGCGCTGCTGCCGTTCGGCCGCCAACTCGGATTCGCTCTTGAGCTGCGGGCGGCTGGCGTCCGGCGGGGGCGCGGCAGCCTTTCGCCCGTGACACCCGGCGCAGAAAAGGGAGCTCGCCAGGGCGGCGCTCAGCATCAGACCAGACACAGTGAGTCGACCAGACCAGCGGACATGATTCATCCCGCCAATATAGCGAGGAATTGAGCCGGCGCGGTTCGGCGCAGGGATCGCTGTTATGAAACCGAAATTCGGACTTTGACCTCAAGGGCATCTCCAGAGTTGAGTAGCAGATGGTCGAAGAGTCCTATCAAATTTATTAAACCGAATGGTTGACATTCAATCCGGCGCCGAATTATATTAAACCACATGGTTACAGATCGTTCGCGGAGCCTCGACCGCGTCTTTCACGCGCTCGCCCACCCCGCCCGGCGCAACATCCTGCGCCGCCTCACCGGCGGTGAGCAGAACCTGACTGCCCTGGCCGCGCCGCTGCGCATGTCCTTCCCGGCCGCCTCCAAGCACATTCGCGTGCTGGAGCGGGCCAAGCTCGTCCGTCGCCGCGTGCGCGGCCGGCAGCACTTTTGCCGTCTCCACGCCGCGCCGCTCAAGGGCATTTCCGAATGGACGGAGCAGTACCGCCGGCATTGGGAAGCGTGCTTTGGCGCACTGGATTCATTGCTCGTGGAAATGCAGGCTGCCGAGGGCCTGCCCGCCGCAGCGGCGGAGAAAACGGAAGACACCACTCTCGATCAAGGGGATCGGAAATGATGAACGCACTGAAACTCGCCGTGACCACGCCCAGCGACATCGAAATCGTCATGACGCGGCAATTTCGCGCGCCGCGCCGCTATGTCTGGGACGCGATGACCAAGCCGGAATGGCTGCGTCGCTGGATGTTCAGCCCCGAGGGTTGGACGATGACCGAGTGCACGATGGACGTTCGCGTCGGCGGCAAATATCGCTGGGCCTGGAGCGGGCCGGACGGCAAGGAACTGCTCGTAATCTGGGGCGAACACCGCGAGGTCACGCCGCCGCACCGCATCGTCCACACCGAGCGCATGGAGATGGGCGGAGGTTGTGGCGGCGGAGGCGGGGACGCGAACCCGACGTGGGAATTGCTCGCAACTCTTGAGCTCACTGAACAGGGCGACATGACCCTGCTCACGATGACACTGAAATTCCCATCCAAAGAGGCGCGCGACGGCGCACTCGCGACCGGCATGGAACAGGGCGTCGGCGTCGGCTACCAGAAGCTGGACGGTCTGCTCGCGGAAGCCTTGAAGAAATAATCCCGGATAGCGCAGCGCGCATTTGGGAAACGATGAGGTCGCAACATGAAACCGAAGCAGAAGCTCACGACGTTTCTCTGGTTCGACGACAACGCGGAGGAAGCCGTCCGGCTGTACACGTCGATCTTCAAGGACTCTGAGATCGTCAGCGAAACGCGCGCGCCGTGTGAAGGCGGCGGCACGCGCCTTTTTCTCGCCACGTTTCGCCTGGCCGGCCAGGAATTCATGGCGCTCAACGGCGGCGCGCGCTCCAAGTTCAACGAATCAATCTCACTTTCGGTCGATTGCCGGTCGCAGGAAGAGATTGACGAACTCTGGGCCAAGCTCACCGCCGACGGCGGCGAAGAGAGCCGCTGCGGCTGGCTGAAGGACAAGTTCGGCCTGTCGTGGCAGATCGTCCCGAGCGATCTGAGCGAGCTGCTGTGGGACAGCGATCCGGCCCGGGCCGGACGCGTACGGGACGCGCTGTTTCAGATGCAAAAGATCGATGTTGCGAAGCTGCGCGCGGCGCACGCGGGCAAATAGCCGTTTCGGCGAGTAAAGTGCGGCATCTCTGAGGAAACGATGCCGCGCAAGACTGTCGAAACCACAAAGCTGACCGACGCCAAATCGATCCTGGCCTTTCTGCAACCGAAGCGCGACGCGCGTTTTCGCGCGCGGATGTCGGAGCGCTTCGGGATTACCGGCACAACCGCCAACACGGCCTATGGAATCTCCGTGAGCGAGTTGCGGAAGCTGGCCAAGACGCTTCGTGGCCGCGGGCGCACGGAAGCAGACGCGCTGCGCAACCACGCGCTCGCCCAGCAACTCTGGGAAACCGGGCAGTACGACGCACGCCTGCTGGCGGCTTTCGTGGACGAACCGAAGCTGATCACCTCCGGCCAGATGGATCGCTGGGCGCGGGCCTTCGACAATTGGGCTGTCTGCGATACGGCCTGTTTCTGCCTCTTTGACCGGGCGGCGACAAAGATCGCTTTCGAAAAGGTCTTCACGTGGGCGCGGCGCAAGGAGGAGTTCGTTCGCCGGGCCGCATTTGCATTGCTCGCGTCGCTCGCGCTGCACGACAAACAGACCGGTGACGCCGAGTTTGAACGCTGTCTGCCGCTCACCGAAGAAGCCGCCGCCGACGATCGCAATTTCGTGAAGAAGGCCGTCAGTTGGGCGCTGCGCGGCATGGCCAAGCGCAATCGCGCGCTGAAAGCCAAGGTCACGGCTCTCTCTCAGCGACTGGCCGTCTCCGAAAATGCCGCCTCCCGCTGGATCGGAAAAGACGTTCTGCGCGAGTTGAAGAAACGCTGAGCGCCGGCGATCGCTGAACAAGGGTTCACCGGAACCAACCCACGCCATCTTGTCCCGCACTGGACCCTGACCAACCGCGTCGCGTCGCCACTGTGCCGCGCAGCCGTTCGACTACGATCCCGCGTCGAAACCCATGCTCCGCCATTACCTCACACTGCCGCGCGACGTGTACATCCTCTGTCTCGGCACGCTCGTCAGCCGGCTGGGCATGATGTTCGTCCCGTTTCTGGCGATCTACCTCGGAAAACACCTTGGCCACTCCGAGCAATTCGCGACGGTCGCGATGGGCTGCCTCGGCGCGGGCGCGATCGGCGGCGCGCTGCTCGGTGGACAACTCGCCGACCAATTGGGCCGCCGCGGCGTGATGATTGCGGCACTTTTCGGCAGCGGACTGGTCATTCTCGGCTATCCATTCCTGCGCGCGGAGCCGCTCCTTCTGTTGGGCGCGGCGCTGTACACCTTCATCGGCGACATGTATCGGCCCGCCGCCTCCGCGCTCATCGCCGACCTGGTTGAGCCGGAAAAACGGCCTTACGCCTTCGGCCTGATGTACATGTCCATCAACCTCGGCTTCGGCGCGGGGCCATTGATCGGCGGGATCCTGGCGCGAATTTCCTATGACTTGATCTTCCTCGCGAACTTCGCCGCGCTGGCGATTTTCGCGCTCATCGTGCTCTTCGCCGTTCATGAGCCGCGCAAGTCAAGGTCCGCCGCGCACGTCGGCGACGCCGGCCAGAACGTCGGCTTCGCGGCCGCGATGGCGCACATCCTCCGTGACACTCGCTTCATGATCTTTCTGGCGGCCACGTTCTTCATCTCGCTCGTCTACATGCAATCGATGTCGACGTTTCCGCTTTATCTCGACCAGCGCGGCTTCGCCGAGGACTCCTACGGCAGCATCATCGCCGTGAACGGGCTGATGATCGCGGCCTGCCAGGTTTTCATCGCGAGCGCGATCGCGCGTCTCCCGCGCGGCTGGGTGCTTGTGGCGGGCGGCATCACAACGTCCATCGGTTTCGCCCTCATCGGCGTCGCGCAGAACGAATGGGCCTATCGCGGAACCGTCGTGATCTGGACGCTCGGTGAAATGATGCAGGCGCCGCTGCTCGCGCCGATCGTGGCCGAAATCGCTCCGACCGCGCTGCGGGCCCGCTACATGAGCATGGTGAACATCGCGTTTTCCGGCGCCAACGCGATCGGCGCTCCGCTCGGCGGTTTGCTGCTGCTCGTCATTTCCGGCGGCAGCGTCTGGCTCGTGATCGCCGCGTCTTCGCTGCTCGGGGCGCTGCTCTACGGCGTCATCGCTCCGGGGTTGTCGCGGCCCATTACGGCCGTGCCGATCGCGCCGGTCGAATCCTCCTCTACCATTCCGTCGGGACCGGGTGAACATGAGCGCGTTTGATCTGGGCGGCTGCACGGTGCGACTTCTTTCGGGCGGAGCGCTGCGGCTCGACGGCGGCGCGATGTTCGGCATCATCCCCAAGCCGCTCTGGTCGCGCGCGACGCCGGCCGATGAGTTGAACCGCATCCAGCTCACCGTGAATTGCCTGCTGGTGGAATGGCCCGGCAATTCCAGCGGCCGGCGCGTCATCATCGAGACCGGCTCGGGCGACAAGTTTCAGGAAAAAGAGATCGGCATCTACATGATCGATCGCGCCCGCTGGCTGTTGCCGACGCTGCGCGAGGCCGGCGTCGATCCGGCGAGCATCACCGACGTGATCGTTTCGCACATGCATTTCGATCATGCCGGCGGGCTGACATACATCGCGGACGGCCGCGAACTGCCGACGTTTCCGGCTGCGAAGGTGCACGTTCAGCGGCGCGAGTTCGATGACGCCCGCGCGAATTTCGGCATCATGACCAACACGTATCGCGAGGAGAATTTTCGTGCGATCGACGCGGCTGGTGCTTGGAATCTGCTCGACGGCGAAGTCGAAATTCTGCCCGGCATTCGCGCCATGCTGACGCCCGGCCACACGCGCGGCCACCATTCGCTGATCGTCGCGGGTCGCGACCGTACGCTGGTCTTCTCGGGCGACGTGATGCCGACCAAGGCCCACAGCGGGGCCCCCTACAACATGGGCTACGACGTGCTGCCGCTCGACAATCGCGACTCAAAGCGCCGACTGCTGAGCGCGGCGTCCGACGGCAAGTGGCTGATCGCGCTCGATCACGAGCCGCGCACGCCGGTCGTCACGGCGCGGCGGGATAAAGAGTGGTTCGTGCTGGATGAAGCGCGCTAAGAGAAGTTCATTTCACGTGTTACCCGGCCTTTCCCAACCCGACATCGACGTCCGCTTCATGCAGGAGGCGCTGCAGCTCGCGCGCCGCGCGCTGGATTCGGATGATGTGCCGGTCGGCGCGCTCGTGGTGCGTGACGGACGCATCATCGGCCGCGGCTGTAACGAGCGTGAAAAGCTACAGGACCCGACGGCACACGCGGAAATCCTGGCCCTGTCCGCCGCCGCGCAGCACGTCGGCCGCTGGCGGCTGGACGGCTGCACGATGTACGTGACGCTGGAACCGTGCGCGATGTGCGCGGGGGCGCTCGTGCTCGCGCGGATGCACCGGCTCGTCTACGGCGCGCCGGACGAGAAAGCCGGCGCGTGCGGCTCAATCTTCCGCATCACTGAAGACCCGCGCCTCAATCACCGTATGGAAACCATCGGCGGCGTACTCGCGCCCGAAAGCGCCGCGCTCTTGAAGGAATTCTTCCGCAGCCGGCGTTGATCCGGGCCGCGGCTCGGATCCATGCAACGCCGACCCATCTCAGGCCCCGCGCGCGACGCGCAGCAGATCCGCGTCGGTTCGAAGCAACTGCAGCGCGGCCGTAATGTCCGCCCCAAATTCGCGGTCCGCATCCGCGTGCGTGATCTGCCGTCGCACCAACGCGTGCGCCGCCCGTGGCCCAGCGCCGGGCTTGAGCGGCAGACGGAAATCGACTGCCTGCGCCGCGCATAGCAACTCGATCGCCAGCACGTGCTCGACGCGGTCGAGAACCTCGTAGCATTTCAGCGCGGCCGTCGCGCCCATGCTGACGTGATCCTCCTGCCCGAGCGACGACGGAATCGAATCCACCGACGCCGGCGAAGCGAGCACCTTGCACTCATTCAGCAGCGCGGCCGCCGTGTATTGCGGGATCATGAAGCCGCTGTTCAGCCCCGTGTCTTTCATCAGCAGCTTCGGCAAATCGTCCTCACCATTCAGCAACAGGTAGGTACGTCGCTCGGAAATGTTGGCCAAGTCGGTGAGTGCGATCGCGAGATAATCCAGCACGCCGGCCAGCGGCGCGCCGTGAAAATTCCCGCCGCTGATGATCTCATCGTCGAAGACGACCGGATTGTCGGTCACGCTGTTCAGCTCGCGCTCGAACACGCCCGAGAAATGCGCCAGGGCATCCCGAAATGCGCCGTGCACCTGCGGCGCGCAGCGCAGCGAATACGGATCCTGCACGCGGTCACAATTCGCGTGCGAAACGAGAATCTCGCTCTCCACCATCAGGCGTCGCACATTGGCCGCGACCGTCTGCGCGCCCGGATGCGGCCGCACGGCGTGCAGCCGCGCGTCCATCGGCTTGATGCTGCCGCGCAGCCCCTCAAGCGTCAGGCAAAGAATCAGGTCTGCGAGATCGGCGAGGCGCGCCGCGCGAATTGCGATGTTCGCGCCATAGGCACACATGAACTGTGTGCCGTTGATGAGGGCCAACCCTTCCTTCGCCGCGAGGGCGAGCGGCTTGCGATTGATCCGCGCCAAGCCGTCGCGCGCCGGAATCGTACGCCGCACGCTCCCGTTCTCGTCGGCGACCGAAAACTCCCCGCGCCCGATCAGCGGAAGCACCATGTGCGCCAGCGGCGCGAGATCCCCACTCGCACCGAGCGAACCGCGCGTCGGAACGACGGGCAGCAAATCGGCCGAGAGAAACTCCGCGAGCCGTTCAATCACGTCCAGCCGCACGCCGCTGTTGCCGATCAACAGCATCTGCACCTTGATTGCGAGCATCCAGCGCACGATTTCCGGCGGAACGGGCGGCCCAACCGCGACCGCGTGCGAAATCAGCAGGTTTTCCTGGAGTCGGTCGAGCTGATCCGCCGCGATCCGCGTGTTCTTCAGATGGCCAAAGCCCGTGTTGATGCCGTAGACCACGTCGCCGCGCGATACCACCGCCTCCACGCGCTGTCGCGACGCAGCCGCCCGCTCGCGCCCGGCGTCCGCCAGCGAGATACGCAGCGGCCGACCAAGGCACTCTTCCAGTCGCGCGAGCGTGAGCGGCCCTTCCCCGAGCGTGAGCGCGACGGCGGTCATTGCCGGTCACCCTCCGCCTGTGGCTGCGTCGACGTCGCCTTCTGCACTTCCCCGAGGAATCCGCTGAGGTCGGGCAGTGCAAGGTTCTTCATCCGCGCGCTCAACTGTGCCCGCAACACGCTGCGCGGCAAGAGCCGGTAGTAGGACTCGGGCAACGAAAGATTCTGCGTATCCAACGTCTCGATCTCCCCATCGGCCACGCGCAGTCGATACATCGGCCCGCGCGGGTCGCTGGTCGGCGCATCGCTCAGGCCGGAGAAGTAGAAATAACGCGGATCGCGCCGGTCGTATGGCGTGTCTTCGGCCACCACGGGCGGATTCGGATCCGTCCCCGGGATCGCCAGCCGCGCTACTGTCTCGCCACCCGCGTCAAAGCGCAGCAATCCTTGTTCGCTGAGCAGCAGCAGGACGGGCGGATCAGGCGGACTCGCAGGCCAAAGCGCGCGGGCCGTGAACGACGGCGGGCGTGGTAAACCGGCCTTTTCCTGTATCCATTCCGACGACCACGCCTTGCCGTGTGTCTGATCGATGAGCAATTGCGGTCCGCCGCGCAGCGCGATGTGCACGACGCGCGGGTCGGCCTCGAGCGACTCGATCACGGCAATCTCGGGCAGTTTCGGATCGGTCGTATAATCGAGATTGGCGGTCACCTCGCTGCGCAGGAACTCGCCGTCCTCCCCGACTTGGCGGACATTCGCGCCGGCCGCTTCGGCCAATCGCGAAAAATAGGGCGCGGCGAATCGTTGAAACGGCTCGATTTCCTCCGTGCGGATGTTCAGCGTCAGCCCCGTCCCCTCAGGCGCCAGCTCACGCACGCGACGCAGTTCGTACGCCCATGCGCGTCCGCTTGCCGCCTCGCGGCCCAGCCACGGCCAGGTGAGCGGTCCCGGGTACCAGTGCGGCGAGGGCGTATCCAGCGCGCGAAGCTGCCCGCCGGCAGAGTCGAACTCCATCAGCCGTCGATCGCGCGCCAACACGATCCACTTTGTGCCGCCCGATCCGAGCGGTACCGCCAGAATCGGGCTCCGCAGGGCCGACTGCTCGGCGGCGTGAGGCGGCGGTGCAGCCAGGAATTTGGCCGTGCTGATCAATGCGGCGCTGTCTGGATCGTCGGCCAATGGAGCGGCGGCGGCTACCGCCTCACTCGGCTTGCCGGCGAGCAGCGCGGCCATCACGTCAATCTGCGCGAGCCAGGCTTCCCGGCGCGGCGCGGGCGGCGACTGAAAGAGACGCTGCCGCGCGACGGCCAGCACCGTGGCATCCGGCTCCGACTGGACATATTCGAGCAGCGCGACATATCGCGCAAATTCGCCCGACAACGCGTCCGGCAGGATGGGCAGGGCGGCCGCAAGATGTCGTCGAATCAAGCCGGCATTTCCGGAATGCACGGCGCGCAGCATCCAACGCAGATACTCGTCGAGCACGGGATGCGGAGGATCGCTCATGATGCGCAGCGTCTCGTCGATGCGCTTGTCTTCGGGCACTTGATAGAGGAAGAAGGCCACGCGTGCGGCGACGTCGGGATTGCGCACGAGCGAGTTTGGATCGTCGCGCCGGGGCGGATGATTCAAGACTTCCATCGCATCGTCGTAAAACGCATCCAAAGCGCCCGCTGCATCCCCGGCGAAAAACGGCAGCCACGAATCCGTATCCACGCGCACCCATTTGTGCGCGCCGCCGGAGGAACGCCGCAGCAATGCGCTGCGTGGCTCAATTAGCCGACAACATTCCGAGCGCAGCTCCAACTCGTAGAGCATCCACCCGCAGACGGCCAAAAGATTTCCCGAAAGTCGTTCCTCGGCCGTGTCATGCCGATGCCACCAAATTTCAGCGGCCTTCAGGTGTGCGTCCACGAAGCGCCGCGCCGGAACGAGGATGCGCTGCACTCGCAAATCGGGATCGCTGTTGCGCTCGTAATTCGGATGGCCTTCCTCACACAGCGCCCATTCGAGGCAATAAGGCGCGCGCTGCGGCCCGGCTTCATCCAGTGTCGAAAGCGTCGTCCAGTCGCCCGTCGCGCAGCCGCCCAGGGACGACGGATCGAGATAGCGCCGCAGCAGTCCGAGCGCTTCTTCCCCGTGACCGGCGGTGTAGGCGACGCGCGCCATTAGGGTGCCCGGCAGTTCCGCCTCCGGGGCGGACTCGCGCACGGACCCCAACCGCTCGTAAGCTCGCTCCGGATTGCCGTCGCGATACTCCCGCAAGGCGGCCGCAATCACCGAACCGCGCGGCTCGACGAAATCCGCCATTTCACGAATCTGTTTGAGAAACACCGGGCCGACGTCGCGCGGGCCATCCTCTCCGAGCACGCGAACGATCGCTCCCAACGGCGCGACTTCCTGCCGCAGACGTTGCAGCACATCTGATTTTCCGCGAATGCGCCGCCCGCTGATGTGAGTGATCAGTTCGCCGGCGCGCAGCCCCGAATCGGGCTCAACTCGCAGCAGCAAGGCCGCGCGTTGCGGCGGCACGATGTTGTCGAGAATGTCCGCCAGACGCCGCCGGACCTCGGGATCACTCGCACGCTCCATCGCCGTGCGAAGCTCGGTCTCGACCGCCGGCCCGCGCTTCAGGAGCGCGCCGCTCGCCTGTTCCCTGACGGCGTAAGATTCATCGCCCAGCCGGGCGATCACGTCGGCCACGGATTCGGCCGGGGAGGATGTGGGCGTTGTCGCGGCCGTTTGAGCCGTTTGCCCCGAGTCGTGTGTGGTGGCCGCGCAAAGTAGCCCGGCGAGCAGAGCGAGCGATAGGTGGGCAATCGGTCGCAGC
>JBGAJB010000379.1:0-2818 GCA_044225155.1 Phycisphaerae bacterium | reverse complement strand
AGGAGTTCCAGGAAGAAGGCGGCACGGACTTCGGATTCGCCTTCGGCGACAAGGGCCGCTTCCGCGTGTCGGTCTTCCGCGCCAAGGGCAACGTCAGCATGGTGCTGCGTCTGATTCCGTCGAAGATCCTGAGCTTCGACGAGATCGGCTTGCCGCAGACGATTCGGGCGCTGTGTCGCCGGCCACGCGGAATGTTCCTCGTGACGGGACCGACGGGGTCGGGCAAGACGACCACGCTGGCGACGATGCTGAACTACATCAACGAAAACTTTGACCGGCACATCATCAGCATCGAAGACCCGATCGAGTATTACCACCCGCATAAGAAATCGGTGTTCAGCCAGCGTGAGGTCGGCGTCGACGTGCCGAGCTTTGCCGAGGCGCTGCGCCGCGCGCTGCGTATGGATCCCGACGTGATTCTCGTCGGTGAAATGCGCGACCTGGAAACGATCGAATCCGCGATTCGCGCGGCCGAGACCGGTCACTTGGTTTTCGCCACGCTCCACACCACCGGCGCGCAGGGCACGATCAACCGCATCATCGACGCCTTCCCGGTCGCGCAGCAGGAGCAGATCCGCGTGCAGCTCAGCACGACGCTGATCGCGGTGCTCTCGCAGGCGCTGCTGGCGAAGAAAAACGGCGGACGCATCGCGGCCTACGAGTTCCTGCTCGTCACGCCCGCGATCGCCAACCTGATCCGTGAAAACAAGACGTACCGCATCGACTCGTCCATCCAGACCGGCAAGAAATACGGCATGCAGCTCCTCGATGAGCACCTCTGGCGGCTGTACGACGATGGGACGTGCGAGGGCGACGAGTGTCTCGAACGCGCGCGCATGCCGGGCGAATTTCAGGCGAAGATGGATGAAAAGGCCAAGGGCGCCGCGGGCTTCATGGCCAAGCACGACGAGCTGGGCGATCAGGAAGAGAAGGAAGAGAAGAAGGACGACAAGGATAAGAAGTAGCGGGGCCGAGACGCCGCACGATTCCCAGCCGCCGGAGCCGACTGCATGAGTGTGTTGCTGAGCGACGATCATCAGGTGCTGGTCAATACCGTACGCGATTTCGCGCGGGCCGAACTGGTCGAGCGCGACCGCGAATGGGATCGCACGGAAAGCTCCTGCTGCACGGAACTCGATCCGCTCTACGAGCTCGGCCTGCTCGGCCTGCGCGCCCCCGAAAGTGCGGGGGGCCTCGAATGCCCGATGGTCCCGTACGCGCATATCATTCGCGAGCTGGCGTGGGCGTCCCCTTCGATGGCGGTGACGGTCAGCGTTCACAACATGGTCGTGGAGATCATCAAGACGTTCGCGCCGGCCGCCTTACGTGAGTCGCTTCTGCCGCAACTCGTGAGCCCTGGAAATCTGGCCGGCTTTGCAATCACGGAGCCGAATTCCGGGAGCAATGCACGGGCCGCGCAGACGCGCGCGGTGCGCACCGACAGCGGCTGGCGCCTGACCGGCTCAAAGATGTGGGTGACGAACGGCCTCGCCGCGCGGTGGCTGGTCGTCCTCGCGCGACACGACGGCGCCCCGCCCGGAAAAGACCTTTCGATGTTCCTGATGGATACCCAACAGGACGACGGCATACGGCGCGTGCCCATCCACGGCAAGCTCGGCATTCGCGGCAGCGAAACGGCCGAGATGAGCCTCGACGGCGCGTTCGTGCCGGACGGCGCGCTGCTCGGCGAGCCGGGCTGGGGCCTGCGGATATCGCTCTCAGCCCTCGACGGTGGGCGTATCGGCATCGCGTCGCAGGCGGTCGGCATCGCGCAGGCCGCGCAGGATCAGATGATCGAGTATTCGCGGCAGCGCGAGATGTTCGGCCAGAAGATCGCCGGCTTTCAGGCGATTCAATGGATGATTTCGGACAGTCTCACCGAGATTATGGCCGCGCAGCAGCTCATCGATCGCGCGGCGGCGCTGAAAGACGCCGGCCGCCCGTATACCCAGGAAGCCAGCATGGCCAAGCTCTACGCGAGCGAGGCGGCCAATCGGATTGTCTACCGCGCGCTGCAGAGTCACGGCGGCTACGGCTATGTGCGCGAGTTCCGCATCGAGCAGCTCTATCGCGATGCGCGCATCACGACGATCTATGAAGGTACGAGCGAGATTCAGCGCGTCGTGATTGCGCGCAATCTGCTGCGCGACTAACCTGCGGCGCATTTGCGAATTGCATCGGTGGAATTCTGATGAAACAGCACAGGCCTGTGGCCGTCGTTCTTGCGGCTGGTTTCCTGGCTTTGTCTGCCGAAGCGCAGACGCGGCCGAAGAATCCTGCCGAGCAAACCCGTGAGGCCATATTGGAAGGCGTCAGAACGATTGCCGCGCCCGGCGCGCCTGGGATCGTGGTGGCGTTCGGGGCGCAGGCTGTGCCGCTCGTTGCCGGCAAGGCCGATGGTGATATGTACGCGCCGGTGGCGGTCGCGGCGCCGCTCGGACGCGGACGAATCGTCGCGCTGGGCCACACGAGCTATCTGACCACCGGTGTTCTGAAGAGCGGCGACACCGCACGGTTCCTGCAAAATTCGATCCGTTGGGCCCTGGGAGTGACCGGACCATTCGCCGGCGCGCGTTTGCGCGTCGCGCTGCTGAGCGGCGATCTGGAGTCCTGGCTGCGCGAGCAGGGCTTCGACGTGACGCGCATAGAGCATGTGCCGACGGACGGCAGCCTGTCGCACTATCACGCGCTGATCGGCTACACGTCGGGGATGAACGCGGCCGAAGCCGACGCGGTGGCGAAGTTCGTGGACGGCGGTGGCGGACTGGTGGCGGCGGAAACGGGTTGGGGCTGGATGCAGCTCCATCCCGGCAAACGG
>JBGAJB010000378.1:0-2820 GCA_044225155.1 Phycisphaerae bacterium | reverse complement strand
GCGTTGTAGAAATACTGCCGACGGGCCCGCGCATCCGCCCCCAGGGGCTCAGCAATCGTTTCGGGCGGGCGGATCGGGTGTTCCATGCTCGGCTGCCCCATCGGCCAGTTGGTCGATTCGCGCAGCCACAATAGCAGGCCAGGGGGGCGAAGCAAGTCCGCCTCTCCCTCCAGAGTCTTCCAGTGAAATTTGTTCAAATTCTCACACCCGGCCGCTGCTGCCCCGATATTTTCAAGCCGTAATTGGCGCTGGCGCTTTGGATTTTGCGCCGAACCAGTCCTATCATTCGTGGTGCAAGTCTGCCGGGGCGGGAGATTTTGCTTGCTGCGAGCGACCAGGGGCCTTGTTATAGGGCTGTGCATCTTCGGCGTGATGGCCGGGGACTTCGCGCGCGCCCAAATTTTCATTGAGACGACTCGCATCAATTCGCCGGGGAGTTCAAACACGGACCATTTTGGCTGCAACGTGGCGCTTTCGGGCGACACGCTTGCCATCTCGGCGACCGGCTACTCGCGCAGCCGCGGCGCGACCTATCTCTACCATTACGACGCCCCATCCTGGACGCAGATCGCGCGGCTGCTGGGTTCTCAAACGACGAAGAACGACATCCTCGGCCGAGCGATCGGGCTCAATGGCGACATTCTGGTATCGGGCGCGGACACGACCAAGAATCGCGGGATCGGTGACGCCTATCTCTTTACCGGCGTCGGGACGCACTGGGTTGAGCAGGCGATCGTGACGCCGTCCGATGCGCTGAAACAGATGGGTTTCGCGACCAACGTCGCGGTTCAAGGCGGGCGAGTCGTCGTGGCCGCTCCCGATCGGGACAGCGCGCGCGGAGCGGTTTACATTTTTGAATTGAGCAATGGCGTCTGGCTGCAGACGGCGCGCCTCCTCCCGCCGAGTCCCGCGCCAAATGAGCTCTTCGGTGACGCGGTGGCGGTCGACGGCGACACAATCGCGATCACAAAACGGTACGACTCAACCCAATCAGCACTGACCGGCGCTGTGTACATCTACCGTAATTCCGGAGCGGGCTGGGTGCAGATCGCCAAGCTCAACGCGGCGGATAGCTCGCTCGGATTTGGCAATGCCGTCGCACTGCAAGGGGACACGCTTCTGGTCGGCGCGGCCAATGCGGCCAATGGCTCTGTTTACGGCGGTGCGGCGTTCGTATTCCGCGAGACTGTTGCGGGATGGGTGCAGGAGGCGCGACTTTCGTCGACCACGTCCGTCCAGTTTGGGCACTTCGGTCAGTGCGTGGCGCTGCGTGACGGTCGGGCGCTGATCGGCGCTCCGGACTGCACGGCAACCGGTGCGGCATACGTCTTCCGCAATACGGGCAGTAATTGGTCGCTTTCTCAGCAGCTCACGCCGATCGATAGCGCCGCCGGGGGTTTCGGCGGCACCATCGCACTCGACGGTACGCGGGCCGCGATCGGCTCGTGCCGCACGCAATCGGCGTGGATTTTTGAGGAGCAATAGCCGCCGCATTCCCTCACTTCGGAGCGAACCTCCAGACCCAGATGGCCAGGAAAACCACCCGATCCAACCGACGTGCAGTTCGGAAAACCGGCCGGCAAGCGGCGCGGAAGAAAAAACCTTTGACGCCGAAACGGCGCACGACCGTCGCGCGCGCGAGCACCGCGAAGCGGCGCCCCGTACGCCGCGCGAAGGCAGTCATTCCACCGCCGCCGCCATCTCCCGCGTTCCGTACGACGCCGCTGACGCCGGCGCTTTGGCCTGATCTCGAGCGGCTCTTTGGCGCGAATGGCGCGTGCGCGGGTTGCTGGTGCATGGTGTGGCGCTTGCCGCGGGCCGAATACGAACAGGGCAAAGGGGAAGGCAATCGCCTCGCATTGCACCACTTGGTGCAGCACGGCCCGCCGCCCGGCGTGCTGGCTTTTGATGGAGATGTGCCGATCGGCTGGTGTGCCATCGCCCCGCGCTCGACGTACGTGGCGCTGGAGCGTTCGCGCGTGCTCAAGCCGCTCGATTCGCTGCCGGTCTGGTCCGTGTCGTGCTTCTTCGTCGCGCGGCCGTGGCGCGGGCGCGGTGTTGCGACGGCGCTACTGCGGGCGGCCGTGGACTTCGCGCGGCAGCGCGGGGCACGGGCGGTTGAAGGCTATCCGATGATCGCGCGCCGCGAGCGCATGCCGGATGCCTTTGCCTGGACCGGTCTCTCCGGCGTCTTCCGCGCCGCCGGCTTCCGCCTGGCGGGTCGCCATTCTCCCGCCCGCCCGATCTACCGGTTCGTTTTCGAGGATTGAGCAGGGTCAAGCGACGGCTGGTCGCCTGCGCGGCTTGCAGAACGCCGTTCGCGCCGGCATGTGCCCGAAAAAGCCCCTGCCAGCAGCGCCCCGACTGGGAGGGAGGGGGCCTTTCGGTTCAAAAAGAGCCGCTCCCTGACGGTTGGGCCTCGGCAGTGCGCCCGTTGCGAACAATGGTTCCATTAGGTAGTGGGTCAGTTTGACTGACCCACTACCTTCCATTACGCCTGGCTTGCCGGAGAGTCCCGGGGGACGATATTCTTCCACTTCAGTTCCTGCGCCAGATCAGGTAGGCACCGAGCATGTCGAAGCACGTCAGTCGGGCGTTTACGCTCATCGAGCTATTGGTGGTCGTCGCAATTATTGCTTTGCTAATTTCCATCCTGCTTCCGGCACTGCAAAAAGCGCGTGACTCAGCCAAGCAGACGCAGTGTCTCGCGAATCTGCGGATGATGGGGGACGCGGCCATCTTCTATGCGCAGGCGAACAAGGACACGATGGTCTGCGGCGAGAGCGACCGCATGCACTTTGTCGCCAGCATTCTGCCCGG
>JBGAJB010000377.1:0-2831 GCA_044225155.1 Phycisphaerae bacterium | reverse complement strand
TGCGTCGGCGGAGGCGGGGATCCGTTTGCGGTCGATCCGCAGGGCAACGTCATCTGCCTGAATTCACGCCAGAACGATTTCTCGCAGATTCTGCGTCTCTCGCCGCGTGGAAAGATCGAGATGCTCGTTTCGTCCGCGGAAGGATTTATTGATGGGCCGGCGGGCACGGCGCGCATTGGTCATCTGCACGACAGCGCGTTTCTTTGTGACGCGAATGGCGCCGTGTTCTTTACGCAGGGTCCCGCGATTCGCTGCGTACGGCCGGACGGCAGCGTCGTGACGGTCCTCGGCGATCCGGAGCCGGGAGTGCATGATGGCAAAGGCCGAGCCGCGCGATTCGGCTGGTGCCAGGGATTGGCCGACGACCCACGCGGGAAGTTTGTCGTGGCGGATTACGGAAATCATGCCGTGCGCCTGGTGGCTCGCGATGACGAAGTGAAGACGCTCTCGCCGCGCTGGGAACTGCTGAAGGCCGATCCGGAGCGCGGAATCTCCTCCGAAGATGCGGCTCAGAAAATGGGAGACTTCCTCCCGCTTGGCGTGGCGGTCGGTCCGTCGGGTGCAGTTTTCGTGCTTGATTATGCGGGGCAGAACGAAGAGCGGCCGCGTGTGTCGCGGATTGAGCGCGATGGGCGAGCATCAGTCGTCTGTATCGCGCGCCCGCGCGACAAGCGGCCGTGAATTCGACCGCGGCATCGCCGGGTCTTCAGGAGATGCCCGACGCCAGGCGCGCCTCCTCCAGATCAAGCTCTACCAGAATGCGGCGCATGGTGTCGTCACTGATCAAACCTTCGTCGCGCATTTGAACGACATGATTGCGCTCGGCCGCGAGGGCCTCGCGACGCAGATCCTCCAGCACATCCGGCCGAGGCAGCGGACGGCCGGCGCGTTCGTCGAGCAAGTGGCGTGCGTACGCTTCGATTCGCTCCTCGTAGGGCGTCCGCAATCGATCGATGATTTCCGGCGTGGCGTGCCCGGTCTCGACTAATGCATCAAGCCGCGCCAGCGCCGCGTGCGCGGATTCGTAGCGCGCGGAGGCCTCCTCGCGCTCCTCCGAACTGTCGAGAGGCAGATTCAACGCGTGGACGAGCGGCGGCAGTGTCAGACCTTGCAGCACGAGCGTGACCAGAATCACGGCAAACGTCGCAAAGAGAATGAAATCACGCCCGTCAAAACCGGCGCCGTTCAGCATCGCATGCGGCAGTGCCAGAGCGGCCGCGAGTGAGACGACTCCGCGCAGCCCCGTCCAGCCCACGAGGAAAACCGAGCCGACCGGCGGGCGCGGCTCGCGGGCCCGAATGCGCGGCGAAAGCCAGCGTGGCAAATACGCGCCTGGGAAAACCCAGACGAGCCGCGCGACAATCGCCGTCATGCTGATCGCCGCGGCCGCCATGAGGAGCTCCCCCATCGAGCGGTGTGTACTGACGGCCGCCAGAACGCGCGGGAGCTGAAGTCCGATCAGAATGAACACGAGGCCGTTCAGTACGAAATCCAGCGTGTCCCAGACGGCTTGGGCGCGGATGCGGGCGCGCGACGACACGAGTCGCGGCAGCCGGCGCGCCAGATATACGCCGCACGTCACAACCGACAGCACGCCGGAAACACCAGTCCATTCCGCCGGGAGATAGGCGACGAAGGGCGATAGAAGGGAAAGCGTGGTGCCCACGCTTTCATCCTGAATGCGCGGCCGAATGCGGGCGATCAGCGCGCCGGCGAACCAACCGACGGCGACACCGCCGATCGCCACCCAAACGGCGGTAACGACGGCGTGTCCGAGCGAAAATGCGCCGCTCACGACTGCGGCGACGGCGAAGCGGTACGCCACCAGGGCCGACGCATCGTTCACGAGGCTCTCGCCTTCGAGAATGGCTATGACGCGCTTCGGGACGCGCAGGCGGCGGCAGATCGCCGTCGCGGCGATGGCGTCGGGCGGTGAGACGATCGCGCCAAGCACGAACGCCGCCGGCCAGGAGAGTTCCGCCACGACGAAGTGCGCGACGACGGCCACCGTCAACATCGTGAACAGCACCAACCCGACCGCGAGCAACGTGATCGGGCGCAGATTGGCCCGAAACTCACGCCAGGACGTATACAGCGCGCCGCGAAACAGCAGCGGCGGCAGGAAAAGCAGGAAAACCAGCTCGGGTTGAAGCTCAACGACCGGCAAGCCGGGAGTGAAGGAAATCGCCAAGCCGCCGACGACCAACAGAATCGGATAGGCGACGCGAAGGACGTCTGCCAGCCAGGCGAGCGACGCGACCGCGACCAACAGGGCCAGAATCGTCTCAATCGCGTGCATTCAGGGCGTCGCTCCTGGCAAACCCAGCTCCCAGCGTAGCGCCGCATCGAGATCCGGAGTCAGAAATGGAAAGCCCAACTCACGCAGTTTTCCCGGCAGCACGCGCGCTCCGCACAGCAAAAGCGTATCGCCCATCTCACCCAAGAGCGTCCGGACGGCGATGGAGGGCAGCGGAAGAACGGTTGGGCGGTGGATGACGCGACCGAGCACACGCGTGAACTCGCGATTCGTAACGGGGTTCGGTGCTGTGCAATTCAGCGGTCCCTCGACACGGGCGTCGCAGAGCGCAAAGTGGATCACGCCGATCAGATCATCTAAACCGATCCAACTCATGTACTGCCGCCCACTCCCGACGACGCCGCCGGCGCCCAGCTTGAACGGCGTGAGCATCGCGGCCAGCGCCCCGCCGCGCGGCGTGAGCACGATTCCGATCCGCAAATTCACGACGCGAATGCCCGCACGCCGCGCGGGTTCGGTGGCAGCCTCCCACGCGCGGCAGACGTCGGGAAGAAAGCCGCTGCCGGCCGGATCG
>JBGAJB010000027.1:0-23504 GCA_044225155.1 Phycisphaerae bacterium | reverse complement strand
ACCGCGATCCTCAGGCCGCCGCCCGCAGTCTGGAAGGCTGGGTGCGGCAGTCGCTGGCCGAGCTGAAGAAAGTGCGTAAAGACGCGCTGCTGAAGCGGCGCTATGAACGGCTGCGGTCTCTTGGATCGTTCTTCGAGACCGCCGCCACCATGCCGGTTTCCGCCAAGGTGCCTAAGCCTCGCAGCCGCAAGGTCGCGAGCAACAGCCCCGCGGAGGTTCCGGTCGCCGAGTAGTTTGAGCAAGTCGAGTCACGTTCGCCGACGGCTGGATCTGCGTCGCGCGAGCCCGGGGCATCGAGTTGCCGGTCGTACGCCACCCGACGTAAGTCGGGCGGGAGGTGTTTTCATCGATGTCGGAAGCAGAGGAGCGGCTTTCCGACCGGGTTCTGCCGAAAACGCTGAACCTGATTCGAGACCAGGAGTTGCGCATCTCCTGGGCGGACGGGGTCGAATCGCGGATCGCTCTTCCGGCATTGCGTGGGGCTTGTCCCTGTGCGACCTGCCGGGCGCTCCGCGAAGAACGCCGTCGGAATCCGCTGGCCGTCTTGCCGCGCGCGGCGGATGAATCGACGTTCCGCGCGGAATCGGCCAGCCTCGCCGGTCGCTACGCGCTGCGGATCGTCTGGGCCGATGGACACGACACGGGGATCTACGATTTCCCCTTGTTGCGTCGGCTCAGCGATGCGGATGAGAGGCAAGAGAAAGAGTGATGCGGCCGGCGGAAATGAGTGAACTCCGCAAGGCTGCAAAACGTATGCAAAATCCGGATTCACCGCGAAATTCGCGCTGATTCGGTGCGTGTGATTTGTTATAATCGTGGGTGCACTTACAGGAAGTTCTGGTTTATTTCGTAGCAGAACAGGAAACGAACGTGAAGAACGCTGAACTGAGCAGCGGAGTGCTGCTCGCTGCTGATCTGAATTTGGTCCTTTACGACCGCCCGTTGCATCCGGAGCTGTTCCGGCACACGGCAAATTACCGCATAAACCAGATGCGCTATCACGCGGACATCTGGGTGGTCGGCCTGGGACATGTGGTCACCGTGACGGCGGGCGCCCGCTCGATCGTCGAGGTGATCGCCGTCGACAACAACCTGCCGAATCGCGGTGTGCTGACGCGCTTCCGGATGAAAGGCGAGCGCGATCTCGAACGTCGCGCGCCCGAGGGCTGGCACTACATGGTCAGCACGCAGGTCGAGCTGATGGACGAGCCGCTTTACAAGTCCATGCACATGGACCTGCTCCGCTACGGGCAGAAGCGCGGCTGGCTGCACGTCTACGACCAGTGGTCCGACGGCGATCTGTCGCCGTTCACCTGCATCGACTGCGAAGCCCGCGACGCGGAATTCCACGTGCATGCGTTCCACGCTTTCCCGGGTGAGCGCACCATCGTGAAAACGCAGACGATCTTCGAATTGCCGAAGGCCTGAGACTGATTCGACCGCGGGCAGTTCGCGGACGTTGGAAACTCAAAGCGTAAATTCGCGCCCGGACGATAGACTACCTCTGTCGTCCGGGCGTTCGCTTTTGCGCGGCGCGCCGGTGAGCTGATTCCCGATTTTTCGCTCGGTTAGGGGTATGGAATGCCAGTGGTTTCCGTGATTGGCGCGGGCACGATGGGGGCGGGCATTGCCCAGACGGCCGCCGCAGCGGGCTGGCGCGTCCGGCTGATGGACGCCAATCCGGAAGCGGCGGCGAAGGCAGTCGGCGGAATTCGCCGCAGCCTTGATCGCCTGGTAGAGAAGCAGAAACTCACCGCCACCGCCGCCGCAGAGGCCATCGAGCGAATCGCCCCGGCGAATGCCGCAACCGAACTTTCCGATTCCGATCTCGTGGTCGAAGCGATTGTCGAGGATCTGGAAACCAAGATTCGCGTTCTGAGCGAGATCGCGCGGCACACGCGCCCGGACACGCTGTTCACCACGAATACGTCCTCCCTGTCCGTCACGAAAATCGGTTTCGGCTTAGGTGCACCCGATCGCACAGTCGGGATGCACTTCTTCAATCCCGTGCCGCTGATGCCGCTGGTCGAAGTGATTTCCGGTGCGCAAACATCGCCGCGCCATGCTGATCGTGTCTATGCAATCGCGAAGGAGTGGAAAAAGACGCCGGTGCGTGTGAAAGACACGCCCGGTTTCATCGTGAATCGCGTCGCACGCGGCTACTACCTCGAATCGCTCCGCATGCTGGACGAAGGCATCGCCGGCGTAGACGAGATCGACCGCACGCTCAAATCGCTCGGCGGCTTCCGCATGGGCCCATTCGAGCTGATGGACCTGATCGGCATCGACGTGAACTACACGGTGTCATGCTCGGTCTGGGAGCAAATGGGCCGGCCCGCACGCCTCACGCCGCATCCGATCCAGAAACGCCTGTTCGACGCGGGGCAGTTGGGTCGCAAGGCCGGTCGCGGCTTCTACGGCTATCAGCAGGAACCGCCGCTGCCGGCCGTGTCCTGCGACCGAAAGTCGTTCGAGTGTCCGGCCCCCGTCTATCAGATGGTGCGTCTGGTGTTCGACGGCGCGGTAAAGCGTCCGGCGCCCGCGGCCGGCGCAGCGCCGAGCGGGTCGATCACCGAGCAATATGTCCTCGCCCGCGTCCTTGCGACGATCATCAACGAGGCCTATCACGCGCTGGGCGAGGAAGTAGCGACCGCCGCCGACATCGATACGGCCATGAAGCTAGGGACGAACTATCCGCTGGGGCCGTGTGAGTGGGCGGAACAGATCGGGCGGCACACGGTGGCGGGATTGCTGCGGCAACTCGACAAGCATGCCGGCGACGGACGGTTCGAGCCGGCCCGGGCTCTGACCTGACGATTCATTACGTCTCGGCGTCGCGCTCTCCACCGGCCTGCGGGCCGCCTTGCGCCCGATGAAATCGCCGGCGAAGTTTGTTCGTTTTCCCTTTCCGGCCGGCGCGGCGGATAGCGCGGGTCTGCGCGGTCTCAATCCGGAATTTCTTTGTCACCAGCAGTCGGCGGCGCTAGGATGTTTTCGGGCTCAGCCTGCCTGAGGTGCTGGATGCCGCGTTGGCCCCAATTCGCACTCTTTCCGGCGGTGGCGCTGCTCGGTCTGCCGTCGGCGCCGGCCGATACGGTTCGACTGAAGAACGGCGGCATCGTCGAGGGCGACATCGTCGAGCGCGGCGAAAAAGAGATTTCCGTCCGCACCTCGATCGGAATCGTCAAGCTCGCCGCGGACTCGGTGGAACGCATCGAAGTGACCGAACCGGTCCGCGTGCAATACGCGCGGCGCGCCGCGGCGCTGCCGGATACCGCCGATGACAACGTCGCGCTGGCCGACTGGTGCGCTGAGAACGGGCTGACGGCCGAGCGCCGCAAGCACCTGCTCCGCGCCATCGCGATCGACCCGCAGCACGAGAACGCGCGTAGCGCGCTCGGACATGTGAAGGTGAACGGAATCTGGGTGGCGGCAACCACGCAGCCGGCGCGGGCGGCCGCCTCCAAGCCGACGGCCTCCGCCCGCGCCGAGCAGGACGACAACGAACTCATCGCGGAAATCCAGAGCACCTGGTCGATGCGCATTCGCGCGATCCGCGACACGCTGCTCGACGGCGGATTGGCGGACCTCGTCGCGCGCGGTCGGGCCAAGCTGGAGGAAATCCGCGATCCGCTGGCAGTGCTGCCGATGGTGAGAGCACTGAGTCCGGGTGGCACGGCCTGCCGCGCCGCGCTGGTCGGCGCGCTCAAGCATTTCGACACCGACGAGACCACGGTGAACCTGGCCGCGATCGCACTCCTGGACGCGGAAGACTCGATTCGCGAGGAAGCGGTACGCGAACTCGTGCGGCGCGCCGACCCGCGCGTCGGGCCCCAAATTCGCCGCGGCCTGAAAAGTCAGAATGACGAACTCGTGCGGCGTGCCGCTATCGCACTTGGGCGGCTGCGCGACCCCGGCTCCATTCCCGATTTGATCGACGTGCTGACGGCCCAGCGGGTCAAACGCGTCGAAGTCGTCGCGAGCTATTTCGACAATTACGTCCAGACATTCAGCAACCCCTCCGATATCAGCCTGGGAGACAACAAGCTGCTGCACTATCGCGGGCAGCTGGGCGTGTCCTACATCACGCTACCGGGGGCGGTTCCGATTCCACGCACCGAATTACGCCTGGCGGATGTCACCGTGTTTCGCACCGAGGTCATGGAAGCACTCAAGGCGATCACGGGACAGAATTTTGGCTTCGAGGCGGCCGAGTGGCGCCGCTGGTACGAGGAGCACGGCCAATGAGAAAGCTGCTGACGTGTTTCGTTTCACACGCGGTGCTGATCGGCGCGAGTGCGCTGGCGCAGAATGCGCCGGACGCCGAGCTGTTATCGCGCGCGGCCGCCAACCGCCAGGCTGACGCGCCGGCGGCGAAAGAGGTGGGCAACGCCGCGCCCGTGGCAAAGGCAACTCCGGCACAGGCCGCCGCCGCGGACTTGGCCGCCCAGGAGCGCGCCGCCCGCGAGCAACTGGCGCTCTCGCAGGCGCGCCTCGATCTGATCGTGGCCCGCAGGCAGTTGAAGGAAAATCATCCGCGCGAGGCGGCCGAAGCGGCGCGCCGCGTGCTCGGCTGGGTGGCCACGTTGTCAGACAAGAGCAGCGGCGACGAAATGTCGCTGCTCGCCGAAGGCATTATCGCCCGGGCCGGCAAGCCGGTCGTGACCATCGCCGCGGCCCAGGCCGAACCCGAGGCGGCCGCCGCGCCCTCCGCCGTCATCCAGGATGACTTGCAGCGGCGCGCCGAGTCGGCCGCGGAGATCGCGCGTCAATACACGGGCGCGCGTACGCCGGAAATGAATAACAATGTCAATGCGGAGCTGCTGCGCGAGCGCGCACTGCGGAATCAGTCCGCCGAGCATTCCGACTACCAGCCGGCGCGCGAGATCGTCGATCGCGATCGGTTGGATCGCCGCGATGAGCAGCGCTTGCCCTATCAGGCGGCGCTCGACGATGTCGTGAAGTCGGATGAGTTGCGCCGCCGCATCGAGGTGGACGAAGCCCGCGTCGCGCCGCCATCCTGGATCAGCTATCCGGGCGATTGGAAAGAACGAATCGGCAGCCGGGCCCAATACGAGGGTGGACAGATCGCGCGCTCACAGGGCTGGACCGACGCCAACGGGCGCGAGTGGTACGCGGCGCTCTACGACATTCACGACCTGATCTACGAGGCTCCGGATTTCCAGCCGGCGCTTTCGCTCGACCCGGCCGAGCAGACCCGCATCACGCTGGATCGCGAAGCGCTGCGGCAGCGCAGCCTCATCTTCAATGGCGGCGCGTTTGACCTGGCCGCGGGCATTCCGCTGCTGCGTTTTTTCGGCGGTGTCGACGACTATGCCCTGCGCGGCCCGAAGTACAGCCGCGAAAAGCAGGAGCAGATCGTGGAGATGATCCGGGCGTTCACCACGCAGGTGACCGAGCCGAAGATCATCTCGATCCCGCCGGGTCAGTAGCGTCGTCTCCGTCATCGTCGTCTTCGTCTTCCTCAACGCCCTCGGCCAATTTCAGGCCGAGGGCCGCGAGTCCCCGACCATGCGCACCGGCCCATTCGGCGGGGTAGGTCGCGTCTGTGCCCTTCGCCGCGTGCCAGAGAATGCGATTGAGCGTGTCTTCGTCGGCTTGGTCGGGCTTGGCCAGCGGCAGCGCCGCCGACGCTTCCGCGAGCGCGCGTTCGCGCGGCGGCAGGGAAGCCGTCTTTGGGTTCAACTCGCAGAGCGGCACCGTGTTTTCGCGCAATTCGTAGGGCCGCGAGTCCGGCGTTTCGGTGAAACAATCCGTCATCAGCGGCGCGAGGGCGTAGAGCTGATTCTGGGGCGGCAGGCCGAAGATGCGCTCGATGGTGTGAATCACGCTGGTCTGGTTGTAAAACTGACTGACGAGTGCGCCGCGCTTCGCGAAAGGGCTGATCACCAGGCAAAGCGACCGATGGCCGTCGACGTGGTCGAAGCCATCCTGCGGATCATCCTCAATGACGAAGATCACGGACTTGGCCCAGTAACGGCTCTTGCTGATCGCCGACACCATGCGCCCCAGCGCGAGATCATTGTCAGCAACCATGGAGCGCGGCGTCGGTGCGCCGGCGGCCGTGCCGGACGTGTGATCGTTCGGCAGGTAGATCGTGACGAAATTCGGCAGCGCGCCGTTCTTCTCAAACTCCTCGAATTCCTTCAGGAACGCATCCGCGCGCAATTGATCCGGAATGCTGAGATTCCAGCCGGGATACTCGACGCACGAATAGCGCAGCACGCGCTCCACGCCGATCTTCGGCGGATAGCGATATTTCCCACCCTTCGCTTTCCAGTCGGCAAACACATCCGGGTACTTGTCGGCCGGTGTGAGTTCCGGCTGGTTGAATTCCCCGTAATTTCGCCAGGAGAATCCGCCCGCGAGGATGTGGTCCCACACGAAACCCGATGACGAATAGGTGAGCGGGTCATCACCGAACGTGTAGCTGCGATTGAAGCCGCCAAAGGAGCGTTCGAGATAAGGTGTGACATTCCCTTCCGTCGCCCAAGAGTGTCCGTCAGCACTGAGCACGCCGTTGCAATAGAAGTTGTCGAGCTGCACGAACTCCTCCGCCAGCGCGTGGTGGTTCGGCGTGATTTCGCGCCCGTAGATGCAGAGCTTCTCGTCGCGATTGCCGCGCGGCAGGTCGCCGAAAACCTGGTCGTAAGTTCGGTTCTCCTTGATGACGTAGAAGACGTGCTCCAGGACGCTGGGCGATCCGACCTCGGCCGGGACCGGCACGGGTTTCGCGTCGCGTCGCGCCGCATCGCGCTGCAGCGCGGCCAGCGTCTGGGGCACGCGCGCGTCTTCTTGCGCGCGGCGCGTCCATTCGCTCAGCTGCTGGCTTGAAGGTTCGTCGATGCGTGTAATCGATCCGCGATGCCAATGGCTGTTCCAGCCGGGCTTGTCGGGCCGCTTGCTGCGCGAACCAAGGCCCTTGATATTGGCCACGAAGATGTGCTTGTCGTTCGCGACAATCGCGCCGGGATACCAGCCGGTCGGGATCGACCCGCGCAGCAGTGATTCTGTGCCCGTGTTCGCGCCGGGGGGCTGAAAGACGGCGATCGAGTTGTTGCCGGCGTTGGCGACGTAGAGCTGCGTGCCGCGCGCGATGGCATTGGGCATGCTGCCGAAGGGCAGCCCTTCGATCGGTCGCGTGGAAATTTCGCGCGTGATTTTTCGCTGCGGGAGATCGACGATCGAAACCGTGCCGCTGGCCGCGATGCCGCGCTCGTCGATCAGCGCCGGCGTCCCGGCCGAGTCGGCCGTCTTGTCGCCTGCGTGCGTCCGTCGACCGCCCCAGTTCGTAACGAACGCCTCGGAGCGCTGCGGATGGAGCGCGACAGCATAAGGCGCGATGCCCACATCGATCTGGGTCGTGAGCTTTCCGCTCTCCACATCGACGACGCCGAGCGTGTTGTTGCGCGAGAGACAGACGTAAGCGGTTTTCTCATCCGGCGCAAGCGCGATTCCGCAAGGGAAAGAATTGCCCTTGCCCTCTGGTCCCGGCAACTCGATCTTGCGGCCCCATTTCCACTTTCCGTCATCGCCGCGCATCGCTTCGATCAGCGAGTTTTTCGCCGTCGTCAGAAATGCCTTGCGGCCGTCACGCGTGACGGCGATGCCGACCATCGACCCGCCCTCTTTTTCAAACGGCAGTTCCTGCCGCAACTCCCACGCCTGCGCATCGATTACGACCAGCCCGCGATTGTCCTTCACCAGCAACGTGGCCGCGTCGACCGTTGCGCGAGGTTCACGGGCCGCCCGGCGATTTCGATCGACGGTCCGGCAGGATGGACGAGTTGCGAAGTAGGAACGATGCTCGCGTTCTCGCCGGCCGGTCCGACGACCGGCTGCGATTGCTGAGCAATTGCCGTGAGGACGGGAATAATGGCTGCCGTAGTTCTGAATACCGACAAGATCGCGCGGCCCATGAAGATTCCTCCCGATCGCCGCAGAATATCGACAGGCAGGCCGCAGCGGGGCATGACGAGGAGCTGCGGCTTCATGCAGACAAAACAATTCGGGTTGGACTGGGTTCCCGAGCGGACTCCTCCGCGCCCCACAGCGAGGCTGCTTCTATCCCTCATCGCGGCGGCGGCGTGTGCCGCGCTGGCGATGTTCGGCGTGTGGACCTATGGAGAACTGTTTCCCAAGATCGCCATCACTCGCGGAGGCGGGACCTCCTCACCGCCCGCGCGCTGGTACTACTTGCGCGACGAGGAAATCGCGCTCGCGTTCGTATCAGCCTCCCTGCTTTGGCTGCTCTTGCTTTGGCGCATCTGGCGGCCGCTCATTTCATCTCGGCATCCGTTGGCACCGGTGCTGTTGACAGCCGCGCTCGGACTCCTGCCGGCACTGGGAATGCTCCTGCACGACTGTTGGCCGGCCGCGCGACGAATCGCCGATGACGAGCTGGCTGGCGGCGTCCTCGTCGTCCTGGCGCTGCTGGGCGCGATCATTGTCTGGATTCGCTGGGCATCTGTTCGCGCAGTTCGACCCGGCGTGGCGACGCTCGGCCGAGGAATCGCCTCAATCGTCATTGCCGCGGCTGCGATCGGTGCGGCGCTCATTGTCGACCAAGTCATCAACGCCGACGAAGAACTACTGATGGGCGCATTACTCTCGGGCGGTAGCGGACTCATCGCCTGGATTTGGCTGAAACCATTGGTCAAGGCAGAGGGGCGCGACTTGCCGGAAAGCGAAGGCCAACTCAACCTGCGCTGCCCGCACTGCAATTACTCGCTCATCGGCCTGCGCGAACTGCGCTGTCCCGAGTGCGGCCAAACGTTCGTTCTGGATGAACTCATTCGAGCGCAGCGCTGGATCTTGCCGAGCGCCGCAACGTCGGAAAGCTCCGCCTAACAACTCTCCCGACTACGCCACCGGATGCCACCCGGCATCGGCCCAAAGCTTGCCGCTGACCGCCGAATTGCGGATCAAGAAACAGATCGCGTGGGCGATCTCGGCCGGGTGGATGAGACGGCGGAGCTGGGTTTGCGGCAGGATGTGCTTGCCAATGAACTCATCGCCGAGCGTGCGGACCATGGGCGTGTCGGTATAGCCCGGATGGATGATCGCGCAGCGCACGCCGTAGAAGATTGCTTCGGTGGCGAGCGTGGCCTGGGCGCCTTCGAGTCCGGCTTTGGCGGTGGCGTAGGAAATCTGGCCGCGATTGCCGGCTGATGAAACCGAGCCGATGAAAATCACCGCGCCTTGCACGCGTTCGCTCGGCTCCCATTTCTTCCCGCCGGACTGCTTGCGGGCCCGCGCGACGCTGGCGATCGTGTCGACGGCCCAGTAAATCGGCGCCGTCAGATCTACGTCGATCACGCGCCGAAAAAGATCTTCGGGATAGGTCTCGATCTGGCCGTTGTCTTTGTTGACGCGCACCGCCAGGCGGTCGCGCGTGATGCCGGCCGCCGGCACGCAGATCGACACGACACCGAATTTCTTCTCCATCTCGGCGAAGACGCGGGTGCGAAACAGCGGGTCGGTCGTGTCGCCGAGGAAGGGGAAAATGCACTCGCGGCCGAGACGCTCGTTGGCCTCGCGGGCGAATTCGGTGACTTCGTCGCTCTGGTCGACGGCCGCAATCGCCTTCACGCCGTCGAGCGACATGCGGACGCAGGTCGCGCTGCCGATGCCGCGGGCCGCGCCCGTGATGACGGCGACGTGCGAGCTGAGATCCAGCCGGCTGTCCTGCCACTCGCGCTCGGCGTGCTCGCGCCAGAAATCTTCGTTGCCGTTCTTCTGGCTGTTTCCGTTCCCGTTTCCGTTCGCACCGCTCATGTGAGACCAACCCCCCAGATTTTCACAGTCCGGAAGCGCGGCTCGGCGGGAATCTCGCCTCCCGGTCACGCTGTCCGCGTTTCGTCACCTAGCGATCAAGCATTCCCCGGAATTACTTGCGCGCCGCGCTTCGCTCTTCCATCCACTGCACGACCTTCGGCCACAGGTCGCGATGCGCCTTCGCGCTGACCGCCAGACCGATGTGCCCACTCGGATACGTAATCGTCTTGCGATCGGTCGATCCGACGGCGTCGTTGAGCGGATGGCTCTGGCTCGGCGTCACGAGATGATCGTGTTGCGCGACCAGGTTCAGCAGCGGCGCCCTGATGTTCCGCAGGTCGACGCGGTCGTTGCCGATTTCCAGTCGATTCTGGATCAGCAGGTTGCGCTGGAAGCAGTATTTCACAAACTGCCGGAACGTCTCGCCCGCGACGGGAATGTTGTCGTTCAGCCACGTTTCCATGGCAAAAAAGTCTTCGAGAAACTTCTCGTCGTCCATCTTTTCATAGAAGCCGACCCACTTCTCCATCATGTTCTGGACCGGCTTGAGCATCTGGAACGACGTCTGCAGATAGCTCGCCGGTGCGTTGCCGTAGACCTCGATCAGCTTGTCCACGTCGAAGTAGCGCTCGTCGGTCCAGACACCGAGCAGATTGTCGCGTGCCGACCAATCGACCGGAGCGGCCATCAAGACGAGATTGCGAATCTTCTCCGGCCGCAGGGCGGCGTACATGACGCTCATCGAGCCGCCCATGCAGTAGCCCAGGAGGTTGATCTTGTCCTGGCCGGTGCGCTCGCGAATCTGGTCGACGCAGTTGTCCATGTAAGTGAGGACGTAGTCCTCCAGGCCGAGATGGCGGTCGCCTTCGGTGGGCTTGCCCCAATCGATGTTGTAGGTATCGAAGCCGGCCTGCACGAAGTGGCTGACGACGCTCTTTCCCGCGCGCAAGTCGAGGATGTACGGGCGGTTCACCAGCGCAAAAACGAACAGCAGCGGCGTATCGAAACGCTGCTCGACGTCCGTCTCATAGCGCAGCAGACGCAGCGTGTCCTCGCGGTAAACGGGCCGCGAGGGCGTGATGCCGACGCGCACCTGCTGAATCGCGCTGGCCACTTTCGGGCTGGCCATCATTTTGCTCATCATGCCTTGCCAATAACCCGCGAACGCGTCGGGGGTCGGCATCCATGGCGGAGTCTGCGTGGTCTGCATCGATCAACCCTTCTTTTCTACTTGATCGAGTCGCTGTTCGAGCTTTTCGAGCCGCTTGATGATGCGATCCTCGATGCCGTGCAGCAGCCGAACGACGTGATCGGAATCCTCGCGCGAGGGCATCTGAGCGGCCGAGAGCCCCTTCTGCAGATACTCGTTCATCATCTTCTGCCAGCCCAACGTCTGATCCATCGACTGCTTCATCGATTGGAGAAACGCTTCGCTGCGCATGTAGTCGTCCATCGACTTGGTGAGCGTGTCGAAAAACGCCTTGCGCCAGCGATCGATGAACTCGGGCTGGATCGGCGGCATGCCGGGGCTGCCGGGCGGAGTCATCTTGGCGAAGAAATCCTGCCAGAAACTCGCGAACGCTTCGGGGCCGGGCATACCCGGCATACCCATTCGCGGATCGTTGCTCACTGTTCGCTCCTGCCGCGGGTCACTCGCGCGGTCCCATCAATCTAATACCGCCGTGGCGCGAATCTCGTCGAGTCACGCGCCTCGCGCCAAACATCGCGAGCCACGGCGACCGACTGCGGTCCTCCGTGGCCCACGCTTACCTCGAAACGATCGTCTCGCCACAATCGTGCGAGGTCAGTGACGGCCCATCGACCAGGCGGGCCGGCCGATGGCCGTTGGCGCCGATCCTGGGGGGGAAAAGATCGGCACCATGGGAGATCGCGTTACTTCGCGCTCTTCTTGACCTGCGGCTCGGTCGTGAGCTGCGTCGTGCGGGCCTTCACGTATTCCGACCAGTTGTTGAACAGTTCGGAATTGAATTTGGCCATCGCGTCGAACGTGTCGCGGACGAACTCGCCCGTCTGACGCGACAAGGCGCTCATGCGCTCGCCCATCTCGGCGGGCGTCTGCGGCGTCCGGCCGTCAAAGGACTCGTGGAAGAATTTCGTGCCGCGTTGCGTCTGCTCATCAATGTAGCGCTGCGCGCGGTCGCTGTTCTTGCGGGTCAGCGGCGTGAATTCTTCGGCCATCTTGTCGAACTGCCCCTGGAATTCGCTGACGCGCTCGTTGCCGGTGGCGGTCATGGTCCGCGTCGTCTCATCGAAGAAACGCGTCGCGGTCTGGGTGGCCTTGGCGAAGCCGTCGGTCCAGGTCTTCATCATGTCGGTGGCGAAGTTCATATTGAACGTGTTCATCGCAATCTCCTTCCGGGCCGCCGACCATGGGCCGTGCCCTATGCTTGTTCAGGAAGGTTATCGACGTTTTGTGCGATTGTCAACAAAAGTTGTGCGACTGCACAAAAAATCGAGTGTCGTATATAAAACGTTATAAATAAACATTTTAGATAAGATTTGTGCGTCAAATATTTTGCAGGAAATCAGGATCGCGCCCTTGGCACTACGCGATATGATGGTCGCCGAAGCTCGGAGACTGCCATGGCCTCGACCGATAATCCGAAGCGACTCGACATTCGCCGTTATCCGAATCGCCGGTTCTACGACGCGACGCACTCGCGCCATGCGACGCTAACCGAGCTTTACGACCTGGTGATCCAGGGATTCGACTTGTCAGTCACCGATTCCGCCACCGGTTCCGACATCACGCACATTGTGTTGACGCAGATGATCCTCGAACGCGACGCCGAAAAGCTGGCGATCTTCCCGGCCGCGATTCTCCATCAGATCATTCGCACGCAGACGCAGTTCCTGGGCGGAGTTTTCGAAAACTTCATTCGTCAGGCGCTCGAATCTCAACGCAGCACGCAGGATCAGTGGGCCCGTTTTCTCCAACAGACTTTCAGCGGAATGCCGCAGCCGCAGCCGACCGACTGGCTCCGCGCGTGGTGGGGACAGCCGCCGCCGAGCACACCTCCGCCGCCCGCTCCGTCCGCGCCGGCGCCGCCTTCGGTCGCACCGACGGATGAGGTGGCGGCGCTCCGTGCCCAACTCGCGGCGCTCACGCGACGCCTCGACGAACTCGGCAAGTAGGAAGCACTTCTGTTTCTTTCGCAAAAAGAGCAGCATCGGCCGCGGCGATCAGTAATCGCCGGGCCGATGCTGTGATGTAGCGATGGGGAGCCCCCGAAGCGACGAATCGACGGTTGTTAGCGCCGACGGATCAGCAGGGCAGCCCCGCCGAGCGCCAGCAGCGCCAGGCTCGAGGGCTCCGGCACGCTGAACGGGTTGTAGATCGCCAGCAACTGACCACCTTCGACCAGTGCGCTGTCGATTCCAGTCGTGTAGTGAGCCTGATCATCCAGCAGGAACCAGCCCGGTCCGAGGATGTCCGACGCATCGATGATGCCGGAGCTTTCCTCATCTTGGTTGAAGGGCAACGTCGCGCTGACGCCGATGTCGCCGAAACGCGCCACGTCATGTTGCGCGATCAACGTGAGTTGATCGGTCGCAATGTTGTACGCGCCGGGAGTTTTCACGGCGCGCTGCGTGAATGACGTGCTGGGAGTCGTCGCGCCGCGGCCTGGATCGAGTTCCACGCGCTGGCTGCGCGTGCGCGATCAGGACGCCGACGACGTGCAAAATCGATTCTATTCCGGCGGCATCAAACCCGCTTCGACCGCCGCCTATTCCTGGACCTGGTACGTGAACCTCGAAGCGACTCCGCCGGGCGGCGCGAACATTAAGCCCCGCCTGACAATCCAGCATTTCGACACCGCGACATTCGGTTACAGCAACGCCTGGGGAATTGAGCTCACGGCCACGGGCACGAATCTGATCGTCACGGGGATCGGCGGACCTGCCGCCTCGGTGGCACTGAGCGGCCCGCTTCCGCTCGGCGCTTGGACAAAACTCTCGCTCTCCGCGGATTTTTCGGCGCACACGGTGTCGGCCGCGCTGAATGACGGGCCGCTCGTGTCGCTGCCGATCTCCCTGGTGGCCACCGGCCGTAGCAACGACTTTCGATTCTGCTATCGCGGCGAAGGGCTTGGCAACACGAACACGATGCTTTTGGATGATGTCGCGGTCGCCATTGTCCCCGCGCCGCCGGCCTGCCCGAACGCACAGGGAGGCTGCGATCGGAGCGACATTTTTCCCGCCGGCGCCGGCGACTGCGTCGTGGATCTCTCGGATCTCGGCGTGGTCTTGGCGAACTTTGAACCCGGCGTCGCCGGAAAGACGCGCGCCCAGGGAGATATTTTTCCCGGCGGCGCGGGCGATGGATTCGTTGACCTGAGCGACCTCGGTCAAGTGCTCGCCGATTTTGGAACGGATTGCCGTTAGCCTCGGAGCGGCCGGGTCGCGAACGACCGAAAGCTAGCAGGTCGCCAGACTAGATCGGCGCCTTCGAGCCAATCGAGCCCGGCCCGCCGCGATCGTCCCTTCACGCGCTATTCCCCAAAGAAAAACCGCCCTACTGGGGACGGATCCCGCCCTTCGGCCACTGGTATGGTGATGATGGCCATCCCGGTTGCTGTGGAAGGAGCTGGCGTGCCTGCCACCGACGGAACGCTCGTGCTCGGGGCTCGCAACGGAGATCGCTCCGCTTTTGCGGAGTTGTACGATCGTCGCGCGCGGCTGATCCGGGCGATCTGTTACGACGAGACACGCGACTACGACGCGGCCGGCGATCTCACCCAGGAGGTTTTCCTGCGCGCCTGGCGCGGACTGGGTGAGCTGCGCGATCCGCAGCGCTTCGCGCCATGGCTGACGGGCATCGCTCGCCAGGTGTGTCGCGAATGGCGCCGCCGAAAACGCCGCGAGACGCAACATCTGTCGGAATACGCGACGCGGCGGACGGCCGCCGAAGCGCTCGCGAATTCCCGACCGGATGAGCGACTCGAAGCATTGCAGGCGGCGCTGGGCGCGATGGACAGCGAGAGCGGTTCGGACCAGGCGACGTTGTCCGACCGCGAGCGCTTGGCCCTGCATGCGTTTTATCTGCAGGGCCGTGATGTGGAGGAGGCTCGCAACGTGCTGGGCCTCTCAAGGTCAGGTTTCTATCGCATTCTGTCATCCGCGTGCGAGCGGCTGCGCAGCGTGCTGCGGCGGGAGGTGCTCCGATGAACTGCCCGAATTCCCAGACCTGGGACTTGCTGGCGATCGAAGCGCTCGATGCGCCGGCGTCCGAGGAACTCCTGGCTCACGCGCAGAATTGCGCGGCGTGCCGGGAGCAGCTCGCGGCCGCCCGACGACTCCATGTGCAGCGCGCGCGTCTCTACGAAGCGTTCGATCGCGACCATGACCGAATGCGCGAACAATTGCTGGCGGCCTTGCCGGCCGGACGACCCGCTGGGCGGGCGCCGGGCGGATTGCGCCGGCTGGGAGATTGGATCATGAGCGTGAACAACAAAGTGACGCGCCGCACGGCGGCCGTGCTTGTGCCGGCGGCCTGCATCGCGATCGTGCTGATGATGTTCCACTCGGAGAAAAGCGCGTTCGCCGCCGCAATGGAGCGAATTCGGGAAGCCCACACGATTTCCTGCCGCTTGCAGTCCTTTATGAACGACGCCGATACGACGATGCAGAGCGGCTCGCTGAAGGTCTCCGATGAGCACGGCGCGCGCTTCGACGCCGAGATGAGCGCCGGAGCAATGGGCGGGCTGCCGGGCGGATTTGGCATGACCATGTTCGTGAAGGAGGGCGAACCGCTGGTTTTGATCCAGCCGGCCTTGAAGCTCGCACTGAAGCTCCATGTGCCGCCCGGTTTTTCCGGTTTGCAGGGAAACCTCGCGCAAACCTCGCCCGACGCGTTTCTCCGCAGCTTTCAGAAAATGACCGGCGATGCGGATAAGACGCTCGGGCAACAGACAATCGACGGCGTGCTGTGCGAGGGGTTTGAGATTTCCGGCCGCAAGCTGGGACTCGGGCCAGTTGCCGGCAAGAAGTCGCCCGGGCCGGAGATGCCGGCGGTCGCGCGGATATGGATCAGCGCCAAGGGGCACCTGCCCGTGCGGATGGAGATGGAGTTCACGCAGGAAATGCCGCTGGTCGGCTCGATGAAGATTCGCGCCGTGCATGACCAGTTTGTCTTCGACGCTCCGCTCGATCCGGAAATCTTCGTGCCGAATATTCCGGTCGGCCTGCGCGTGCTGGAAGTCGACGTTCCCATGCCGAGCGAAGAGACGCTAATTCACATGCTGCAACTCGCGGCACAGTACGCCGGCCACTATCCCACCGCCCTCGATCCGGCCCGCATCAGCGCCGAGCTGATGGTCTCGCTGGCGATGGGCGGCCGAGTCAAGGTCGATCCGAATGACCCGGCCTCCGCGTTTTCCAGGGAGACGATGGAGGTGGCCTTGAACGCCGCGATGGGCGCTGCCTACATCATTCAGCTCAATCGCGAAGACCGGGAGCTGGAGTATTTCGGCGACAGCGTCACGCCGGAAGATGGCGACGAAGTGCTGCTGCGCTGGAAGCAGGACGACGGAACCTACCGCGTGATCTATGGCGACCTGCACGCGGAAACGCTGCCGGCGCAGCCGTAGCCTCTACTGATGAACTGAGGGAAGTTCGGAGCGGCCTCCCGCGTGGGAGGCCGCATTCGTTTTCGGCCGACGGCACCTGAATCAGCGTGACGGTCGAGGTTCCGGTCAAGCCGATCAATGTTCGCCGGCGAGCCCGGTCTTGACCGCCCAAGGATGGGACGCCTATTAAGCGCTTATGAAAGCTCCCATGACCATCATGGTCGATCTCGACGGCGTGATTTGCACCGAAGAGCGCGTCTTTGACCGGCCGCTGGCCGAGCCGATCGCCGGGGCGCGCGATGCGCTGGCGAAGCTGAAGGCGGCTGGGCACACGATTGTCGTCTACACCGCGCGCGGCTGGGCGGAATATCGCGTGACGAAGGCCTGGCTGGATGAGCATGGGATGAGCTACGACGCGATCCACATGGGCAAGCCGATCGCGCATCTCTGGATCGATGATCGCGCGCTGCGCTTCCGTAATTGGGACGAGACGCTGCGCGAGATCGTGAGCTGAGCGCACGGCGGGAATTCGACTCTACATACCCTCCGATTGAAAGTGATATGCGGCCGGTCGGTCCAACTGTGCGCATCTTCGCTGCCTGCTAAACTGGACTCATGACTCACGCACTGCCCTTCAGCGCACGCTGCGCCGTGATGGATGGATTCGAGAAACCCCTCGCCGCGCGCGAGTTCGAGTTGCCGCGCGAACTCGGCCCGGGCGAAATTCTGCTGCGCGTCGAATTGGCCGGCGTCTGCGGCACGGATGTGCATCTGCACAAGGGGCAGATGAAGGTGCCGCTGCCGCTGGTCCTTGGCCACGAGACCACCGGATTCATCGCGGCCTTGGGCGAAGAGCCGACGCCGGACTTTCTCGGCCGGCCGCTGCGCGTCGGCGACCGCGTGTCGTTTACGGTTGGCCGGGCGTGCGGGCATTGCCGCTATTGCCGCGTCTACAAGCTGCCGAGCCGCTGTTCGAATCGCAAGGCGTACGGCGTAAATACGCCCTGCTGCGACGCACCGCATTTTCTCGGCGGATACGGGCAGTACCACTTTCTCCATCGGGATGCGGCCGTCTTCAAACTGCCCGACGATCTGCCGAGCGAGGCGGTGGTCGGCGCGGGCTGCGCGCTGGTGACGGCCGTCCACGGTTTTGAGCGCATGCCCGTGCGCTGGGGCGAGTCGGTCGTTATTCAAGGCGCGGGCCCCGTGGGATTGGCGGCGCTCGCGCTCGCGAAAGAGGCCGGCGCGCGGCCGCTGATCGCGATCGGCGGTCCGCGGGAACGGCTGGCGCGCTGCAAGCGCTTCGGCGCGGATCTGACCATCGATATCGACGAAGTGCGCGATCCCGCGAAGCGCCGCGAAATGGTGCTCGACGCGACGGGCGGGCTCGGCGCGGATTACGTCGTCGAGTGTGTCGGCCTGCCGCAGGCGGTCGTCGAGGGTTGGGAACTCTGCCGCGACGGCGGGAAATACCTCGAACTTGGCCACTACTGCGACACCGGGCCGATCCTGCTCAATCCGCAAACGATCACACGCAAGGAACTCACGATCATGGGCTCGTGGGGCAGTGAGCCGCAGCACTGGGTGGCCGCGCTCGAATTCCTCCGCACGCGGCGCGACGACTACCCGTTCCACGAACTCATCACGCACCGCTACCGGCTCGATCAAGTGAACGAGGCGCTGGCGGCGGTCGAGCGTTGGGAAACGGGCAAAGCGGTCATTCTGCCGAATGGCTGAATTTGCGAAGCGCGAAACTCCCGAGAACGGAGTTCTTCAGGGATCTCGTCTTTGGCGCCAAGCGCTGGGGGACCGTGGCACATTCTGCTTTGGTGACCCCTCTCGCGCTTCCTGCGCTCCTTCGTCCTTGCTTCCCTGCTTCTTTCTTCATTTTGGAAGTCACAAAATTCGGTGAGATTGGGCATCTGATCCGCAGATCGTGGAACTTCGCTCGCATCCGGGCGTAAGTCCTGCCGGTAAACTAATCACCGTTGTTTGAGGTGAGGGCGCTTGCATGCGAATTGGCTTAGGCATCGTGCTGGCGGTGGGGCTGCTGGCGGGATTTCTCTTCGGCGGCCGACATCAATCGGCCGCTAACGCGCCGGCTGCCAAGGCCGATGCAAAGTCCCCGACCCCGGCCGCGACTCCGAGCTTCGCCGATCTCACGCCGATGAAGCTGATTCCGGCTGACGCGCTGCTCGCGTGGAAAGGAATGCCGCCGGGAGACGAGCGGGCGGAAGCGGCGGATGCGGGGCAGCCGGACGCGTTTCGGACGCTGCTCGACGCGATTGGGCAGATTGGTCAGTTGCGGCCGCAGACACAGCTCTGGCTGGGCATCTTCGATACGTTCGGGCTCGTCGTGAAGCATCCGTTCGCGCTCGCGCTGCTCGACGCAAAGGCGGTCACCACCGCCAGCGGCAAAGGCAAGCAACTCAGTGACGCGAAGGTGGCGATCATTGCGGACTTCGACGGCGAGTTTGCCGGCGTGCGGCGAAAAATCCAGGCGCTGATGAATGATCTGACGGACCAGAAGTACGCGACGCTGGAGAAAAAACGCGTCGGCGAACTGGAATATCAGGAACTCACCGACAAGCGGCTGGGGTTCTGGAACATCGCGTGGGGCGCGATCGGCGATCACTTTGTGATCACGTTCGGCCCGGCAGTTTGGCCGGAAATTGCGGAGACGGCGCTGGGCAAGCGTCCCTCGCTGGCGGCCGATCCGTGGCTCAAGGACGCGCGCGCGAAACAATCTCCGGAGCCGCTGATTGAAATCGTCAGCCAATCCCAGGCGATTCGCGAGCGGCTCGATCCGCTGGTCGAGGGGCGCGCTTCGGCATTTTTCAAGGCGTGGGAATCGAGCGACATCGAGCGGGCGTATTGGGCGCTGGGCTTCGAGGGCCCGGCAATGTACTGCCTGGCCGAATTCGACGGCGACAAAGGCACGCGGCGCAAGCTGTACGCCGATCCGCGCATCAAGGATCCGCGCTATCTGGCGACGATCCCCGACGGCTCGCATTACGCGATCTATCGCCTGCCCGTGCAGTGGCTGCTGCCCAAGCTGTTCGCGGGGTACTACGCGACGCAGGACCCATCCGACCGGCTGGCCGCGGAAAAGCTGTTTGCGAAAATTCAGGCGGATAACGGATTCGACGCGGACAAAGACCTGCTCGCGCATCTGGGCGACACGATCATCCTGCACAACTATCCGCAACATCCACTGCACCTGCCGCTGGCGTTTACCTGTCTGATGGAGATTCGCGGCGACGCGAAGCGTGTGCGCAAGACGATCGACGCGGTCTGCGAAGCATGGCGCGACGCGATGGATGAGGCGTCGGCGAAAAACACGGATCTGCGCCCGGCCATGCTCGACCACGAGAGCGACGGGCTCTGGTATTTTCAGTACGCGATGGTCTCCGGCGTGGCCTGGACCGTGACCGACAAGTATCTGATCACGAGCTGGTCGCCGAAGGCGCTGCGCGATTATCTGCGCGAGGCGGGCAGCAAAGTCGGAACTGTAATTCCGTAGCGCTCGTTGGGTTTGGGGCGCGAAGTTATGAAGCCGGCGGAGCTTCCGCCGCGGGTTCCGCAGGCGCCTCGCCGGGACGCTTCGGCGGGTTCGTCGGATCGAAGAGGCCGTTCGTTCCGACGAACACGGCATAGGCCGAGCGGTGCGGTGCGTCGAGCGGCCGGCCGCGCTCCTGACACCAGGCGGCGCATTCCTCGGGGTCCACCACGACCGTCTTTACGGTGTGGCCTTTCCACTCCATCTTCTGGACCATCGCTTTCGCGTTCGCCAGCCAGGCGTCGAAAGTTCCGGCGAAGCGCGGCTTATCAGAGACCATTTCACGCCAGCGCGACCAATCTTCCTTACGAAACCAGGCAACGAATGTCACGGCCTTGCGGGTCGGTTGGGGAGTCCTGCGCCGGGTTTTCGCCATGAGAAGCGTCTCCAGAACAATGCGAACAACAACGGATGATTACGCCCGATTTTCCTCGATGCCGAAGTGGCTCGTCAGGAATGAAAGATCCAGCTCCGGATAGAGCGGGTATTCGGTTAGCAGCTTTCCAACGCGGTCCAATGCGGGCGCTTTGGCGCGCGGGTCAAGCGTGTACTGCGCGAGGCTGGGCTTGCCGGTTTTGTCGGGAGCGGGCTTCGTCGCGACCAGGACCGAGTGAATGATCCCGGCAATTTCCTTCATCTCGGTCGGCCCCATGCCGAGCGTCGTGACGGCCGGCGTACCGAGGCGCAGCCCGCTCGCGTACCAGGCGCCGTTGGGATCGAACGGGATCGCGTTGCGATTACTCGTCACGCCGCAGTCGCGCAGCGCCGATTCCGCCTGACGCCCCGTGAGACCAAAGCTCGTAATGTTCAACAGGACGAGGTGATTGTCAGTGCCGCCCGAAACGACCGTAATGCCCGCCGCCTGGCACGCGTCAGCCAGCGCCTGTGAGTTCTTCACAATGCGCGCGGCGTAGTCGCGAAACTCCGGCTGGCGCGCTTCGGCGAAGCAGACGCCCTTCGCAGCGATCACGTGCGGAAGCGGCCCGCCCTGCACCAACGGGCACCCTTTGTCGATCTGCTCCGCGAATTCGCTCGTGCAGAGAATCAGGCCACCGCGTGGGCCGCGCAGCGTTTTGTGCGTCGTCGTGGTGACAACGTGAGCGTGCGGCACGGGGTTGAATTCGCCCGTGAAGACGCCGCCGGCCACCAGGCCCGCGAAATGGGCCATGTCGACCATGAAGACCGCGCCGATCTTGTCGGCGATCGCGCGCATGCGGGCGAAGTCGATCTTGCGGGGATAAGCGCTATACCCGGCGAGCAGGATGAGCGGGCGTGTCTCAATCGCGATTTTCTCGATTTCGTCGTAGTCGAGCAGGCCGGTCTGACGATTCACGGAATAGGAGCGCGCGTCGAACAGCTTGGAGGAGATGTTCAGCCGCCGGCCGTGCGTCAGGTGGCCCCCGCTGTCCAAATCGAGACCCAGGAGCCGCTGATTACCGCTGGCTTGGCGAATCGCCTCCCAGTCGATGGCGGCCATGTCGAACGGACTTTTCGCGCCGCGGTCCTTCATCATGGGCACTTCGACGCGGGCGGCCAAGATGGCCGAATAGGCGACGAGGTTCGCGTCCGCGCCGCTATGGGGCTGAACGTAGGCGTGCTGGGCCCCGAACAGGGCACAGGCTTCCTTGCGGGCGAAATCTTCGAGGGCGTCGACGTTATCGCAGCCGGCATAGAACCGGCGGAACGGAATGCCCTCGGCGTATTTGTCGGTCAGCAGGTTGCCCATGGCGCATTGGACGGCCATGGACGAGAAGTTTTCGCTGGCGATGAGTTTGATGTTTCGGCGCTGGTCCAGCAGCTCGTGGACGATGGACCGGGCGACCTGCGGCGCGGTCCTGGCCACGGTTTCGAGGCTGGCGAGGTAAGCCAGCATGCCCGAGCTGATCTGCTCCGGATTGCGGGCACGAATGTAATTCTGGAGCAGGTCGGGCAGCATGCGGCACTTCCGTAGGGCCTACTGATCGTCCAAACCGACCAGCGATTGTAGCGAAATCACGTCGCGTCAAGGTGTTAGCGGCGACGCGCCGGAGCGCGTCGAAACCGGGTCGGTCCGGTCATTCATGCATTGCGTGAGGCTGGATAGCAATTTCTATCGGCGGGAAGTGGAAATTGGCGGATTTCGGTGCCTAGGATGAAACGATGGCGGGAAACTCGCCATCAAGCACCCGTCCAGAAATGGCCGGGCCTTTCAAGACTGAGTTTTTCGACTCAGCGTCTCGTTTTGCGGGGATTCCGCGCGCCGAGATTGCCGGGTCGGATTGCTGCGGATGTGGAGAGCCCGCCGAGCGGCGTAGCCGGCGGGGGAGGAAGCATGATGCGCGCTCGTCTCGCGGCTCTAGTCGCCGCTCCAGTTGCGTTTTCTATTCCAGCATTTGCGGATGGATCCGTGATCTGGGATAACTACCCCGGCAGCACAATTCAATCCGGCTATGCGCTCCCCAGCGAGCGTAATACCGGCTTTGTCGAATCCGCGTGGGCGGTAGACGACGTCGATCTGTCCGGGATGAGCCCGTCCAGCATCCAAATCTCCCGCATCGAGTGGGCCGGGCTGCGTGATCCCAGCTTCTCGTACAGCAAGGCCGATGTAATCATTCTGGACGGAGCGCTGAACGACGCGACCGCCCAGACATTCAGCAATCTGATCGCGACGCAAACGCCGATTACGCCCGATCCGAATCCGGATCCGCTGCGCGAGGCGTACACGGGCGCGATCGACTTTGCAACGCCGATCAGTCCGAACTCGAGCTATTTCTACATCGGCGTCCGCCTGGTGGGCGACGGGGCATTCAAGGGACGCAACCTGTTTTTGACGCATTCAATCTCGACGAGTCATCTCGGGCTGACCGGGGGCTTCGTCGAGGCCGCAACGATCGGCGCGCCGTTTTGGCGCCCGGCCAGCGACGTCTGGTACGGCACGGTCGGCGATTCGCGCAATTTCGAATTTGCATTCCGGCTCGTTGGAACTGTTCCCGAGCCGGTTTCGTTTGGCCTGCTGGCTTTGGGCGGGCTACTTGGTTTTCGGCGGCGCTAGGGGAGAGTGGCCGCGTTTTTTGATTGAAGCGATCGGACTTGCCTCCGCCAGTAATTTTGCCGGGCTCCCCCTTCCGACTGGGCAATGGCTCGAGTCGGGCGGCACGAAGGATGGTAGAGTGCGGTCCGATCGTCTTTTTTTTCACCTGCGTGATCGGTTCGCGCGCGGCACCTTTCGGGTAGGAAGGCTGTCCGCCTAGCGGTTCCGCCGCGCCGCTCTAATCCCTCGATCTCGCCATCACGACCGCTCACGCGGCGAAATGACACGACGCTTACTATCCCGCCCATGGGTTTGCTCCTGGCGCATCCTTGGTTGCTCGTGCTGCACCTGCTGCTCGCGGCCACGGTGACTTCCTACGTGTTGCGCCGACGGCGCGAGCCGATGGAGATGCTGTCGTGGATCCTGGCGATCGTCCTTCTGCCGGGATTGGGAGCGCTGCTCTACGGCATCATCGGGGCCAATCACATTCGGCGCAAGGCCAGCCGGCGCCGTAGGAAAGTGGGGCAGATTCGCGCATTGCTGCGCG
>JBGAJB010000026.1:0-25378 GCA_044225155.1 Phycisphaerae bacterium | reverse complement strand
CGCGTTTTTCAGCAGGCTCGCGATCTGTCCCAGGTTTCCGAACATCGTCACTCCGCTTCAGACGGCGTTTCCGGCCCGATGACCACGCGCCGCTCCACGTTCACGACCATTCCGTCGAACAATTCTAACGCCGCCGTCACGGCCGGATGCTTCAATACGCCGGCCCGCTGCTCGGCGTCGGCCGGGATGTACTCGATGGCGCCGCGCTCGCCGGAACGCGCCGGGCCCGGTCGCGCGGCGTCCATCTCGCCGCCAGATGAGTGCTCGGCCTCGCGCGCCGCGTGCTCCTCGGCTGCGTCGGAATAGTCCGGCCCGCCGTCTGAAGCCGGGGACGGTACCGCGATGGCCGGGGCGGGGACGCGCGGGGCGACGGACGCCGCAGCATGCCTCGTTTCGCGAGATTGCACAGCAGCTTTTGGGGGCTCATTGGCCCGAGAGACGGTGCTTGAAGCCGGCCTGGCGGCCAGGGGCGGCGCCGCAGTTGACGCTACTGATCGCGACGACGACTCAATCGCGGGCGGTGCGGCCGGCGGACGGGCGGGCGGCGGAACGGGGCTCAGGCTCTTTTTTTTTTCGACGGGAGCGCCGCCGGCAAGCGCCCCGATGACGCTCTCGACCGACGCCCACTGACGTAGCTTGCAGATGCGTACTACCAGTGCGTCCGTGAGCGCCCGGCCCGAGCCGCTGAAACGAACCGAACGGCGCAGCTCCTCGAGCATCGCGATCATCTGCACAAAATGCGATAGCTCAAATTGGCCACTGAGCCGCAGATACTCGCCCCGCTCGCCGGCCGGCAGGTCGACGCTGTCGGTCGCTTCTCCGCAGGCTTTCAGCAACAGCAGCGTGCGAGTGGTGTCGATCGCGTCCTGACAGAACACCTCCAAGCCGCGTCCGCCGCTCAGCAGCGCGTCCAATTCCCGCAGTCCGCCCGCGGCGTCGCCGTCGGCCGCGCATGCGAGGAGCCGCAACACCTGCTCATTTTGAGCCGGCGGAAGCACTTCGTTCAGCAGGCTCATCGACACATCATTTCCGGAGACGGACAGGAGCTGATCGAGAATACTGAGCGCGTCGCGCATCGAGCCGTTCGCCAGGCGTGCCACGCGCCGCGCGACGGCCTCATCCAGCTTCACTTTTTCGTCCACCGCGATCTTCAGCAGCCGCTTGGCGATCGCGTCGGGCTCGATGTTGCGAAAATTGAACCGCTGGCAGCGGCTCAAAATCGTGGCCGGCACCTTCTGCACTTCGGTCGTGGCCAGGATGAATTTCACGTGCTCGGGCGGCTCTTCGAGCGTCTTGAGCAGCGCGTTGAACGCGCCGGTGCTGAGCATGTGAACTTCGTCGATGATGTAAATCTTGAAGCGGCTGCGCGCCGGGCGATACGCCGTGTTGCTCCGCAGTTCGCGGATGTTGTCGACGCCCGTGTTGCTGGCCGCGTCGATCTCGACCACGTCGATGTCCTGCCCCTCGGCGATGGCGCGGCAGGCGTCGCATTCGCCGCAGGGCGTCGGCGTCGGCGCGTCAAACTTCAGGCAGTTCAGGGCCTTGGCGAGAATGCGGGCCGTGCTGGTCTTGCCGCTGCCGCGCGTGCCGGTGAAGAGATAGCCGTGCGCGATGCGGCCGGTCTTGATCGCGTTGACCAGGGTGCGCGCGATCGGCTCCTGCCCGATGATCTCATCGAACGTGCGGCTGCGATATTTGCGGGCCAAGACGGTGTAAGACATAGGAAAACAGCCAAGGTCTACTGGCGAATCGCGAACTCCATCCCGGCACGCCGGCAGCTGGTAGGCTTCATCGGCGACGCATTCGATCTTCGCTATTCGCCATTCTGAATTATCAAATAACGCCCCCGGCAGCCGCCAGGTGAACGATGCACGTGGACCGAACCGGGTGGGCTGCTACCTTCCGGTCCTGACCCGTTGACCGCCCAGCGCACTGCACCGGCCCAACTTCGCCGGAGGCAAGCGCGAGAATAGCCGCGATCATGCGCGACGGCAATTTCGCGCCACACATCCCCTTGATCGGAACCGCGCACGCAAATGAGCGGGGATAACAAAAATGCGCCCCGCTTCGTGAAGGGCATCCTCGCGTTGTCCCCGCTCCTTCGCGGTCGCGGTTCAGATCCCTCCGAATCAGCGCCATCGTTCGCGCCGCATTACCATCTCGCTCATGGCCGCGATCGCTGTGATTCCCGCGCGCTACGGCTCGACTCGCTTTCCGGGCAAGCCGCTGGCGCGCGAGACGGGCAAGTTTCTGATTCAGCACGTCGTCGAGCGTGTACGCCTCGCGCGCGGTGTGGATCGCGTGCTGGTCGCGACCGACGACACCCGGATTGCCGATGCGGTCGCTTCGTTCGGCGGCAAAGCGATCATGACCGATCCCGACCACGCCAGCGGAACTGACCCGGATCGCCGAAGTCGCCCGCAAGATCGGCGCGGCGGACGACATCATTCTCAACGTGCAGGGCGATGAGCCGGAGATTGAGCCGGACGTGCTGAGTCGCCTGATCCAGCATGGCCGCCGCCCCGGATTGCCCGAGTGGCACTCTGGCATGTCCTTTCCACCTGAGGCGAGCCCGCCGATCCGAATCGTGTGAAGGTGGTCGTCGGCGCGCACGGGCGTGCGCTCTACTTCTCGCGTGCGCCTGTTCCCTATCCTCGGGATGGCGCTCAAGCGGACTATCTGCTGCACCTGGGCGTTTATGCCTATCGCCGGGCATTCCTGCTGGAATACGCCGGTTGGCGGCCGAGCCGACTGGAGCAGATCGAAAAACTCGAACAATTGCGGGTGCTGGAAAACGGGGCATCGATGCTTGTCGAGGTCGTCGCACGCGGCGCGCCGGGCGTCGACACGCCAGACGACTACGCGGCTTTTGTCCGACGAATGAAATCCACGCCGGCCTGATTCAAACCGCCCCTGTCGGACCCTTTGAGTTCGCGACCGCTCCGAGTCCGCGCGACGGGCAATCGGCCGCCAGCGGACGAATCTCACATCGCGGTTTGCGAGCGAGACAGACTTGATCGATCGATCAGCGCGTGCGAAAGCCACGTCCAGGTCTCGCGTGGAAACAGCTTCATCAATTCCTGCTCGATCCGCACGGCGTCCTTGTCGTCGCGGGCTTCGCGCAGCAAACCCAGCCGCAGCGATACGCGCCCGACGTGCGTATCCACGACGACACCGTCGTTTTTCCGAAACCACGTGCCGAGCACGCAATTGGCCGTCTTTCGCGCCACGCCCGGCAAGGTGAGCAGCGCCTCCATCGTGTCCGGAATATTCCCGTCATATTCTTCGCTGACACGCCTGCCCATTCCGATCAGGCTTTTCGCCTTGTTGCGAAAGAACCCTGTCGAGCGAATGGCGGCTTCCAATTCCTCTTGCGGCGCGGCCGCGAAATCGGCCGGCGTGCAATATCGGGCAAAGAGCGCGGGCGTGACGAGATTCACGCGCTGATCGGTGCATTGCGCGGACAGAATCGTCGCCACGAGCAGTTCCAGAGCACTGCGGTGGTGAAGCGCGCAGGTCGCGTCCGGATAGGCGGCCCGGAGTTTCACCAGGATTCTCGCGGCGCGTGCCTCGAGTGCGACGCGCGATTCTGCCTTGAACCGCCTTACCTGGGGACGCACCGCCGACGCGTGATCCTTTGCGCGAGAGGATTTCGTCTGCCCGCGCGGGGACAAGGCCTCACTGCGTCGCGACAAAGGCTGCTTCTTTTGGGTGGGAATACTCATCTCCCGACACCCGCACACCCGGTGCGAGCTGCCGAGAATGCTAAACGCCATTTAGTCGAACGTGGTTACGCCGGGCTGGGCAGCGGGCCGCCCTCATCCGGCCGGCGCTCCACCGGCCGCGCGACCGGCACATCGCTGGCGCGGCGATTCTGCTCGGCCGCCACGAGATCAGCGATTGTCTGCTTTTCGAGCGGCTCGCCGCGGATGATCGCGCGAACTTCGTCACCGTCGAGCGTCTCGTATTTCATGAGCGCCTTGGCGAGATCGACGAGCTTGTCGCGATGTTCGGCGATCATCGCGCGCGTCTCGAGGTACGCTTCATCGATGATGCGTTTCACCTCTGCGTCGATCGTCTCGGACGTGCGCTCGGAAAATTCCTTCGCAACGGCAAACTCGCCCATGCTCCGCGCGGCGGCGTCGCCATAGTGCACGAAGCCGAGCCGATCGCTCATGCCCCAGTCGGTCACCATCCGTCGTGCGATTTGCGTCGCCTGCCGGATATCCCCCTCAGCGCCGGAATTCGTATCGCCGCCGAGCACTTCCTCGGCCAAGCGTCCGGCGCAGGCGACCCGCAGCATCGCGTCGATGTAACGGCGATTGATCGTCGTGCGGTCCTTTTCCGGAAGCGAAAATGTCACACCACCGTACGGGCCGCGCGGAATGATCGAGACCTTGTGAACCGGATCAGCGCCCGGCAGCAAACTCTGCACGAGGGCGTGGCCCGCTTCGTGATAAGCCGTCAGCTCGCGCTCTTTTTCCTCGACGACGCGGCTGCGCTTGGCGCGACCCCACTTGATCTTGTCGCGCGATTCTTCCAGATCATCCAAATCGATCGCGTCCTTGCCGGCCAGCGTGGCCAGCAACGCCGCTTCATTAATGCACGCGGCCAGGTCAGCACCGCTGAACATCGGCGTGGCCCGCGCGAGCCGTTGGAGTTTCGGATCGATCGGCGCGGCAATCCGCACCTTCTTGGCATGGACACGGAGAATGTCGAACCGCCCCTTTACGTCGGGCAGCGGTACGAACACTTGTCGATCAAAGCGGCCCGGCCGCACAAGGGCCGGATCGAGCACGTCGGAACGGTTGGTCGCGGCGATGACAATGACCTGATCGTTGCTCTCGAAACCGTCCATCTCGACCAGGATTGCGTTCAGCGTCTGCTCGCGCTCGTCGTGTCCGCCGCCGTTGTAGCCCAAGCCGCGCCGGCGTCCAACGGCGTCAATTTCGTCGAGAAACACGATGCAGGGCGAGTTTTCCTTGGCCTGCCGGAAGAGATCGCGCACGCGCGAGGCGCCCACGCCGACAAACATTTCGACGAAGTCTGAGCCGCTGATCGAGAAGAACGGCACCTCCGCTTCGCCGGCGATCGCCTTGGCCAGCAGCGTCTTGCCACAGCCCGGCTCGCCCACGAGCAGCACGCCGCGCGGAATACGTCCGCCCAGCCGTGCGAAGCGCTTCGGGTTTCGCAGGAACTCGACGATCTCCTGAACTTCTTCCTTGGCCTCGTCGATGCCCGCCACGTCAGAGAACGTGACGTTCGTGTGTTCTTTCGTGCTGATGCGATGGCGGCTGCGCCCGAAGTTGCCGAGCATGCCGCCCGCGCCGGCCCCCGCCTGCCGCAATTGGCGAAAGAGGAAGAACCAGATCAGCCCGAGCAGAATGAGCCAGGGCAGCGTCTGGATCAGCACGGTCATCAACAAGCTGTTGTTCTGCTTATCAACCAGCACGACACTGGAGTCGGTGCTGCGGATTCGCTGCCGAAAGGCCTCGAAGCCGTCCCCACCGACCTTCGGCATTTTGACTTCGACCTTTTTCCCGCCTCCGGTGGCCAGTTCGTTCTTTAACTCGACGAGGATCGTCCGCTCGTCGCGGATTTCGATGGTTTCGATCTTGTGATCGGTGAGAAGGCTCTCGAACTCCGAGATGCTGATCTCGCGCGGGCGATTCAAGCCGCCGCTGAACACCACGAGGAGCATCAGCCCGAGGCCGACGATCAATATCCAACTGAAGAGCCCGCGCGACATCTTCAGCGGCGGGCGCGGATCGCCCCCGTCGTCCGGGTTGCGTGGTGTCTCAGGCGGGCGTTCGTCTTTGGCCATGCTTTTGCGCGTTCCTCATCCGGGGCTAACCAACAGGCAGGAGCGGCCCCTATTACCAATCATCGTACATCTTGGCGACGATCCTTGCCGCCAACTTGTCGATTGCTTTCTGCTGGGCGAATTTTTCGGACTCGCCGGCCGGTGGGAGATAGTCCACCGACTGCAGCAATTCCTTCTGATCCATCAGGATCCGCCCATTCCGCTGGTCCTTCCACTGCACGCGAACGGCCAGGGTGAGTTGCTCGTCCCGCGGCCGCCGGGTCCGGAAATCCGGAGCAAACGACGCCTGCCGCTCTTCGAGCACCTCACCGACGAGGATGGTATCCGCCTTTTCGCGTGCGGCGACCCGATAGGGCGTCTCCAGACTCACGCGTTTTTTCACCGCCTCGGTCAGCTGGAACTCAAGGTCCCGCCGGAATTCCTTGCTCTCAAACATGTCGACATAGACGCTTTGGATGTCCGGCCGAAACAGCTTGTCGCTGCGATAGCCGCAGCCACACATGAGGAGCGCAAAGCCGCATACCGCCAGAGCCGAGACTCGCCGTGCGATTCTCGCGCCCAGCGGCCGTCCCGAGTGTTCGCTTCCCATTGGCTGCACGTCTGTCATTCCGGCCGATCCCCGCTTTCGGTTGTCTCGGTCGTCTCCGAGTCGGTGGAAACGTCGGTATCGTTCGGCGGCGGCGTCCTTACCGGCGGCTCGATGTCGATGCCCATCGACCGCAGCTCGCGCCGCGCGGCGGCCGCCGCCAGCGTGTCGGGCCAATCCTTCAGAATCGCCCGCACGTAAAACACGGCCGCGCCGTTCTGCTTCGTCTTGCGATACCACTTCGCGACGTATAAATCCTTTTCCGCTCGCTCCTCGCGAATACCTGCGAGGCGCTGATCGATTCCTTCGTGCGTCGCGGCCGCCGGATACTGCGCCTCAAACTGGCGATATCGCTCTTGTGCGTCGAGCAGCGGCTTCTCGTCAAACTTCACACCCGGGAAATCGCCCGCGGCCGCCTCGGCTGAGCGCAACAGCGCCGCCTGCGTAAATCGGCCACGTGGGTACTGCTGCGCGAGGAACGCGTAGTTTTGCTGAGCCAGCGCAAGTTCGCCGCGCTCGAACTGGTAGTCGCTCTTGAGCTTCAGAGCGTCCTCGCCCATGCGCGTGCCGGGCACGCGCTCCCACACCTGATCGAGAATCTTGACCCCATCGGGCTCGGCCGGGAATCTCAGGAAACCCCAGACGATACGCTTCTCGCCTGACAGGAATGCCCGCGCACAATCCATGCTGCGCCGCAGAGCCTTGTTGAACAAATCGCCCGACGAATTCTCGATCACGGTCAGATAGTTTTCATACGCCTGGTAGTACCAGCCGCGATCAAAATATGCTTCCCCGAGCAGAAAGACGCCCTCGATGTGGCGATCATCATCGGGATGCTTCTTCACCCATTTCTTCAGCACTTTGTGGGCTCGATACGATTTGTCACGCGCGAGCAGTTCGCGTCCTTCGTCGATCGTGCCGCGCGCGGCCACTTCCGCCTGGCGCGTCACCCACGTGTTCGTCTCTGGATCGAGCACGTCCTGCTCGCGAAGCTTTTCGTCCTGGGCCACGGCCGCTCCAGCCGAGGCGAGGGCCAAGCCGACCAGACCGAGGAATCGCCGCGCAGCGGCTCCGACGTGAATCATGAGGGCAGATTATAGGAATCAGCCGTGCCTCACCAGCCGGTCCCGAGCATGAGCCGGTGACTCGATAACTCGGCTTAGGCTCCATGCCGACGGCCGTTCGCGTCGGCTTTTCGTGGCGCGCGTTCCGCCGATATGCACGGCCCGCGTCTCGGTAACTCCGAACGCGACCGAGCAGTCCCACGCTGGCCATTAGGTCATCTGCATGCCGTGTTTCTGCAACTCCAACAGCGCCGCGAATTGCGCCTGAATCAGCAATTCATCGCCTGGCCGCAGGCGCTGCTCCGGCGGCGGAAACAGCCGTGATTCGCCGCCTGATTTATGGCGCACGACGCCCAGGCCCAGCTCGCGCGCCACATCACCGACCGTCTTCCCCGTCAGCGGACCACCCTCACGCACCGTCCATTGCTGCATCGTGATCAGTTCATCTTCTACGGCATAGGTGCTTACGTACGCGCGATCGATGGCCGCCATCGCGAAAGCCGGAGCCGAGATCGCCGACTGCGACATCGCGATGCGAATGTTGAACCCCTGCCGCACCTTGTCGGCCATGTTCTGATCGAACATGCGCAGAATCACCGCGATCTTCGGATTCAATCGTCGGGCGTCGAGCGCTATCTCCAGATTGGCCAAATCGTCGTTGGTCGCGACGACGATGCTGCGCGCCGCCCCGATGTTTGCGTCGACCAGCACCGCCTCGTGCCGCGCGTCGGCGATGAAGAGCGGACAGCCGTCGCGGCGCACGACATCGATGAATTCACCCTGCTCCTGACGCTCGATCACCACCACCGCCTCACCCAACCGCCGCAGCAGCCGGTAAGTGCGGTAGCCGAGGCGTCCGAGGCCGACGAGCACGATGTGATCCGAAAGCGAATCGGCCATGGCCAGACACCATTTCCTTTCCGAGCGTCCACGGTCGCGCACCACCAGCGCGATGTCGACGATGCCCTCGATGATCAGCACCAACCCGAGAACGGGAAACAAAAAATAGACGACTTGCAACACGATCGAATGCTTAGGAAACGGCTCCGGCGGCTGGGCGAAGATCAGCGACCAAGCGTACCACACTGACTCGACGAACGAATGCTGGGCGGAACCCTCAATGAAGTAAAAGGCCGCCCCACCGGCCGCGAGCACGGCCAGTATGACGCCCAAACGCGGCACCACGCGATTCAGAACGACCCGCCAGAAGCACCATTCGCGCCAAAGGCGCGAATCAATGCGCGAGCGGCGGCGCGGGAGATTCAGCGTATCGATTCGCAGGCCGGGCATGGGCGGCAGTGTAAGCGGGAGACTTTGGAACGAGCAGGGACGCCCGCGTTTCGCGATTCAAGCACACCCATATGGCAGTTTGACCGAGCCCAAATAGGATTGAATGAGCCCGCGTCGCGGTACACAAATGTAGCCACAGGCGCAAGCCCGTGCGGGGGCGAACGTCCGGCCGAGAGCCCCAGCATGGCGACTGGTAGCCACCGGCGCAAGCCCGTGTTGGGGCGAGCGTCTGCCCGAGAGCCCCGGCGGGGCGACTGAATGTAGCCACGGGCGCAAGCCCGTGGAGAGGGTGCTGTTTGGTTGAGAGCCCCGGAGGGGCGACTGGGCTCCCAATGTGAGAGCCCCTAAGCAGCGGCAACCTCAGTCGCGCCTGCGGGGCTCTGCACTAACGGGTCGTCCGCACCACCGCCTTGCGGCAGTGGCAACTTTCAGCCGGCCCTCCCGGCCCAATCATTCTCGACCGCCATCCACCGGGAGATTTTGCTCAACGCTCTTTTTGAGCCGGAACGTCCTCAGGTATTCGTATGCAAATTGCTCTTGCGCACGGTTTAACCCAATTCCCGGCCGCGACCGACTCAATATTGCCAGACCTTCCGCTACGGATTCGGCTTGTCCGCGATGGGCCAAGAGCAGCAGCGCGAACAATCCGGTCCGGCCGTGACCCATTGCGCAGTGCACGAGAACTGAGTTCGATCTCACGCGCTCAATGACGCGCTTCATTGCTTCGGCGTCGGGAATCCCAGCGTCCAGGATCGGCATGCTGATGTACCCCGGGTGATTCCTCAGCCCCGCTGGTTCGTCAAACTCGGCCGTTAGGTCGATGATGTGCGCGACGTCTTCCCGCATCTCCGCCGACGTCAGTCGACGAGCGAGAAATAGTCTGTCGTCAACCCGGGAAATCGGTGGCTCGCGCGACGCGAGACGAACCAGATTCCATACGAGCGACGCGTATATCAAGTTAGGCGCATGCAGAATTTTCGCCCATGTCGCCAGAGTGCCACTCGGCCGTTTGCCGAGCACGCGCGCCCCAACTCCCGCATACCCCGTAGCGAGAAGCAGTAAACTCAGCGAGGGCCACAGCAGCCACCATCCCCAACCGCCGCCACGCACCGCCGACGCCGCGAGCATTCCTCCCAACAGCGCAAACGCGCCGGCATAGAACAGGTTCATTTCAACAGGCGCCGAATGCCCTCGTAATCCACCGGCCGCTTCTCATTGAAGGCCGCGATGCCCTCCTGCACTTCGTGCGTCAGGTTGTTCACCGCCAGCCAATCGCGCGCGTGGCCGACCGTGAGGTGCCAGGAGAAATCGCGCCAGAAGTTGAGTTGCTGCTTCGTATAGCGGATGCAGCCGGGCAGCTTGTTGATCAGCGTCGTGCACATCGCGTCGACCGCTTTGTCGAGCTCCGCGCGCGGCACGACGCGATTCACGAGTCCCCACTCGAGCGCCTTGGCCGCGGGAATCTCCTCGCACAGCATCAATATTTCGCGCGCCCGGCGATCCCCGACGATCAGCGGTAGCCACTGCGTCGCACCGCCGGCCGGCACACTGCCGCGCGCGGTTCCGACCTGGCGGATGTAGATGTCGTCACACGCAATCGCCAGGTCGCAGGCCATGTTGAATTCGTTTCCGCCGCCGACGGTCATGCCGTTCAACCGGGCGACGGTCGGCTTTCCGATGTTTCGCAGGCGGTCAGTGTGCGTCGATGAACGCGCCCATCCACTTCCAGTACATCTGCGGTTGTCCAACGCAATGCTCCTGCTGCTCCTTTAGATCCGCACCGGTGCAAAACGCCTTGTCGCCGGCCCCCGTCAGCACCAGCACGGCCACGCTGTCGTCGCGCGACGCATCCAGAAAAGCGGCGGCCATCTCGTTCAACGTTTGAAAGTCGAACGCGTTGTAGACCTCCGGCCGATTGATCGTGACTGTGGCCCGGTTGCTGGCGCTGATGCTTTTCGTAAACGATGCGCTGAAATCCAAGTTCTCGCGGCTCAACTCCGCCGATGTAGCTCATTCTTGACTCCCTGACGGCTGTAATATCCGCGGCCGGTGGCGAGCGCGGGGTTCGCGCCACAGCACCGGACGACGCGGCGATCGTACAGCGCCCAAGGGAGCACCTGAACCGCCATAGACGCACGACATGCGAATTGTCGCGCGCCGCGTCGAGCGGTTTGCATGCGGTGCATGCAGGATTTAACGTCGGAGCATCGTGCGCATGTCCGAACAAGATCAGTAGCCGAGCACGTCACATGGCGAACAAGCGGCGGCGCGGCGGGATTCTCCCGGCGTACCCTCAAGGGGTGCTGCCTCAGTCTGCCTGCTGTGCGGCGCGCCGACCTACGGCGTGCACTGCAAGCAGATTTGCCCGAACTGCGGCTATCGCGAGGACTGCTCGGACATTTTTCCCATCGACCGCTAGCGCCGCGTCGCCCCGCAGCGTGCTACTGCCGATACTTCTCGCGCATCCACTTCTGTGCGCTCTTGGAGATCGCCTTCCATTTGGCCTTGTGCGCGGCCACCGCGGCCGGGTCGTCGCGCCGCTCGAAGTAATCCAGCTCTCGCTGCTGTTTGCGAAAGCTCTCCAGTCGTTCCGGCGCAAGACGACCGCTCCGGATAGCCGCCTGAACGGCGCAACCAGGCTCGGTCGAGTGCGCGCAGTCACGAAATCGGCAGTTCGCCGCGATCTCCGATAGCTCGGAGAAAGAGGAGACCACGTCGGCCGCCCCGTGCGCGAGCTGCAACTCGCGCAGCCCGGGTGTGTCGATCAGCACGCCGCCGCCCGGCAACAGCAGGAGTTGCCGAAACGTCGTGGTGTGCCGCCCGCGGCCATCACCCTCGCGCACGGCATTCGTTGCCAGCACGTCACGACCCATGAGGCAATTGACGAGCGTCGACTTTCCGACGCCGGACGAACCGACCAGCGCCGCAGTCGAGCCGGACGGTACCAGTCTGCGAAGACGATCGACGTTTTGCCCCGTCGCGCCGCTGATTGCCAGGATCTCCGTGCCGACCGCGGACTCCATCACCTGCCGCACGCGCGCCTCGGGATCGCCGCAGAGGTCGGCTTTGGTCAACACGACGAGCGGAGAAACTCCACAGCCGTGCGCGAGGCTCAGATAGCGCTCGATGCGTCGGAGGTTGAAGTCGTGATCGAGGGCGCAACAGATCATCAAAGCGTCGACATTGGCGACAATGAGCTGCACGCCGCCGCTCGTCCCGGCCGCGCGGCGCGAGATTGCACTGCGACGCGGTAGAACCGCCCGAATCACGCCAACGCCAGCATCAATACGATCCACAGCGACCCAGTCGCCGACCGCCGGAAAATCGAGCGTCGAAGTGGCGTGATGGCGCGCAGCGCCCGGCATCTGCGCACGAAACGCCCGCCCGTTCGCGTACACGACGTAGGAGTCGCGATCCTGTCGCGCGACACGCGCGGGCGTACACCGTTCCACGCCGGCGCGCACGAATTGCTCTTGGAAGTAGTTGTCAAAACCCAGGTCATTCAAATTCACTGTAATATCTCCGGGCGCGCGGCGAGCCGCGTAGGCGGCGCCGGCGCAAACAATCAAGTTCTCAGTGCGTCGTTCGACGGGCGCAAAGCAGCGCGGCGTCGAGACGCGACCATTCCGATGAACGTTCTTGTGACGACTAAGCGGCCGCGCGCGAAACGCGCGGGGATGAGAATCTCAGGGGAAGTGAAGGCGGAAGACTGCGAAATCTCGCGTTACACGCGATCAATCATCCCGAGGCGCTCATCCAGAACTTTGGCACGCTCCGACATAGACGACCTCCTTTGTGGGTGATTCGACCCAGCTGCCGTTCAACACAGAATAGAATTTCGGCCTGAAAACGCAAGAGATTTCTTACTCTTGCGCGAATTCGGGCACTGCTAAAGTTTGAATGAGCGGTCGGCTTGGCGCGTGTGGATTGAAACTTTAGCAGTGCCCGAATTCGCCGTCCCGGACAGTCGGCGTTCGGTGCAAGCTCCTACTCCCGATCATCGTGCAGCATTCGAACGGGCGGCGTGTCGAGATCGTCGAGTTGCCCCTCGCGCACCATCCAGGCGAAGCCGAGCAGTGCCGCGGCCGCCAGGCCGATTGCAACTGGCAGAGCAATGTAGATCACCGACATCTTTGGCCTCCAAACGTCCGTACGCCGACTGCGAGCGTGACGACCGTGAGCGAACTGATCGGCATCAGCAGCGCCGCGATAAGCGGGGTGATGAAACCGCACGCGGCGAGCGTCACGGCCGCCACGTTGTAGCACAGCGAAGCAGCCAGATTGCGGCGAATCGCCCGTACGGTCTGTCGCGCGGCCTGCATCAGGTCGACGATGGACGCCAATCCCTCGTGTGCCAGGTAAACATCAGCGGCCGCAAAGCTCGCCTCCGCGCCGCCATGGACCGCGATACCGACGGGCGGCCGCCAAGCGCCGCGGAGTCGTTCACGCCGTCGCCCACCATCACGACCGAACCCTTGGTCGAGAGTTGGCGGACCACTGCGAGTTTATCTTCAGGGGTGACACCGCGCGCGCGGCTTCAGGCTCGATGCCCAGCGTTTCAGCGACGCGCGAAACCACCGTCTGCTGATCGCCGGAAAGGATTCCCACGCGCCAGCCGAGGCGGCGGAGGGCCGCGATGCTTTCGGCCGCATCCGGCGAATCGCGTCGCCGAGTGCTGCGGCCGCGACGATTTCGTGATCCATGGCGATCAACACTGGCGACAGGCCCTGCTCCGCGGTGCGGCGGAGGAACTCGGCAAATGCGAACGGCGGTGAGGAATGGCGGAAAGAAGGAAACGAACGCTTCGGCCGCCTCGATCTGCGAGGTAGTGGAATCTCGGCCAACCTCTGACGTTCCCGAATCCCTGCCCGCACCAATTCCGGTCAATTCTGATTGCCGCACGGCGTCGGTGACGAACCGCGGCGCCCGATCGTCAGGCTGCACGACCGACAAGTTCAACGATGCCGCCACGTGCATCCTGACGCACTTCCGTGACGGCGATCTTGGCCTGCTGTGGAGCTGCCGCACTTAACGCACGCGCGATCGGGTGCGAGGCGTGCGCCTCCAGCGCCTGCACGAGCGGCTTCACGTTTTCATCGCCGATCCATTCGACGAGCGTCATGCGGCCCAGCGTGATGGTTCCCGTTTTGTCGAGCAGCAGCGTGCCGGGCCGCGCGAGTTGCTCGCCGCCGCCCCGCCTTTGATCAAAATGCCGCGGCGGGCCGAGCGTCCGATCCCGATGGCCAGCAAGTGGTGTTGCGAGGCCCAGGCGCAGGGACACGCAACAATCAGGAGCGCGACAGTGACTTCCGCGGGCGGCGACGCGTCGATCGTCAGCCAGGGTGGCCAGCGTACCGAGCCCGAGCACGATCACCGCCACGACGAACCAGCCGGCGATGCGATCCATCGCCTGCACGATTGGTGCTTTCTGCCGCAGCGAGTCTTCCACGAGTTTCATCAGCCGCCCGACGCGCGCGTTTCCGCCAACGGCCGTCGCACGAACCAGCACGCGCCCGCTCAGGACTGATCGCCGGCGTGGGCTTCATCGCCGACGCCCGCCCGCACCGGGGCGCGCTTCGCCTGTGAGCGCCGCTTCGTCAAACTCCGTACTTCCTCGGTAATGACGCCGTCGACCGGGATGGATTCCTGGGCACGAACTTCGACAATGTCGCCCGACGCCAGGCTTTCGATCGCACAGTCGCGAAATTCGCCGTCGCGCAGCACGCGCGCTCGCGTCGGCACCAGCGAAAAGAGCAGTTCGATCGAATCGGCCGCGCGCCGCTGTTGTCGGCGTTGGATCCAGCGTGCTACAAGTAGCAGGAATACGAGCATCGTGAGCGAATCGAAGTAAATTTCGCCGCGCCCCAAGGCCGTGTTCACGATGCTGGAGACCGTCCCCACTACCAGTCCAAGCGCGATAGGTACGTCGATGTGCGGCGTGCGAGTCCGAAGTGCGGCGACCGCGCCGCGCAGGAAGATGCTGCCGGGCCAAGCGACGCTAATCACGCCGACTAGCGCACTGGCCCAGCGGAGTAGATTGGCATAAGCGGGCTCGATGCCGCTGTACGTGCCCGCGTAGAGCGCGAACGCCAGCAGCATCGCATTTCCGCTGGCGGCTCCCGCGATGCCGACGCGAATTAGAAAACGGCGCTCGGCGCGTTGGCGCAGCTCTTCCTCGTCCCCGCCGCGGGCCGGATGCGGCGCGTAGCCGAGCGAATTCAAGCCGCGCGCGATCTGCGAGAGTCGCGCTACCGTGGGATCCCACGTGACACGCACGCGCGCCCGCCGCAGGTCCAGCCGCGCGGAAACGACGCCCGGCACGATTCGCCCCAGACGTTCGATCAACCAGACGCATGCGCCGCAATGCACGCCCTCAACCAACAGGTCAATCACGCACAATCCGCCGGGCGCGGGCCGGTTGTGTGCGGCGAGAAATGCGGGATCGTCGTACTCGACATAGCCATCCGCGACTACGCGGGCCGGCTTCGGCGCCGCGTCTTCGGCGGCTCGAATCTCGTAGAACGCGCTGAGACCGCTGTCGCGCAAGACGTGGTAGACAGTTCGGCAGCCGTGACAGCAGAATTGGTGCTCAGCGCCCAGTTCGAACAAAGGCCCGGGCACCGGCAGTCCGCAATGCGCGCATGCAACGGCCACAGCGCAGGTCGGGGCGTCGATCAAGTTCGTCGCCACCGCATCACTCATGTGCGCCTCGACAACACGCAGGTTTTTCTTCCGCGGCCGACCGGATCGTCTCGCGCGGTGAATTCGCCCGCTGCGCGGCGGTGGCCCGCTGGACGCCATCCAGGGCGCCGATCCGGCCGCCGATTGTCATCAATCCCAGCCCAACTAGAGCAAGTGCCGTGACCATTCGCAACCGTTCGCCCAGCAGGCTTGTGAGCCAGCACGTGGACCATCCCAACGTCACGAGCACCGGCAAAGTGCCGAGCCAGAAGGCCGTCATCAGCAGCCCCCCTGCCACAGTGCCGCCGGCACCCGCGGCTGCGACGAGGAATGCCCAAAGCCATCCGCACGGCAATAAGACCGTCAAGAATCCGGTAAGCGCCGCGCGCGGCGTCGGCCGCATCGCGCCGGCACGGTTGAATCCAAACGTTGCGAATCGCTGATACCAGCTTCTCGAAGGGGAAATCCGCATCGGAGCGGCCGCACGCACGAGTGCCAGCAATCCGCCGATCGTCAGCACTCCACCCGCGAGAAACGCCGCCGCGCGCTGGATGCCGGCGAGTGAGCCGCCGAAATCGACGGCCGCGCCGAGCGCACCGAAAACGCTTCCCAGCATGGCGTAGACGAAGAGCCGCGCCAGGTGATACGCCGCGATTGGCGCGAAGAAATTTGTGTCGCGCGGCGCGCCAGCGAGGGATGAGGACTGCTGACGAACGCGACGAACGGCCCGCACATGCCCGCACAATGCAGACTACCGAGCAAACTGGCCGCCAGCGCCGCCCCGCACAGCGCCATCATGGCCGCACCGAACTGCCCCACGTCGACCAGCTTCGTTACCGCGTGCCGTCCGCCGCTGACTTCGATCGTCAGGCGAAATTCCCAGATGCCCGGGCGAGCCGCATGCATTTTCGCTTCATAACTGCCGGCCGCCTCCGTTCCGACGAAGCGGAGTTCGACGCGCTCGCTCGCGCGCGCATGAGCAAAGGCTTCGGCCATGACGCGCGCGCCGTTGATTTGGGAGCCTGCTTTGTCCCGCAGCAGCACGCGCACGACACGGTCGCCGGCGGCGTCCTCACTGGAGGCGACGTCAACGAGGATTGTCCAGCCCAGCGCCGCATCCGCCCGCCGCGCGGCGGCATCCGCGTCCCACGTCATCGACTTCCGATAGTAGTCCGGCTCGGTCGCAAATGTCTTGTCCGAAAACGCCAGATAAGCCGTGAGCGCGCACATGCCGCCCTGCAGCAACAGGAGGGCCGGGATGATCCCCGGCCACAGCCAGCTCTTCTTCGGCTGCGCGGATGCGGGGCTGTGCGCGTGACTGGGGGCCAGCGGAAGAAACATTGATCATCCTCCCGTCAGCGCGGCCGGCCCGAGCATCAGGTGCGGAACCACGATTTCGAATTTCTGTCCATCGCTGATCTGCACCTGGCAGGTCGGATTCGGCTTTTTCAGCGCGTCGGGCGAAATCAGCAGCAGCACATTCAGCGTCTGCGTCTCGCGCGGCTGGAGTTCGAGCGGATTAGGTGTGGCCTGCAATCTTACGTTTTCAGGCGTTGCCACGGACATCGTGTAAGTCGCCGGTTTTTCCGTGCGATTCGTGATCTTGATGCGGATCGGGTTCGCGATCGTGCCGTCCGGGAGTTCCGAAAACGGCAGGCCGAGCCCACGCATGACTTCCACATCCGCGGCCGGACGCGTCGCCGTCAGGAACGACAGGGCGGTCAGAAGCGCCGCCAGGATCAGCGAATAAATGATCACGCGCGGCCGAATGAGCCGCCCTTTTTCGCCGGCCAGTCGCGCCTGGGACGTGTAGCGAATCAAGCCGCGCGGCCGGCCGACCTTCGTCATCACCGAGTCGCACGCGTCGATGCATTGCGCGCAACCGACGCACTCCATCTGAAGTCCGCGACGGATGTCGATTCCCGTCGGACAGGTGACGACGCAGAGCCCGCAATCGACGCAATCCCCGAACTGTTTCACGGGCAGCGCGATGCTCGCCTGGCGGGCGCGGCCGCGCGGTTCGCCGCGCTGCGTGTCGTAGCTGACGATAAGCGAGTTGCGATCGAGCAGCGCCGACTGGATGCGCCCGTACGGGCACGCCAGCAGGCAGGTCTGCTCACGGAAATATCCGAAATTGAAAAGCATGAGCGCCGTCGTCGCGGCCATCACGAGGAACGCGCCGGGATGCTCCAGCGGTGAGCGCTGCAACCAGTTAGCGAGCGCGTCGGTACCGACGAAGTACGCCAGAAACGTGTGCGCCAGGATCATCGACACGCCGAGGTAGACGGCGAATTGCCCAAGTTTCGCGCTGATCGTCTTGCGGCTGGCTTTGCCGCCGCGCCCGGCCGTGCCCTCAAAGAGCCGCTCCAGCGGGCGATAGACGAATTCCATGTACACCGTCTGCGGACAGGCCCACCCGCACCAGACGCGTCCGGCCAGTGCCGTCACGAGGAAGATCGTGACGAACACCGACAGCATGAAAAACGCCAGCAGGATCGTGTCGGTCACGAGCAGCGTCTTGCCGAAAAACGTAAATTCGCGATGCGCAAGGTCGAGCAACAGGAACGGCTTACCGCCGATCCGCGCGAAAGGGAGCAGCGTGAAGATCGCGATCAACGCGTAGGCCACCCAGCGCCGCGCGCTGAGAAATTGTCCGGCCGAAACGCGGGGTTGCAGCCAGCGCCGCGAGCCATCGCGGTTGAGCGTCGAAAGAACCTGCTCCGGCGGCGCAAGCAGCGTGCCGAGCGATTCGTCAGTGACGGGCTGCCGCGCTTCAAAGGCGGCATTCGCTTCCTCAGCCGACATCGGGACATTCTTCGGAATCGGGCGCACATCCCCTCCCAGCGGACCCGTGGGCGCTGCGTCTCGGTCTTGATCTGAATCCTGCGTGCTGAAAGGCACGACTCACTCCCTGGTTAGACAGCTCACGGCTTGGCCGGGGCACTCTGCGGCAGCTTCGGCCACGGCGGAATCAGATCGCCCTCGTGCGGGCGCGGGCTGGGAAGGTTCTGTCCGCGCAGCGTCGCGATGTAGGCGGCCGTCAGCACGATTTCGTTTGGGTGCAACTGGTTCTTCCAAGACGGCATCGCGCCGTTGTTTGCGCCGTTGGCGATCACCATCGGAATGTCACTGAGCTTCTTAAGGTTCTTGTAGTAGTCGTCAGTCATGTTCGGACCGACTTGGCCCGAAGCATCCGCGCCGTGGCACGAGACGCAGCGTCCGGCAAAGACGACCTTGCCGACCGCCAGCCACTTCGGATCGTTCATGTACTTGAGCAGTGTCGGCTCGTCGGGTTGCAGTTCGCCGATCTCCGCAAATTGCAGACGTAAATTCTTCGCCAGCGCCGCGTCGTGCTCCTCCACGTTCGTCCATGAGTACGTCCCGAACTGGAAGAAAATGAAATAGCCGATGCTGAAGAGGACGGTGGCGTGAAACACCATCCACCACCATCCCGGAGTCGGGTTGTCGAACTCCTGGATGCCGTCATAGTGGTGGTCGAGCGCTACGTCGCGCGTCTGACTCATGAGTGCCAACCTCCCGGCGTGTGCGTCGGCCGCGCGATTTCATCGTCCTGCAGCGGCAACTGCGACGCGTGCCTGATTTCATCCCGATTTCTCAGCCATTCGCGCACGAGGATCGCGGCGAACGTGACGAGGAAGATCCCCAGCGCCAGCTTGGGCCAGAGCGTCAGGTCAGCGCCGCTCATGACATCCGACAGTCTCATGGCGTACTCCTTGCGACCGTCGTGGAACTATCGGCGGCTGCGGTTTTTTCCGCTGGTGCGGACGCCGGCGCCGGCGGAGACTTGTAGAGATCGGTACCGACGCGCTGCAGATATGCGATCAGCGCCACGACCTCCTTGTCCTCCATGCCCTTCGGCCCCTGATTCGCTTCGATGTCGGCCGCAATCTTCTTGGCCTGCTCGCGCGCCAAGCTCGCCGCGTGGCCAATCTCCTTGTCGTACGGGACGCCGAGCGCCTTCATCACGCGCACGTTGGCCTCGATCGCCTCGAAGTTGATCCGCGTTTCCAGCAAAGTTGGATAAGCCGGCATGATCGATTGCGGGCTGATCTCGCGCGGGTTCTTGAAGTGCGTCAGGTGCCAGATCGCGTTCGGGTTGTTCATGCCCTCGCGCGCCAGGTCCGGCCCGATGCGGCGCGAGCCCCACTGGAACGGATGGTCGTAAACGAATTCGCCCGCTTTGCTGTACTCGCCGTAACGCTTCGTCTCCGAAAGGATCGGCCGAATCATCTGCGAGTGGCAGTTGTAGCAGCCGTTCGCGAGATAGAGATCACGCCCGTGCAATTCCAGCGGCGTGTAGGGCTGCACGCTCGCAATCGTCGGCACATTCGAGCGGATCAGGAAAGTCGGGATGATCTCGAATAGCGAGGCCGACACGACAGCGATGGTCACCCACACGCTGAATCGCAGGGGCAGCCCTTCCCAGCGGCGATGCCAGGTGCCTTGCGTCCAGACGTCGAGTTTCTGGGCCCATTTCACCGTGCTGTGGGCCGGCAGGCGGCTCGGCGGATCAGATGGTGCGACGTAGCCGCGTGTCAGGGCCGGCGCTTCGTAAACCGGCACCTCATACTTCGCCGGCCGCCGCGCCCAGGTTTGCAGGGCGTTGACGATTAGCAGCACCATTCCGAAGAGATAAAGCGTGCCGCCGAAGACGCGCACCCAGTACATGGGCAGAATCGCCACGACGGTCTGCACGAAGTCCGCGAACGAATACGCGAGCTGACCTTTTTCCGTGATCGCGCGCCACATGAGGCCCTGTGTCAGGCCGGCGACGTAGATCGAGATGACGTAGAGCAGCATGCCGAGCGTGGCGCACCAGAAATGCAGATTGACGAGCTTCTGGCTCCAGATCTTGCTCTGCATCAGGCGCGGCAGCAGCCAGTAGATCATGCCGAAGGACATGCCGCCCACCCAGCCGAGCGCGCCGCCGTGCACGTGGGCAATGGTCCAGTCCGTGTAGTGGCTCAGCGCATTGACGTTCTTGATGCTCAGCATCGGCCCTTCGAACGTGGACATGCCGTAAAACGTGATGGCGACGACGAAGAACTTCAGCACGGGATCGGCCGCGACCTTGTGCCACGCGCCGCGCAGCGTCAGCAGGCCGTTGATCATGCCGCCCCAGCTCGGCATCCATAGCATGACGCTGAAGAGCATGCCCAGCGTGCTCGCCCATTCCGGAAGCGCGGTGTAGTGCAGATGGTGCGGGCCGGCCCAGATGTACACGAACACCAGGCTCCAGAAATGCACGATGCTCAGACGATAGCTGAACACCGGGCGCTCGGCCGCCTTTGGCAGGAAGTAGTACATCATGCCCAGGAACGGCGTCGTCAGGAAAAACGCGACCGCGTTGTGGCCGTACCACCACTGCATGAACGCGTCCTGCACGCCCGCGTATACCGAATAGCTCTTCGTCAGGCTGACGGGCAGTTCGAGGCTGTTGAAAATGTGCAGCACCGCGACCGTCACGATCGTCGCGATGTAGAACCAGATCGCGACGTACAGGTGTCGCTCGCGCCGCACGGCTAACGTACCGAAGAAGTTGATCGCAAAGATCACCCAGATCACCGCGATCGCGACGTCGATCGGCCACTCGAGTTCGGCGTATTCCTTGCCGCTCGTGAATCCGAGCGGCAGCGTGATGGCGGCCGCCACGATGATGAGCTGCCAGCCCCAGAAGTGAATTCGTCCCAGGATGTCGCTGAACATTCGCGTTTTGCACAGGCGCTGGGTCGAGTAGTAGATGGCCGTAAAAAATGCGTTTCCGGCGAAGGCGAAGATGGCCGCGTTCGTATGAAGCGGCCTCAGTCGTCCGAAAGCGAATTCGGAGATTCCCATGTTCAACGTGGGAAGGACGAGTTCGAGCGCCGCTATTACGCCGACCAGCATCGCGACCGCCCCCCAAAGTATGGTGGCGGTGATGAACATGCGTGAAATCGCATCGTCGTATGAGTATTTTTCCACTTTGCCGAGTGCGTCAGGGTGGGATTTCGCACTGTAGTGTGCTTGAGCGGCAGTCTCCGTCGCAGTCGTCACAGGTCAGCTCCTTGGCAGAGTCCGACCAACGAGGCAATCTGCGTGCCGAAAACACGGTGAGTGAAATTACACTGTGTGGTGGTCGTTCGACAGCAGCGCGTTGCGTAAATTGTCGCCCGCGATGTTCAGCGCCAGCAGCGTCACGAGCAGCGCGATGCAAGGCGGCGCGACCAGCCACCAGGCGATCTCATACGGATTCAGCAGACGGATGCCGTCGGCCGCGAGCGACCCCCACGTCGCCTGGGGCGGCTGGATGCCGATGCCGAGGAAGCTCAGAAAGCTTTCCTGAAGAATCGCCTGCGGCGCAGTGAGCGTGGCGAATACCACGATCGGGCCGATCAGGTTGGGCAGCAGGTGGACCGCCAGAATTCGCCATGTCGGCAAACCCAGCGCGCGGGCCGCTTCGACAAACGGGCGCTCCCGCAGGCTGAGCACCTGGCCGCGCACAACGCGGGCCATCGTCAGCCAGCTCACGCCGCCGATTGCCAGCGCGAGCACCGCGAATCGCGCCCACGGGCCGCGCAGCGCATCCCAGCGCTCGAGCCACGCGCCGATCGAGACCGTGAAGAGCATCACGAGCAGAGTCGTGGGCAGTGCGTAAAGTACGTCCACGATACGCATCAGGACTGCGTCCCAGCGTCCGCCGAAATAGCCGGCAACCAGCCCGTAACTGACGCCGATGGCCACCGACACGCCCGCGGCCAGCAGCCCCAACGTGAGCGAGAGCGCGCCGCCGTAGAGCGAGCGCGACAAGACATCTCGGCCCAGCTCATCGGTCCCGAGCCAGTTGGATGCGCTGGGCGGATGGCGCGCCTCCGAGAGCTGCTGCGCGGACATCCGCTCGGCCGTCCATGGCAGCGAAAGCAGGCATATGAGATAGAGCAGCCCGAGGAATCCGAAACCCAGCAGTGCGGCGCGGGACGCGCACCTCTGCGGCTGGGCGACGGCGCCCGCGGATGGAGCGGCCACACGACTCATGTGCTGACCGCTCCCACACGAATCCGCGGATCGACGACCGCGTAGAGCAGATCAACGATCAGATTGAACCCGGCCAGCAGCACGCCGTAGACCATGACGGTGGCGAGAATGAGACTCTGATCGCGATTGTTGATCGACTCGACGACGTGCGTTCCCATGCCGGGCACGCCGAACACTTTCTCGACCACGAACGAGCCGGTGTAGATCGCAGCCGCCGCCGGACCTAGATACGTCAGCACCGGCAGTAGTGCTGTCGGCAGCGCGTGCCGCAGAAGAATTTGCGTTTCCGTCAGGCCCTTGGCGCGGGCGGTGCGGATGAAGTCTTCCTCGAGCGCCTCCAGCAGCGCGGTGCGCGTGAGACGTGCGAGATAGGCGGCGTAGGGAAGAGCCAATGTGAGTGCGGGCAGAATCGCCTGCTGTAAGCCGCCCCACCCACCAACGGGAACAATCTTCCACCACAAACCGCACACGATCAGCAGCAATGTCCCCGTCGCGAAAGACGGCAGAGAGATGCCAACCAGCGCGAGTCCCATCGCGCTCGCTTCCGCCGGTGTGCCGCGCAGCGCGACGGAGACGACGCCCGCACCGACCCCCAGCACAATCGCCGTCACGAGGGCGAGCGTCCCAAGCTGAAGCGAGATCGGAAGCGCCGACCGCAGAATCGCGGCCACCGTCCAATCGTCGTAGCGGTGCGACGGCAGGTCGCCGTCCCAGAAGAGTCTTCGCGGCCATGTCCAGAAGTACCGCTCGATCCACGGCTGGTCGTAATTGAGCGCCGCGCGCCGTGCCGCCCGTGCCTGAGGCGACATTTCTCGATCCGACACCTCCAGCGCGTCCCCCGGCGCGGCCATCACGAGCAATACGGCGCTGCCGTAGATCGCGAGCAGCAGCAGAGGAAACGTCAGAAGTCGGCGCAGGAGCAAAGCGGCCATGATCGCGGCGCAGTGTACGGTCAGCGCCGCCGTTCAGGCGGGCGTCCGCCCGCAGCATCGTCGGAGCCCGCACGGGCTGCCTCAACCCGGAAGGCAAGGCTCCCGCCGAGCCGCGCTGACCGAAGCCTAACACCTCACGCACCGGAGTGAATCCCGGATCGCTCAATTCGCCTCAATGCAGTAAAGCGACTTCCGGCCGCGCAGGATCATCTCACCGTCTACGAGCGCCGGCGACGCATCAAACTCATCTTCGAGTTCATTCGTCGCGACCAGCTTGTACTCCGGCCCGCGCGCCAGCACGACCGCCTTGCCATTGCGGGCAAACAAGTAGACGTTTTCGGCCGACGCAACGGGCGAGGAATAGATCGTGTTCAACCCCTCGATCCGCTCCGGTCCGAAGAGCTTCTTGCCGGTGCGTGCGTCGAGACACGTGAGCCGCGGCGTGTTGTTGTCGAAGAAATAGAGCTGGCCATCTGCCAGCAGCGGCGACGAGACATACGGCGTTTTGACGTCAGGCTCGTTTGTCCACACCATCGCGGGCGAGTTGTCCTCGAGCTTGCCCTTTGCGTCGGCGAGCTTGACCGCCTTGATCGCGGCGCCTCGGAAGCCGCTCATCAGGATCATCAGGCCGTCTTCACACACGGGCGACGGAATCGGATTGGCCGTCAGCCCGCCGCACTCCCAGACCGTTTCGCCCGTCTTCAGGTCGTAGGAAATGCAAGACTTCGCGCCCTCGACGACGACTTGCGGATTGTCGCCGACCGCCACGATGTACGGCGTCGCCCAGGTGGTCGACTCATTTCGCGGCTTGCGCCAAATCTCGTTTCCGGTCGTGCGGTCGAAAGCCGCGATGAAATCGTCGCCCTCGTGATCCCAGTTCACGATGACGGTCTCGCCGTACACCGAGCACGAAGCGCCTTCGCCGAACTCATTGCGCGTGTGCATCTGGCCCAGATCGCGTTCCCACTTCACATTGCCGTCAAGATCGAGGCAGTAAAGACCGCGCGAGCCGAAGAACGCATAGATGAACTTGCCGTCCGTTACGGGTGAATTTGACACTTGCGTGGCATCCGGATGAATCGCCTCGTGCGGTCGCGCTTCCTTCACGGTCTTCTGCCACACCGTCTTGCCGGTCTTTCGATCGATCGAGAGCACATCAAAGTGATAGATGTTCTTCGGCGCTTCCTTTCCGCCGAACGGATTGCCGCCGCCCTGCCGGCGCTGCTCACGCTGCTGACCGCCCGGCCGCGGAGAAATCTCGACGCCCGGTTTGGCTTCCTGCGCGAAGAAACCGGAGACGTCGCTCACGTCCCGAGCGTTCGCGAGCACATCTTCGCTCGCTGCTCCACGCGCTTCCGTCTTGTCTGTCTTAATCGCGGTCAATAGATAAATGCGATCGCCCAAGACGATCGGCGAGGCGTGCCCTTCGCCCGGCAGCGGCACCTTCCACCGCACGTTCTTCGACTCACTCCACTTCGTCGGCGGCTTGGCTTTCGGGTTGTAGCCGTTGCCCGTCGGCCCGCGCCATCGCGGCCAGCCGTCAGTGGCGGTTTGCCCAAAGCCGGGGGCACTCAGGATCAGCAACGATGCGAGTATGGCGGCGTTACGCATGCGTGATTCTCCAATTGAAACGACCGGACGCTCAATTTCGGGAGCGATTTCAGAGTGTACTCGATCCACCGATTGACGGGCGGCGCGACGCCGCCGAAGATGACCGCTTCGAGTGGGAGAAACTTCGAATGCTTAAGCGGATTCCGTGGATGCGTCTTTCGGCCATGCTCGTCAGTGGCGCGGTGCTGTTCCAAACGTCTTCGTGCGTCGAGCTTTCGAGCGGCGTCACGGCCGTCGCAACCACGGTGACGGCCGGCGGCGTGCTCTACATCGTTCGAAAGATCCTGCTTGACTAATCGGCGGCGGCCGAACCCGCAGCCAGTCGCATCAAACACCCGCGCGCCACAGGCCGATCGTG